>CAZTZX010000037.1:3648-15136 GCA_964618175.1 uncultured Syntrophomonas sp. | reverse complement strand
TTTGTTTCCGGATTGGTTTTGGGAACGCCCCAGGGGCAGTTAGCGGCACAGTATCCGCAACCGATACATTTATCTTGGTCAATTAGCGTATACCCTGAATCGGTCTTATAAATGGCTCCTACTGGACAAGCCTTCATACAATCAGGATCAGCGCAATGGTAACACTGATGCTTGAACATCAGCCATTCCATTTTGCCGTTCTCATACTTTTCATGCATGCTGATATAGGTCCAGGTGTTATGAGTGGTAGCAGCCTGGGATTGATAACTGGTGATCAGCTCGGTTTTTTCAGCGGGCAGATCGTTCCAGGCCTTGCAGGCTACAGAACAAGCTTTACAGCCAGTACACAATGAAGTATCAACAAAAACCATTCTTTTTTCCATAGTTAAGCCCTCCTTGCGCTGACAAGGCAACATTTATACTCTGGAGTCCCAGCACCGGGATCCAGGGCGGCCATTGTCACATTATTGGTACTAGGGCCAGGATTTAAGGCTGCAAAGCCCCAGCTCCAGGGCATACCGATAGTTTCTGTTTCTTTCCCATTGATTATCAGCGTCTGTATACGATCGGTAACCAGGGCGTGTACGGTAAGTTTGCCACGCACAGAGGATACTTCAATCTTATCCCCATCTTTGATACCGAGTATCTTACCCAGGTTTTTGCTGATCTCGGCAAAGGGCTCAGGCATGACTTCATTTAAGAAAGGAATGTTACGGGTAATGCCGCCTGCGCAGAAATGCTCACACACACCATAGGTAGTGAGAACATAGGGATACTCCGCAGGATCGCCAAACTCGGTGGACACGATCTTGGCCATAGGATTATTCTGAACATTGGGATGCAGTGTATTAGTAGTTGGGCTTTCAATCGGCTCATAGAATTCAGGCATGGGGCCATCAACCGTCATACCGGCTCCGCGGGTGGGAATGGCAGCTATACTTTCCGCAGGAACGGGTGACGAGGAAACTCCGCTCATGTAGCTGGCGGTAAATAAACGACCTACACCCTCTGGATTCATACGGAAAGCCTGTTTCCCTTCGGGAGTGTCAGGACCTTTCGTCTTATCAACTACGTCCGGACCATCATTGCCGGTCCAGGTTCCGGCAGCAGCATCCCACCAGATCAATTTGCGATCAGGATCAACTGGCTGGCCATTCATATCACAGGAGGCCCGGTTGTACAGCACGCGGATATTACCAGGCCAAGCGAAAGCATATTCCTTGTTTAGACCCAAGCCGGTGGGGTCGGAATTGTCGCGGCGATCGGCCAGGTTTTTACCCGGCGGGGTTACGCCAGCATATATCCAACAGCCGGTGGAAACAGTACCGATAGGAGCACCTAAATATTCACCCAGACTGGCGGTTAGTTGGCCGGTACTATCATTATAGCCATTGAGCTCCTGCAGCACCTTTAAGGGACTGGCCTCACCGTGCCCATCATCATAGTCCCAATTAGCCTTCAGAATAGGCTCATCCTTGGGATCGGTGCTGCCGGCATAGAGATCGCGCATCTTCATAAATATCCGATCTACTATATCCAGGTCGGGCCAACAGCCATTAAGCGGATGGAGTGCCCGCTCTTTCCACTGTACCAGACGGGAAGAGTTGGTCATGGTTCCGGCCTTTTCATAAACAAAGGCCGCCGGTAAATAGATAACCTCGGTCTGGATTGATTTGGTGTCGATACCAGGTTCACGCCAGAATTGAGCAGTTTCTACTAGGAATATGTCTGCTACCACCAGCATTTCCAGCTTGGATAGGCCTCGGGCTACATTCTTGCGGTCAGGAATGGAAACGGTGGAATTGGAGCCAAAGTTAAAGAGCATTTTGAACTGGCCCTTTTCCATCCATTTGAAGAATTCGGTTTGGGTGGGCATATTGGTCGGGTCGTTCTTGGGTAGCCAACCATAGCCATAATCATTCTCAGCCGTGGCATTTTTGCCGAACCAGGCTTTGAGCAGTGCCACTATAGGTTTATGCTGAACTGAACCATTTTTGACGGCATAATCATGCAAAGCTACCTGAGCATTGGTTGGATAAGGTAAATATCCAGGTAGATTGGCATTGAGGTTGGCCATATCAGTAGAACCCTGCACATTAGGCTCGCCGCGCAGGGCCTGAATGCCGCCGCCGGCCTTGCCGGTATTACCCAACAGCAGTTGGATGATGGCATAGCAACGGATGCCTTGAACACCGGTAGTATGCTGGGTCATACCCAGAGCATAGAAAATATTACCCGGTTTGGCAGCCGCGAAGGTGTCAGCAATCAACTTGATTTTGTCAGCTGGGATGCCGGAAATCTGTGCAGCCACATCAAAGGTATATCTGGAGTAATGTTCTTTGAGTTTTTGCAGTACGCAGTCTGGATCATCCAAGCTATCAGCTTTTATCGGCTTATTATCAGCATCAAGCTGGTAAGCCCAGGACGCATAATCATATTTTTTGGTCTCGGCATTAAAGCCAGAGAATAAACCATCATCAAATTTGAAATCCTTGCTGATTTTCAGCAGGGCATTGGTAAAGTTCAGTACATAGGCTTCATCATAGAGCTTATTCTCAATATAATAATTGATCATAGCCCCTAGATAAGCAATATCTGTTCCCGGCCGGATCTGGGCAAAAATATCGGCCTTCCCAGCAGTACGGGTAAAGCGGGGATCGACTACGATGACTTTGGCCCCTTTAGCCTTGGCCCGATTGACCCATTTCATAGCAATGGGATGGTTTTCCGCGCAGTTGCTGCCGGCGATCAGGAAACAATCAGAGTTCATCATATCTTGCCAGGAGTTAGTCATAGCACCGCGACCAAATGAAGGTGACAAACTAGCCACCGTGGGCGCGTGTCAGATACGGGCCTGGTGTTCGTGATAAGGTGTGCCAATCAATCTGGCAAATTTGGAAAGCAGGTAAGATTCTTCATTATCAACTTCAGCCGAGCCAATCATAGCCAGACCTTCGGCCCGGTTGGCCGGAACAACTTTTTTCTCTCCAGTTTTGGTGGTTATCTCATCAGTACTCTTCCAGGTTTTATCCCGGATTTCGACGGCCTTCTTGGCAATGCGCTCAATAGCCTCATCCCAGGAAATCTCTTGAAATTCTTCAGCTCCGGGTGCACGATACAGCGGTGTCTTTGGACGTTCCGGCGAATAGGCCACTTGCTCCAGGCTAGCAGCCTTCGGGCAAAGAGTACCCTCGTTGATCGGATTGTCCGGATTTCCTTCCAAGTGAACCAGTTTTTCGTCCTTGATATGCAACAGTAGACCGCATCCACCTGAGCAGAAGTGACAAATGCTCGGTACTTTGGTGCATCCATCAAGCTTTAAGGTAAATGCTTTAGCTTCTGCCACTGAAAGGTTAAATCCCAGTCCGCTGGCCACAGCGACGACTGAAAGCCCCGTCATTTTCAGAAAACTACGACGAGTTACATCCATCACCATTCTCCCTCCCCTTTTTAAACTAATCACAAAAACATTTTAGAGATAAGTATAATTTCAGCAATCACCTCACTTATTACCTTGATTATATCTACCAACTTTAGGTTCGAACTGTTAATAATTGCTAAATGAACCTTAAAAGCTGATTCCCCCATTACAACAAAACCATTAAAAAACACAAAATCATACCAGCCATAAATTTAACTGAAATCATTTTGTGCTCCTTTGCCAGTATCGGGATAGGCTGACACGTTTCCAAGTCAACCCAACGGCTTAACTATCATGGCAAATTGCTTTAGATAGAAAGCTCGGAGCCTATGAGATTGTTCCGGTCATACCATAAAACGATTGTATAGTCCAGGTCATAATGCTAACTATTTTTTTGATTCTGGTTATAATTCTATATTGGTGCGATAATTCCTGCTTATCTGTCCCAATAAAAATACATAATACATAAACTTAACTGTCTTTTCGAGGCAATTCTTAACAAGTATAGCAAGTATGTTTTCTTAAGCTTATCATTTTGAACGCTATGCGATCATTGGTTCATAAAGGTATTTCATGAAAATACTAAATAGTGAGTGTACCGATACATCAATAATATTCCGTTGACCAAATGGAATATGCACAAGTTTACATTATATCCAATATATACGAGGTCCCGGGCTCCTGGGCCTTTTCCCCTGTCTCGCTTTTATGAGAGCGTTAAAAAGGAGTTCGTAATACCCCGGCAGCATGCTTATTAGCGGCCATAGGGTTTACTTTCTTAAAGCAGCCATTTTAGCTAAAATTGAAAGCTGTATAATACGAGAACTATTGATGATACTTTTACTTAGTTTATTATTTAGGGCTAGGACTATTCTGTCAAATGCTTGATCATCGAGTCTAAGCATATAATTTCTCAGTATTAATGAATCCTCATAGCGCTTATTGAACCAATTGGTCAATTGGTTATAATCTGCACCGGTTAGTATGGCTTGAGCAGCATAAAACCCGCTTAAAAGCGAGGATACCTGACCAAAGCCCATCATTGGTTCGATGAAGCCTCCTGCATTGCCGGTCAGCAATATATTCCGGATCTGTCGGGTCGAAACCCGCCCTATTTTATATTCTTCTACCTTGAATTCCGAACCAGGCTCAGGCGTAATGCCGAAATGCTCAACGTTGTTGGCCCATAATTGGTCAATGTCCTCAGGAGAGGATGGAGCAGCAGCGGTGCAAATACATGCTTCGTTTGAATCGTATGGAGCAAAATAAACATAGCCTTGTTTGCTCAATGACTGATTGAACCAAAGCCTCATACTTCCGGGATCAAAATCTCCTTTTATTATGCAGCCTCGTAAAAAGGGCTCTATATCAGTAGTCCATACTCCCAGATCCCTGGATATAGTGGAGTCCCCGGTAGCCACCACTACCCAATCGTACTCTTTTTCAAGTTCTCTATGATCGGGATTAGAATTAAAAACAATCTCTGATTTGATGTAGTGTGCCAATTGACACTCCCATGACCTGTCATCATGTCCGCGGATAGTTGAGTAGCCCAGGTTTTTCCCAGTAATAACTGCTTGCTGGTTGGGTGAATGTATTTCCACAGTATGAACCACTGCCGCTGGTTTAATATCCACATTCAAAAGACTATTTATATAGACTAAAGAGTCTTTAATGGGTCTGTGCATTAGGTGCATAATGGCTTCCATGTTAGGAAAGCGTTCGCCCACCCGATGCCGCTTTTCGAAAATGTCTGGATAAATACCATTCTGTTCAAGATGTCGGGCACAGGCCAAACCTGCAAAGCCAGCCCCCAAAATAGCTACTTTCATAACAAATCGCCCTTTTTTGACTAGTCTGTACCGTTGCCCTGCTTTTAATTCAGTTCTTGGGTGTCGAGGCAAGGGAATCGTAAGGGGGGCACCTCAACAGTGCCTATTCATTGCATGCCTTGTACAGGGTAGCTGATCCCATACTCAGGAATTGTAACTGCTATACTCGGATAGGATCGACGAACCAGATCGGCGAAGGGATTACAATCAATAGTCGAAGAAATCGGTGGGAAAGCATCATCAAAGTGGTGGAGGAAGATACTTTGCGGTTTGATTTTTTCTACAAATACAAGCGCATAGGTAAGTAGATCAGATCTGCCTTGTAAGGGGAGGCAAAGAACATTGACATCCTGGGGATATTCCTCATCAGAACACAGGTTGAGACTACCCAGATGCAGGATTTTGATATTATCCAAGCTGATTTCATAGACCAAGACTTGACCCTGAGGACACTTTTTGTGGGCCTTGACGATATTAATAAGCTCTTTATAGTGACTGACAATGCGACGATTGAATATAGTTTTTAATACCAGTTGCAGATCATTCTTTATATGCTGGCCTTTGTGAACCCTGATGGTAAAGGGACCATGACTGATCGTATCGCCCGGATTAATGCTGACTACTTGCTCTGCAGAGGCACCAGCTCTAATCAACTGCTGGGCAGTTTCTGCAGAGCAGTGCACTTTGCTCTTTCCTAGGGCTAACACTTCTGGTACCCGGATAATATGGTCAAAATGACCGTGGGTGATAAATATGTCGCCCATCTGAGCCAGTTCCTGAACAGAAGTATATTGGATATTGGTATTCATGGGGACAAATGGATCGAACAGTATCCGATGTCCTGCGTGGCTCATACATATTGAAGCAGTTCCGTACCAGGATATATCCATACAAGCACCCCACAATCATGGTGATGGTAAAATATACCCGCAGAAACATAAGATTATATCTATTCTTATTATTTCTATTAACGTTATATGTGTCTGCAATTTGGGATCCACTGCATAATTTATCAACACTTTTAAGTTTTCCTCCCTTCTTTCCTCCAAAACTTTCCTCCCATATTTAAGCACAATTCACCATTCACCTTCATATAGTATTAAGCGCTCAATTTTTGTGGAGGTGGTAACTTGACCATCCTTGGTTGGGCTCTGGCTATGGCCGCCCTGGTGAAGGGAACCCTGTTGCTGTTCGGTTATTTGAACAATCAGGTGTTTCCGCAGCCCCTGGACGAAGCGGATGAACGGATGTATTTGGACAGGATGAGGTCGGGAAATGAGGAGGCCCGCAACAAGCTGATCGAACACAACTTGAGGTTGGTAGCCCATGTAGTACGAAAGTATGACAGTAGTGGCGAAGACATGGAGGACTTGATCTCCATTGGTACCATTGGTCTCATCAAGGCCATCAAGACTTTTAAGGATGAGAAGGGGGTTCGGTTGGCCACCTATGCGGCTCGCTGTATTGAAAATGAGGTGTTAATGCACCTGCGTAATATTAAAAAGATTAAACAGGAAATCTCCATCTATGATCCTATTGGCTATGATAAAGAAGGTAATGAAATCTCCTTGATCGACATTCTGACTATCGATAATGAAATTATTGAACTTTTAGACGCTAAACTGCAGGAGGAGAAAATCAGAGGCAAGATGGGGGTATTGACCCGGCGTGAGCGGCAGGTTATTGAGATGCGCTATGGATTGTTCACGGGGCTGAAGGAAACCCAGCGTGAGATCGCCCGCAAACTGGGTATATCACGTTCCTATGTGTCGCGCATTGAAAAGCGCGCTCTGAAAAAAATCATTAAAGAGATAAATATAGGTGTTAACTAAAACGGTAAAAAAAGTGGGCGGCTGGTTAGGCCGCCCGGGGGAGAGTGTTAGGGTGTTGGCTATATATAAACTTCTTCAGGGGGGGTAACTATATTTCCTACCGTTTAGGGGTTTTGCTCATAAACGTCCGCCAGACTGTAGACTTCTTCCTCGAGTAATTTCTCGAATTCTGGTGTATTGGCAACGGGGCGTTTGAACATCTGGGCAATGGCTTCAACCTGAGCCGGGCTGTTTAAGGGCTTGCCGTACAGATCCATGGCAAAGGCGGAGAAATCTCTGACGAAAAGGTCAAACATTTGATTCATTACCTCATCGCTGATCCCTTCGATTTTGGCGCTTTCAATGATAAGCTGACCATAGGCTACCATAGTGAACAGTTCGCCTACTGCCAGTAGGTAGTCAAAGTCTTCCATCTGTTTGGTTATATCTTGGCCGGATACCATCAGGTAGTTTTTATAGGCATTGATCTGCTCAATAAACACCTGTACATTGGGCAAATGGGCCAGGCTGTTGTAAGCGATCATATAATCGTGGAACTTGGTTTTGGCATAGCCTCTGGTACGGCCCTGTCTAAATAGGTAGGCTTCATCGCGGTTATCAGTTATCCGACCTATTTCTTCAAATTCAGCCGGCATAAACATATAGCTAGGAATCAGTTTGGCGATCAAGGCCATGTTTACATGACGGGTACCTTCCAGTTTGGGGAAACCTCTTAGTTCCGAAACCGCCTGCTCGAAATACATATCTTTTTCAAAACCTTTGGCAGCAATAATATCCCACAGCTGTTCATGAACCTGTTCACCCTGGATAGCTACTTTCATCTTCATAACCGGGTTGAAGAGCAGATATCTTTTGTCATTGTCATTAGCCACGCGCATGTAATCAGTTGCCCGCAGACCAAAGAGCTTCATGCCCATAAGTCTAAGCCAGGAATCCATAAAGAGTCTTTTGATCTGAGCAAACTCGGTCACTTTTTTACCGTATAGTATGCGGTGGGTAGTGTGATTGAGGGCTTCGTAGAATGAATGGGTCACGATGCCGGTGGCACCGGAGCCAATATTAAATTTACAAACATTGATGGTATTGAGCATGTCATCCCAGGCCTTGGGACCGATGGTGCAGATTTCCGCATCGGTTATGGGATAGTCGCGCAACTCGAATTCAGCCACAAACTGCTGATTGCTGTCTACTATGTTCTTTATCAGGTTGTAGTTGGGATGATTGGCATCAACTACAAAGAATACGTAGTCACCGGTATCAGCCATTTTGCCAAATATTGATACCGTACTAGCCACGTTGCCATTGCCGATGTAATACTTGCGGCCATTAGCCACATAGGTACCATCGCCCTTAGGAGTCAAGGTCATCGAGGTAGAATAAATATCGGCCCCATGCTCTTTTTCAGAAAGACCAAAGGCACAGAAGGCATTTTCCTTTAGCTTAGCGGCAGCTTTATGTTTGACTTCTTCGTTGTCACCCATCAGTATCGGATCAAGACCCAAGGTGGAGACATGGTAGCAGTACCAGTAAGCTGCACCGTAGAAGCCACAGATTTCGGAAAACTCATACATCCGGTAGGTGCTGTAATACTGATCAGGGTCGGAGCCATACCCTTTGGGGAGGAAAAGAGTTTCAAAAAAACCTTCTGCAGTCATGAACTTCCAGAAGTCATCTGCAAACTCGCGATTATGATACTGCTCCTTCTGCGCGGCCAGACCCTTCTCTTCAAACCACGCAATGGTTTTCAGCATGATTTCTTTAGACCTCTCATCCGGATACCCGCGGTCTCTATACTGTTTGGGGTTAAGGAGTAGATTCTTCAAATTAAAGACCTCCGTTCGTTAATCACTAAGTTTCTCTTATCTCTATGGTAGTTTTAGTTCGATAATGTTGTCAACATGAATATACGAATATAGAATATTAATAGTCGTAAAAATAAAACGGCCTGATAAAAAAACGTCATTTCTTATCCAGCAATGGAGGAAAATACCACAATATGGCGAAATAGTCATCGGTGATGAGCATGGGTGACATTGATAGACGTTGGCTGGTGGCGGCCGTGGTAGTGCTGCTGATAGCTTTTGGGCTGGGCTCCTTTTATGGGTCTTATCGGGAACGTCAAAATAATGCCGAGGAGATTACTCTGCTGCAAGCCGAGATGGTGCCAGCAGAGCAGGAAAATCTCCCGGAACCTCAGGAGCAAGAAATTATCGTATTTGTTACCGGCGAGGTGGAACAACCCAATATATACCAGTTTTCTTCGGGAGCGCGCATTTATGAGGCTCTGGAGAAGGCGATTCCCAAACCGACCGCCGATCTGCGCCATATAGACATGGCGCGGCTGATGGTGGATGAAGAAACTATTCTGGTTCCGGTTCAAGGAGAATCGCCTGAGTCGGAGTCAATATTTGCAACACCACCGTCCGGGATATCGGCCAGCGGCAAGATCAACATAAACCGGGCCAGTGTGGCTGAACTGGATCAGCATCTTAACGGTATAGGGCCCACCTTGGCCCAGAGGATCGTTGATTACCGGGAAGAAAATGGCCCCTTCCGCTCCATTGAAGACCTCCGCAATGTCAGCGGTATTGGTGATAAGCGCTTTGCTGATCTTAAGGATCAGGTTGACGTTAAATAATGGTAACCGCTGTCGATCAGGAGTCGGCTGTAGTCTTCGAACACCCCTGGTTTGCCGCGTTTGTCTGTGTGGCCGTAGCAGCCATTATTGCCTATTATAGAGTCTGGTGGTATGTTTTACCTATTATCGTACTTTTACTGTTGCTTTCTTTTTACAAACCCTCACGCCATTATCCCCTAGGATGGATTGCTCTGATATTGGCAGCCATCATATTTTACTATCCAGCTATGCAACACCCTCCCCAAACGCTCCCAGAAATAAAAAACACTTCGGTAATGGGAACGGTCGTCTCTATTCCACGCCTGGACGAGGAGCGCACTCGTTTTGTGCTAGCTACCGATCAAGACAATCGCTATCATCGCCAGTATCAGGTAGTGTGCCAATTTTCCCTTCCAATTCAAAAGGGTGATCAGCTATGGCTGACCGGATCCCTGGAGCCCCCGCATCAGGGCGGTAATCCGGGTGAATTTGATTACCGTAAATACCTGTACCATCAGGGTGTTTATTACTTGTTGTCCGTTAAAAAAGCTGATGAGATTCTGAAACTCGAACCGGCCAGTGGTTGGCAGGCAAAAATAAACAACTATCGCGACCGCATGCTCCAGGTGACCGAGGAGTACATGACCAGCCAGGAATCCGCTATACTGCGAGGGATGCTTCTGGGTGACATTGATGACATTGACCCGCAATTATATGATGAGTTCCAGTATACCGGTATAGTGCATCTCTTTTCTGTATCTGGACTGCATATTGGTTTTTTGCTGCTGCTTTCCGGCTGGCTTACTTCTTTGCTGGGAGCTAAACGATCTTATAAGCTGATGGCGGGCATGGTGCTCCTGCTGGTCTATGGAACTCTAATATCCTGGCCGATACCGGTTATACGGGCATCTATTATGGGCGGGATGGGACTGCTGGCCTACTATTCGGGCCGTCCCCACCAAATGCTCAACAGTCTGGGAATAGCCGGCTTGCTGATTATTGTGTTTGACCCCCACGCTTTATTCACTATATCTTTCCAGCTATCCTTTCTGGCTGCCTGGGGATTGATTTATCTGTTTCCACTGCTACGCCAAAGGATACCGTACTCTGGTCTGGCAGTGGACGCTTTACTGGTGCCGTTTTGTGCCCAGATAGCTATTACTCCGGCAATTGCTTACTATTTTAATCTGATTTCACCGGTTTCCGTCCTGGCTAACCTTTTGGTTACTTATCTGTCGGGAGCTGTGGTCATGCTCGGCTTTGTAGCCCTAGTATTAGTGATGGTGGCACCCCTGGCCGGAATGTGTTTGTTCGCAGCGGGTCTTATGATAGAAATGATCCTTCTGGCTACCCATTTTTGCAACGCACTGCCCGGTGGGGTCTTATGGGTGGCTACTCCAGGAATATTGGCGATAACCGCCTATTATGCGGGGCTGCTGCTGTTGTTAAGCTGGCCGTTTGATCACCGCTATTATCGCTCTTCTGCCTGGCTCGGAGCGATCTTGATACTGATTTTTCTAACCGTAGTCTTCTGGCCGCCTTCCTGGCGGGATCGGGGAACTATGGAGGCCGTCTTTATTGATGTGGGTCAGGGCGATGCTCTGCTGATCAAGTCTCCGCAGGGGCGTTTTATAATGGTGGACGGGGGCGGCAGTCAGTTTTATAAGGTGGGAGAGATGAAGGTGATACCTTATCTCCGCCATCGTGGCATAAATGAGCTGGATCTGGTGATAAATACCCATCCTGACAGCGATCACCTTTTGGGTCTGACCGAGGTTATGGAAGA
>CAZTZX010000037.1:0-3548 GCA_964618175.1 uncultured Syntrophomonas sp. | reverse complement strand
CCGGTGTTGCTCATGGCATAAGGCTGATCTTGAACGACCGGGATCTGTTGGGCTATCAGCTTCTGAATACCTTTCAGATATGGCCTTTCTTCCAGGTCGCAAAATGACAAGGCCGTTCCGCCCAGGCCTGCTCGGCCGGTACGGCCTATCCGGTGCACGTAAGTTTCGGGCACGTTGGGGAGGTCGTAATTGATGACACAGGAGAGTTCCTGCACATCGATGCCACGGGCGGCAATATCTGTCGCCACCAGTACCCGCGTACGTTTGGATTTGAAATTGTTTAGGGCCAGCTGCCGGGCTCCCTGGGATTTATTGCCGTGAATAGCCTGGGCCGGTATCCTGGCGCGGTCCAGGTCTCTGACCACCTTGTCCGCTCCGTGTTTGGTGCGGGTAAATACCAGAACAGAATCCAGGGGATGCTCATTTAACAGTCGTATGAGTAGTGCTCTTTTGTTTTGGCGGTCAACAAAGTAAACCGCTTGTTCGATGACATCTACCGGTGAGGAAACCGGATCTACTGCCACCTTCACCGGGTTTGACAGAATGGTGTCGACCAATTGGGTAATTTCCGGAGGCATGGTTGCTGAAAACAGCAGGGTTTGCTTGCGCACCGGCAGTTGGGCAATAATTTTCTTTACATCGTGTGAAAATCCCATATCCAGCATGCGATCCGCTTCATCAAGTACAAACATCTTGACCTGGTTCAAACGGACATACCTCTGATTCATCAGATCCAGCAGCCGCCCTGGTGTTGCCACCAGAACATCTACCCCTGCTCTGAGCGCATTGGTTTGGGGGACTTGGGATATTCCGCCAAAGATCACGGTATGCTTGAGACCGGTATATCTTCCATAAGTGGCCAGGCTTTCATCTATTTGCATGGCTAGCTCACGGGTGGGCGTGAGGATCAAGGCTTTAATGGAGCGCGGTTCTTTGGGGTTTTTCTTCTCTTGGTAAAGCATTTGCAGCAAGGGAATGGCAAAGGCTGCCGTTTTTCCTGTGCCGGTCTGCGCGCATCCCAGCAGATCTCTTCCGTCAAGTATAAACGGAATCGCCTGTTCCTGTATGGGTGTAGGCTGAGTATATCCTGCCGTGCGTAAAGCTCTCAGGATAGGGGTGATAAGGTTCAGTTCTTCGAAATTCAAATTGGGGTCTCCTTTTTTAGTGTTAAGACACTATTTATTTGTAATCTTGTTTTATTAAAATTCTGCTCGGTAACAGTCAATATAAAAGAGCGAGCCACTCATAATTAATTGAGTTTCCCGCTCTATCATTCCAAAATATTCAGATCAATTCGGAGTCAGGCATCGAAAAACAATATTACTTTCGTATCATAACATGCCTATTAAGATATAAGCAACAATCTGGCGGCTATTAGCCTGTAACTAAGTGAATTCAAAGCTGTTGATTGGCAGCATATTGATCCATGGAACTGATTTTTGACCAACTGCCAGCGGTTCTATTATATAGATTCAATTTTATTGCCATAAGTGGCTATATTATATGGAGGAGTTTCGTCATACATTCTTTATAGATAGGATCTTCCCCGATCAGGCATTTGAGTTTCTCACCATATATGTCGATCGCCCCCCGATACTATTTCCCCCCTAGCTGTCATAAGCCTAGAGGGAGGGGGGATTAATATTCGACCGGTCAATATGCTGCAGGATAGTGTAGCCAAACTGCTCTTTCGGCTTTCCTTACCGACAACTACGGGCATGATAGTGTATTCACTGTTTAGCCTGATAGATACCTTTTTTGTGGCCAAGCTGGGAGCCCTATCCTTTGCAGCTTTGACTTTAGTCATCCCTTTACAGATATTACTTATCTCTGTTTCTTCAGCCACTGGAACCGGCTTAACCTCCCTGATTGGCCGAACCCTGGGAAGCGGTGATGTTCAATTAGCTGACAATGTGGCCTGGCACGGTATTGTTATTAGCCTTGTCTACACAGGGCTGGCCATCGGTCTGGGGTTGCATTATATTGATCCTCTGCTGATCCTTTTTGGATGTACACCGGAGACTTTTGCTCTCAGCAAAGAATATATGCAAATCATTTTGTGGGGGTCACTGTTTACCTTTTTGCCCATGACCCTGGGAAATATCATTCAGGGGGAAGGCAACACCTTTTTACCGATGGTCATTTCTCTATTAGGCATTTCGCTCAATGTTCTCTTTGATCCCATCTTTATTTTCGGCTGGGGGGGAATACCGGCTCTGGGGCTAAATGGAGCGGCCATTGCCACGGTGCTATCCCAGATGGTAATTACCGTGGTAATAGTCGCTCTGGTGAAGGGCAAGAAAGCCCAGCTTACTTGGTCCTGGGCTAGCTTCCGACCCAGTCTGCGGGTAGTGAAGGAAATATATCGGGTAGGATTCCCGGCCATGGTAATGGAAGTGGTGGCAGTATTTAATCTAGCCATTATCAATCGCACCTTGACTGGTTATAGCTATACTGCCGTGGCAGCCTTGGGTATATTCATGCGGATAAGGTCTTTGGCTTATATGCCGGTGCACGGCTTGGCCCAGGGGACAATGCCCATCGCTTCTTTTGCTTATGGAGCGGGTTCCTTTGATAGGGTCAAAGAGACTATCATAAAATCATCTGCTCTAGCTTTTGTATTTTTGGGAACCGGCTGGTTGATCTTACAATACCAATCGGTATGGGTAATGCAGTTCTTTTCTCAGGATCCCCTGCTTACGGTGGTGGGGATCACTTGTATGCAGACGGCCACTTTATTTTTGCCTTTTATGGGGCCTCTGGTCATTCTCTATACTGTCCTGCAGGCAGTGGGTATGGGTTTTACCGCCATGCGCCTGTCATTGACCCGCCAGGTGGTGTTCTTCTTGCCCTTGTTATTGATTCTGCCCCGTTATTACAGTTTAAATGGGGTGTGGCTGGCCTTCTCTATTTCGGAATTATTGACCGCGGCCATGGCCTTGGTCTTTCTGATCGCCCTATGGCGCGATCTGCAGGAGCGCAACAAATTTACGGTGGTAATGCTGTTTAGGGGCGGATACCTCTGGGATCGTCTCCGAGCCTGGTTGCGCTGGGCATAGATAGTTTTAAATGAAACCAGGGCCGTATAGACGGTAGAAAGTGAGTTGTTTGGCCCAACAACAAAAGAATTATTTAAAGAACTCTATTGCTAGTCCCTGTGGGTAATGTGCTATGATAGCAAAAAAAGTAGAAGCTTTGGGGGTAACTGTGAGAATCGCTGTGATTGATGGACAGGGTGGGGGTATTGGGCGAGTAATCGTCGAAAAACTCCGGCAGGAATTGGGGCCTAAGTGTACTATCCTGGCTTTAGGGACTAATGCTCTGGCAACATCGGTGATGCTGAAAGCTGGGGCCAATGAAGGAGCCAGCGGGGAGAACGCCGTGATCAATACCAGTTCAAAAGTTGACGTAATCACCGGATCGATAGCCATTCTGGCGGCCAACTCCTATCTGGGGGAACTTACCCCAGGTATGGCTGAAGCTATAGCCAGTTCACCGGCTATTAAGGTATTGATACCCTTAAACCGCTGCGGAATCGAGATATGTGG
>CAZTZX010000036.1:12578-18431 GCA_964618175.1 uncultured Syntrophomonas sp. | reverse complement strand
GCCGAGGCGGTATCAATTTTTGCTCGAGCTTCTTTTTGATTAACGAGTAATCACAGCTAAAGGCTCCTCAAAGATTATCTTTCAGGAGTCTTTTTTTGCATGCGATTGCGGGAGTTACTTAAATCAAACCATCAAGCCGCAAAATGCCTTTTAATGGCAACGAACCACAAACTGGACAAACAGACGGATAATCATTCTCAGGATTACCTTAGAAATCACGCCTTTCACCCTGGGGGTGATTAGTTATTACTCGTAATATCCTTATAATTAAATCGGTCGAGGAGAGGCTTGCTGCTACTTGGATAATTCGGTCGGCAAATACTGATTCCGGCACCTAGTTAAGGTGGGATGGTATGAACGCATCTTATTGGAATTAATTTTATAATTAGGGGAGGCAATTGTTGATGAAAAAACTGTTTGTGCTTGTTGTTGCGTTGATGCTGATGAGCAGCTTTGTGGTAGGCTGCGGAGGTGATACTGGTTCATCAGGAAATGATTCTTCACCCGGGCAAACACAAGGGGAGCCCCAGGAGAGCAAATCCTTGTCCCTTGACAAAATAAGGCAAGCCACCATTGATGCTGGATACGAAGTTACCGATGATTATCAAGATGCCTTTATGGACGATGTGACGGGCGGGTTTTCAGTGCGAGTCACCGTTGACGAGCAGGACATCATTTATTCAGTCCTGGAGTGCGGCAGCCAAGAGGCCGTCATAAAGAATTCCAAAGACATCGATGAATCCGGTTATAATATTGCCGTCAGCAACGGCAAGATATTTAGTTTCTATGGTGTGGACGGTGAAGATGGAATCGGCCAAGACATTATTATCTCCATAGTTGAAGGCAATCCCATCCCCAATCCCAATAAATAGGTTGTGGTTAAGGTATATTGCCATACACTTGTCGAAATAACTTTCTAGGTCACGGGTGTTGATTTTAATCCACTAGCACGATATAATCAAAAGTGCTCCGGGCCGTTAACTCAGCGGGAGAGTGCTTCCCTGACGCGGAAGAAGTCATAAGTTCGAATCTTATACGGCCCACCATAAAAGATCAATAATAGCGGGGTTTTTGAACCCCGCTATTTCTGTAAACAGAGTTACATTTTACAGTCAGTCAGAGGTGTGCAAGCACCAATGTATCTTGTATACACCCGAAACTATGCAGGGTTTTGGGGTGGGACGTGGAATTTTTAACTTTTAGTACTTTTCGAGCTCATGCAAGTGGGCTGGGGGCGTCATTGAATTTGGCTTTTATATTCATTCATAATATGGATTTTGAGAAATACTATTATTGCAGAATGGAGTGAAATAATGAAGATAAGTATTACGGAAACCGTTTTGAGAGATGCCAACCAATCGCTTATCGCGACTAGAATGCCTTTTAGCGATTTTGAAGTGATTTTGGAAAAGATCGATAGCGCAGGGTATCATTCAGTCGAATGCTGGGGTGGAGCAACGTTTGACTCTTGTCTCAGATATCTGAATGAGGATCCCTGGGATAGGCTGCGCAAGATCAAAGCTAAGATGAAGAATACCAAGCTGCAGATGCTGTTAAGAGGGCAAAACCTGCTGGGCTATAAGCATTATCCCGATGATGTGGTTCGCAAGTTTGTTGAACACTCTATTAGCAATGGAATTGATATTATTAGAATATTTGATGCTCTCAATGACTTTCGCAATGTTGAAGTGGCCGTTGATCAGACTCTGAAAAGCGGTGGTCATGCTCAGGGAGCTATTTGTTACACCATCAGCCCCATCCACAATATTGAAAACTATGTCGAGTTAGGCAAAGAGCTGGAGGGGATGGGGGTACACTCCATCTGTATAAAAGATATGTCTGGAATAATGGGTCCTCAGGACGCTTTTGACCTGATCACCGCATTAAAGAAGAATGTGAAGGTGCCTATTTTCCTTCACACTCACTCTACTACTGGTTTGGGCCCGATCACCTATTATAAAGCCATTGAAGCTGGCTGTGACGGGATCGATTGTGCCATTTCCTCATTCTCGGGAGGAACCTCTCAGCCGGCCACTGAATCCTTGAATTTTGCATTTGAGCAGGCGGGCTATGAGACAGGACTTGATCGGGAGATCCTGAAACAAATCAACGACTTTTTCATACCTGTTAAAGATAAGTTTGTTCGATCAGGTGAACTGGAACATTTCGTACTTGGCTCCGATACCAATGCGCTTACTTATCAGGTGCCCGGAGGTATGCTTTCCAATCTTATCGCTCAATTAAAGCAGCATGATGATCTGGATAGACTGCCGGAAGTGCTGCAGGAGATTCCCGAGGTCAGAAAAGAACTGGGCTACCCTCCGCTGGTGACGCCAATGAGCCAAATTGTCGGCGTTCAGGCTACTACTAATGTGATGATGGGAGAACGCTATAAGCAGATATCCAAAGAAGTAAAGGCCTATTTGAAAGGTGAATATGGCAGAGCTCCCGGAGAATTGGATGCCGATTTGGTAAAGCTGGTTTTGGGAGATGAGAAACCTTATACGGGTAGATTTGCCGATACCTTAGAGCCCCAGTTTGAAAAGGCCAAGCAAGAGATTGGCAAACTAGCCAAAAGCGATGAAGATGTATTATCCTATATTGCTTTTCCGCAGATTGCTGAAGAGTTCTTAAAGCATAGAGAAGAGAGTTCTGCCTTAAAGGTAAGTTATACCATAAGGAAACTCTAAAAGGAGGACATTTATGAGTTTTGTGGATAGCTTATGGGTATCCCTGCTAGGTTTTACAGTGGTATTTGCTGTATTAGTTTTGCTGAGCTTTTTGATAACGATCTTGTCGTCAATGCTGGGATTTGTTGTTAAGAATAATAATGAGAAGAATGTTACCAGAGCAGGAGATACTGATCTACCATACATTGTGGAAGAGCTTGATGGGGAATGTTCGGGAGGGGAATTAAAGTTGATTGGTGTCGACGAACCAACGGCTGCCATGATCATGGCCATCATTAGCGATGATAGCCAGATTCCTCTATCCCAGCTTCGATTCAAAACGATAAAGGCCATTGATTAGAGCCTACAATAGGGGGAGTAGAGATGAAGTACGTTGTTACCATCAACGATAAAAACTATGAAGTTGAGGTGGAACAGGGGCAAGCAACCATCGTGAGGACTACCCAAGCTACTGTTGTCCCTGTGCCAACGGTTGAAACCGCACCTGCTGCTAGTGCAGAACCTATTAAACCAACAGTTCAACCTGATACCATGTCGGGTGAATCTATCAAAGCTCCCATGCCTGGTGTTGTCGTTGCTGTGCTGGTTAAACCAGGTGATGCCGTGCAAAAGGGTCAAGTCATGTTCATTGTGGAAGCCATGAAAATGGAAAGCGAGATCTTTGCTGCGCGGGATGGAGTAGTATCCCAAGTTATGGTTGCTAAAGGATCGTCTCTATCGACAGGTGACATCCTTCTTACGCTGAAGTAGGGGGGAGAAAAATGTCAATATCGATAGTTGATACACTCTTAAGCATATGGAATACTTCGGGCTTTCCGGCTATGACCTGGCAGCAGGCGGTCATGATGGTTCTAGCCTGTGTACTTATTTATCTGGCTATTGTGAAGAAGTATGAGCCATTATTGTTGCTGCCTATAGCGTTTGGTATGCTTCTGGCCAACCTACCTATGGCTGATCTCATGATAGCACCTGCTGCCGATAATTCTGAGGCGGGAGGGCTCCTCTATTATCTTTATCAAGGGGTAAAGTTGGGTATTTATCCTTCCTTGATATTCCTAGGTATTGGAGCCATGACTGATTTCGGTCCCTTGATCGCCAGACCTTCCAGCCTGTTTTTGGGAGCGGCAGCCCAGATGGGTATTTACGTTGCCTTTATTCTAGCGATCCTGTTGGGTTTCGATGCTGCCCAAGCTGCTGCTATTGCTATTATTGGGGGAGCTGATGGACCAACTGCCATATTCCTAACTAGCAAGCTAGCACCTGAGCTGCTTCCGGCTATAGCGATTGCGGCCTATTCGTATATGGCACTTATACCCTTGATCCAACCGCCCATTATGAGGTTTCTCACTACGGAAAAAGAGAGAAAAATTGAAATGACCCAGCTGCGGGAAGT
Organism: uncultured Syntrophomonas sp.; assembly: GCA_964618175.1. Taxonomy (GTDB): domain Bacteria; phylum Bacillota; class Syntrophomonadia; order Syntrophomonadales; family Syntrophomonadaceae; genus DTU018. The sequence goes on along the minus strand of CAZTZX010000036.1, from coordinate 14,348 downwards.
GTCCAAGCTGGAAAAAATCGTATTTCCCATAATTGTTACTATCATAGTTTGTTTGTTGCTGCCTTCGGTTGCACCCCTTATAGGTATGCTGATGCTAGGCAATCTTTTCCGGGAATCCGGTGTAGTGGATAGACTAAGTGACACTGCCCAGAATGCCTTAATAAATATCGTCACCATATTTCTGGCCACCACGGTGGGGGCAACTGCTGTGGCTGAGACATTCTTAAGCCCGGCAACCCTGAAAATCATTGCCCTGGGCCTGCTGGCCTTTATGTTTAGCACTGCGGGCGGGCTGTTGTTAGGCAAGCTGATGTGTTTGCTGTCTGGTGGTAGAGTCAATCCGCTGATCGGATCAGCTGGTGTTTCCGCAGTTCCCATGGCGGCCCGGGTCTCGCAGGTGGAAGGGCAAAAAGCCAACCCAGCCAACTTCCTGCTAATGCATGCCATGGGACCCAATGTGGCCGGAGTTATCGGTTCAGCAGTAGCAGCGGGATTCTTTCTTACCCTATTCGGATAAAGGGAGGCTGGCTAAGACTTCATAATTGACGCAGAAGAAGTCACAAGCCCGAAGCTTATTAATATCCAGATACTATCTATTAAGCCTGAATGATCAGGCTTAATTTATTTTATGGAACCTAGACCACAGAAAGAGTCTTGCTTGGCCGTGCTCGAAGAGATATCATTCTGAACGATTTTTTAGTTGTCATCCTAAAGGAGGAACGACCGAAGGGTCTTTCCTTCTGGTTCCAGTACCGATTCTTCGGCTACGCTTTCAGAATGACATGATATTTTTCAGTAGCCACGAACCATTTCTTTGAACCAGCACAACCAAAGTTTTACTTTCATAGATAAATATTCGCTGGGACAGAATATGAATGAAGTTCTATTAAAATAGGAGTGATGACATTGTACGGCACGGTGAAATGGTTCGATGATACCAAAGGATTTGGATTCATCCAAACGGAACAGGGTGACGATGTTTTTGTGCATCATACTGCCATAACAGGGATGGGCTTTAAGACTTTGAGTGAAGGACAGAGAGTAAAGTTCGATGTGACTGCTGGGCCCAAAGGCCAGCAGGCCTCTAATGTGGAAGTCATGTAAGAGTTGTCGAAGCAATAAGCCGATCCTGACTCCCTAAAGGGGACAGGATCGGCTTTTGTTTTCGTGTTAGGCGCTCGCCCGGGCATCCTTATTCCAAGGCAAGCGCAGCGTTACTCGATCTTTGATGGCTTTGGCAGCCAGACAAATACCTAAGACAGTGACGACCACCAGGGCACGATCTCCGGGTATGATATCATTGCGCAGGATATCTACAAAGAAGAAATGCCCCAAATAGATGCCAAATGTTCTAGAGCCGACGTAGTTGAGAAAATCTCTGCCGATAGCTTTTTCGGAGCTATAGTAAATGGCCAGTGCCAGGGTTACGCCTGTGGCCAATGGGAAAATAGCTACCTTATTAAAAAGATAGCCTAATGTACCATTAAGGTAGGGTTCGATCAGGCCAATGGCAGCCACCGCCACCGCTCCTACAAAGAAAGCTTTATAATGTTTGGTGATAAAGGCCCCAATTTGCTTGTATTCGCCCAAGAGCATGCCGATAGCAATAAAACCCCACCATTTTACCGGTGACGGGCCAGACCAACTGATCCAGTGAACACCGTACGTTTTGGATATCTCCAGCATAAATACCCAGTAAATATTACTGATTATCATAAAATAAAGTATGTAGCGCCGTACTACCTTGGGCAGGAAATAGAGCAGAGGACA
>CAZTZX010000036.1:0-12478 GCA_964618175.1 uncultured Syntrophomonas sp. | reverse complement strand
AGGATCAGTTCCTCCTCGGTAAACATGGCTGCATATGACGGAAATGATCCCCAACCCCTTAAGAATGTCAAACATTTGATTTCTCAACTCTCGTTATCCCTCTCCTCTTTAAATAAATAAACCAGATAGAATCATTTTAAGGCATTTTATGGGAAAGTCTAGCACCATTTACCAACCTTATAGCATAGGATACACGAAGCGCCCAAGATTGGCCGGATGAAACGATCATAGCGAAGATTGCCAAAAAAGCGCTTCTTCAAGTAATGGATGGATTGAATAATGATTTTTGGGCTCACATATAATAAATTAACTTGCACGGATAGGAGGCCGTTCTATGATCTATGATTTGAAGATAACTACGGCCAGTGGCACTAGATTTAATGAGATGATCAGTCAGCGGTTCAGATGGATTCGTGAGCAGGACTACTCAATCACTGCTCAGATGTCAGCTTACCCGAGTGGCAATGACTTGGAAGCCTATGAGATCCACTTGCAGGGCAATCGTAATAATAAGGTTTTTCGTAATGAAGACATCGTGTACATTTTCAAACACCAGTTGTCGGAGATGATCTCGGAGCACATCTTGGCCGAATGGGAAGGTCGCTTGATCAATAGGGAGATCCGCAGGTCCTGCCGGGGTGTGGCCGCCGAAGAACAGCAGGCCGTTTACAATAAGGCTGCCCAGTTCCTCAGGCGCTGCAATGACAATGAAAGCCTGAATTTGTTAATGAACTATGGGCGAAAAAACCGCATAGCCCATCGGATTTTGGATTACATTCACAGCAACCCTTTGATGGTTGTGGAAGGATTTATAAACTTTTGCTTGCAGGATTATCTGACTGAGATTCGCTTTGCCGTAGAACTGGCCGTGGAAGAACTAAAGAATGAGAAGGAATACAATGATTTCGTAACCCTGCTGCGCTATTTTGTAGACACCCAGGTACCCAAAATCCATGAAGTTAATATAATGATGGATGAAAAAGGAGTATTTAATCTATGGGATGGCAGCGGGATCAAGATAGAGGAAAACTACATGAGCTATTATCTGGATGACATGCTGTTAAATGAGATAAACTTTGATGATGTATTGATTAGCATATTGATCACTATAGCTCCCCGGCGCATTATATTGCATAACGCTTTGGATCTGGGCAGTGAGCCAGTGGAGACTATCAAAAAAGTATTCAAGGAAAAAATCCGCATGTGTACAGGTTGTGAACGCTGTCATACGCACCCCAATAAAAACACGCACCCGTAAAGTATAAGTTAATTCAGGGCTGCTGAAAGGCAGCCTTTTATTATGCAGTAATTGCCGGTATAATTGCGAGAGAAAGCAAAATCTGCTATATTCATTAGGTAAAATTAGATCGGTGGATGTAGAAGTGCTTGCTTTACTGACATTGCCTTTGATTAGTGCATTAATCGGCTACATAACCAATGTAGTGGCTATTAGACTGCTCTTTTGGCCGCAGCAGCCTATTAATTTCGGTTTATTTAAACTGCAGGGAGTTTTGCCGAAAAGGCAAGCCGATATTGCGGCCAGTGTAGGAGAGTTGGTAGAAGAGCGCTTGCTGTCACTGGATGAAGTAATAGACCAGGTCAATACCCCGGAAGTAAGAGAGAGGTTAGTTGTCACTATAACAGACGTAATGCGGGACAAGCTGGACAGCATGTTGCCGCGCTTTATTCCTCCCCGGGCCATACAGCTGATTGCTGATACTTTGGAAAAGGTAGTGCGTCAGGAAGCCGATCAAATAATTAGTCAGGTGGTTGAATCTGTCCGCGATTATTTGACGGCCGAGATACAGATAAAACAAATAGTGGAAGAGAAAATTAACCAGTTCGACTTAGACGAACTGGAAGATATAGTTCGCGGTGTGGCTTCTACGGAATTGCGGTTTATTGAGATCCTGGGCGGAGTCCTGGGATTTATTATTGGTTTAGTCCAAATGGGTATTATGATGCTGTTTTACTAGGTGTAGGCAGGAGGTTTAAATATGGTGAGGATATCTTTACAAGACGGAAGTGTACGTGAGTACCCTGCGGGAACGACTTTATTACAGGTAGCTGAGGACATCAGCTCCAAACTGGCTAAAAATGCGGTGGCGGCACTGTTCAATGGTGAGATTACCGATCTAAGCGTTCCTGTGGATAAGGACGGTACTCTTGAATTATTGGGATTCGATGATCCACGGGGTGCCTCGGTTTACCGGCATTCTTCAGCCCACGTGATGGCTCAGGCGGTCAAAAGGCTGTGGCCTGATACCAAATTGGCGATCGGTCCGTCCATTGATAAAGGTTTTTATTATGATTTCGATGGTGAACATACTTTTACACCCGAGGACTTTGCTGCCATAGAAGCTGAGATGAACAAAATCATCAAAGAGGATCATTCCATTGCTAGGCGGGAATTACCGCGGGATGAAGCCATAGAGTTCTTTGCCCAACAGGGTGAAGATTACAAAGTTGAATTGATCCGGGATTTGCCCGAAGATGCCATTATCAGCTTCTACCAGCAGGGCGAGTTTACCGATTTATGTGCTGGGCCTCACCTGCCTTCTACCGGCCGTGTTAAGGCTTTTAAGGTGATGAACCTGGCGGGGGCTTATTGGCGAGGCGATGAGAGAAAACCCATGCTGCAGAGGATTTATGCTACCTCCTTTCCAAAAAAGACTCAGTTAGACGACTACATCAACAAATTAGAAGAAGCCAAAAAGCGGGATCATCGCCGCCTGGGCAAAGAATTGGGATTGTTTGCTATAGTGGATGAAGGACCGGGATTCCCCATATTTATGCCCAAGGGGATGATACTACGCAACGAATTGGAGAATTTCTGGCGCGAAGAGCATCATAAGGCGGGCTATCAGGAAATCAAAACCCCGGTCATCCTGAACCGTGAGCTATGGGAAAGATCTGGTCACTGGGATCATTATCAGGAAAATATGTACTTTACCAAGATAGATGAACAGGATTATGCGGTTAAGCCTATGAATTGTCCAGGTGGGCTCCTGGCCTACAAACAGTCTCTGCATAGTTACAAAGAATTGCCCTTGCGTTATGGTGAACTGGGATTGGTGCACCGGCATGAAATGTCGGGAGTTTTGCACGGCTTAATGCGGGTAAGGGCCTTTACCCAGGATGACGCCCACATATTTATGCTGCCCGAGCAGATCATAGATGAAATCAAGGGAGTCATCGAACTGGTGGATCGATTCTACAAGCTGTTTGGCTTCCCTTATCATGTAGAACTGTCCACCAAGCCGGAAAAGGCGATGGGTTCTGATGAGATCTGGGAAATGGCTACTAATGCCTTGATCCAGGCTCTGCAAGAAAAAGGCATGGAATATAAGGTCAACGAAGGCGATGGAGCCTTCTATGGCCCTAAGATCGATTTTCATTTACAGGATTCCTTGGATCGTACCTGGCAGTGCGGAACTATCCAATTGGATTTTCAGATGCCGGAGAAGTTAGACATCACCTATATTGGTGAGGATGGGGAGAAGCACCGCCCGGTCATGATCCATCGGGTGATCTACGGTAGCATAGAGAGATTCATCGGCATTCTTACCGAGCATTTTGCCGGAGCTTTTCCGGCCTGGTTGGCTCCGGTGCAGGTAAGAGTCCTGCCCATCAGTGAGCGCCAGCATGACTATGCCCAGCAGGTCACCGACCAATTGTCGACGGCGGGTGTCCGGGCGGAAATTGATAGCCGCAGTGAAAAAGTAGGCTACAAGATTCGCGAAGGGCAGCTGCAGAAGATTCCTTACCTGCTGATCGTGGGGGACAAAGAAATAGAGCAGGGGGCTGTGGCAGTACGGCATCGCAAACAGGGCGACCTGGGGGCCATGGCGCTGGTAGATTTTATGGCCAAGATCTCGGCAGAAATAAAGGAAAAGGTTAATAATTAACTACGCCAGGGTGGTGCGCCTATATGGCGGGGGGGTGCGGGGCGGCACGGAGACCGTTCGTAACAACAGTACCCAATAGTAACCCCGTAGGGGCAGGTCTCTGCGCCTGCCCGTTCTCCGGTGATTTACCTATATGACCGGGGGGATCCGCGCAAGTACGGGGACGGTCCTTCCACTTGCGTTTTTCTTAATACAATTGACTTAACCTACTAGTTAACGCAGAAACGCAAGTGGAAGGACCGTCCCCGTACTTGCGCGAACCATTCAGCGAATTGCTTGCAAGATGGTAAATGGTGTGATATACTCCTTAATGGATTAAAGCAGGAGCCATGCTTCTCACCTTACAACCGTGGTTCGTAAGGTATATGGTTTTTACCAGCGCATATCAATGGGCAAAGCCCATTAGATCTACGCCAGATGAAGCGAGCTTTAGGCTCGCTTATTTTATTATGGAGGTGAACTTCTTATCAGTAAGGATTGGAGAGTTAATGAGGAAATACGCACCCGAGAAGTTAGGTTAGTTAGTGAAGATGGAGAGCAACTGGGTATTGTTCCCTTTGGCCAAGCGTTAGAAAGCGCTCTTAGTAAGGGACTGGATCTGGTTGAAGTTGCGCCATCTGCCAAACCCCCGGTTTGCCGCCTTATGGACTATGGAAAGTTCAAGTTTGAGCAGAGCAAACGGGAAAAGGAAGCGCGTAAGAAGCAAAAGGTGATTTCTATCAAGGAAGTAAAACTCCGTCCGAATATCGATGAGCATGATTTCCAGGTTAAGGCTCGTAATGCCCGTAAGTTCCTAAGTGCCGGTGATAAGGTTAAAGTCACTATTATGTTTCGGGGCCGGGAGATTACTCATCCGCAATTGGGCGAGAAATTATCTTTGCGTATGGTGGAAGAACTCTCTGATATTTCTGCAGTAGAAAAGCCTCCCAAGGTTGAGGGAAGGAATATGGTTACAATCCTAATACCTAAAATTGAACACACAAAGGAGGAAGGCTGATGCCTAAGACCAAAACACATAGAGGTGCAGCTAAACGATTTAAGAAAACCGGATCAGGGAAAATCAAGCGTTCCAAGGCGTATGGCAGCCATCTGTTAGGCCACAAAAGCCCCAAACGCAAACGGGGACTACGCAAATCTGGACTGGTTAGTGTTGCCGAAACTAAAAGAATATCTAAGCTTATTCCGTAAAGTAGGAGGTTGACGATATGCCAAGGGTAAAACGTGGTGTAACCACTCATCAAAGACATAAAAAAATTCTTAAGGCTGCTAAAGGCTATTTTGGCAGTAAATCTAAACTGTATCGGGTAGCTAATGAGCAAGTTATGAAATCCGGAGAATATTCTTACATTCACCGTAAGCTGAAGAAACGTGATTTCCGCAGACTGTGGATCGCGCGCATAAATGCTGCCGCCCGTGATAACGGTACTACCTACAGCAGAATGATTCACGGCTTGAAAACTGCCGGTGTGGATATCAACCGCAAAGTATTGGCGGAATTGGCTGTAAGTGATCCCCAAGGCTTTTCTGAACTGGCCGAACTAGCCAAGAAAAGCAACTAAATAGAAATACTAAAAAGTATGGCTACTAGCCATACTTTTTTGCTATAGAGGTTAATATGCAGCGTATTACTTCCCGGGACAATCCTCTGGTGAAAGAGACTATTAAGCTAAAACAAAAAAAGTTTCGCCAACAAAACGGAACCTTCCTGATCGAAGGTGAGCGTATGTTGCGCGAAGCTTTAAAAACTCCTGAGCTATTAGTGCGGGTCTTTCTGGAGGATGATTTTCCAGCCCCGCACGAAATCAGCGCATTGAATAGCGAGTGCTTTCAGGTAACTCCTGCGATCATTAAAGCGATGGCGGATACCGAACACCCGCAGGGTGTGGTGGCAGTAACTCGTATCCCGCCTCGCCAACCTGAGTATCTTATCGATCAGTCGGCTATGGTATTGCTCCTGGATCGCATTGCTGACCCCGGCAACCTGGGAACCATCATTCGTACTGCCTGGGCTTTGGACTTGGATGGCATCTTACTAACGGCCGGTTGCGCCGACCCATTCAGCCCTAAAGTAGTAAGAGCTACTATGGGAGGTATTTTCCACGTCCCAATATTGACGGTTGATGGCGAATTTGTTGATGGTTTGCTAGGTAATGGCTACCGAATGTTGGCTGCTACCCCTAACACTAAGACCAGCATTTATGAAACCAACTGGCAGGGTGCCCTAATCTGTGTTATTGGCAGTGAAGCTCATGGAGTGGATAGCCAATGGCTACAAAGATCTGCCCAGCAGGCGGTGATACCGATAAATTCCAAAGTGGATTCTTTGAATGCAGCGGTATCCTGTGCTATAATCATGGCAGAGGCTAGGCGACAGCGAGATGCCCATCATTGAAGGTTGAATTCTTAATATGATATAATTATTATGGTTCCGACCCAACATTACGGTGGAAGGGTGGACATTTTAGTGGAAAAAGCACAAACAATGTGGCAGTTATTTGAAAGCTCTGGTTGCATTATTTATTATTTATTATATAAGATGATGGTAACTCAATAGGTCTTATAACATAAAGGCGATGAACAGGATAAGTAGTCTGATGATGTGCCCAGCAGGGAGGTTGTATCATGACTGGAAGTACAGCCAGGGCAGGATCAGGTGAATTCACCTGGGAGCTATAAACTGAACTAAGAGTAAGTTTTATCGGTCACCGCCGTTATTGGGATAATAAGTGAGTCTGAAAGCTATGCTATCAGACTAATTAGGGTGGTACCGCGGAGAGACACTTTCGCCCCTGGGCGAGAGTTTTTTATTTTCTGCTGGGAGTGAGTGATATGTTAGAAAAATTGAATGACTTAGAACTAGAATTCTTACGTCAGATAAAGGAGATCGACCGGATAGATCAGCTTAATGATCTACGGGTAAAACTCCTGGGACGCAAAGGGGAGATAACTCAGCTGCTCAGAGGACTCAAGGATATCTCCGCTGATCAACGTGCCGAAGTAGGGCGAGTAGCCAACGAACTGAAAGAACGCATGGAAAGTAAGCTGCAGGAAAGGAGCGGGGAGCTAAAAAGCCGTGCTCTGGATGAGCGCCTGCGTGCGGAGACCATCGATGTGACCCTTCCGGGTACTCCTTTTATGAGGGGAGGAAAACACCCCCTTACCCAGATTCGTGAAGAAATCCAGGACATATTTATAGGAATGGGATTTACGGTAGCAGAGGGTCCGGAAATAGAATTAGATTATTACAACTTCGAAGCTCTTAATGTTCCTAAAGATCATCCGGCTAGGGATATGCAGGATTCTTTCTACATAAGTGAAGATGTTTTGCTGCGGACGCACACCTCACCGGTACAGGTTAGAACTATGGAAGCCATGGCTCCTCAGCTGCCGGTAAGGATCATAGTACCGGGAAAGGTATACCGCAAAGACGATGACGCCACCCATTCCCCCATGTTTCAGCAGATTGAGGGATTGCTGGTAGATACCGCCATTAATTTTGCTAATCTCAAGGCGGTATTGATGTCCTTTGCCCATCGTATATTCGGGGCAGAAGTCCAGGTTCGTTATCGTCCCAGCTTTTTCCCGTTTACTGAACCCAGTGCGGAAATGGATATTTCCTGCGTAAACTGCGGAGGCGAAGGTTGCCGGGTGTGTTCCTACACTGGTTGGCTGGAAATACTGGGTGCTGGTATGGTTCATCCCCGGGTATTAAAATATGGCGGTTATGATCCGGAAAAGGTTTCGGGTTTTGCCTTTGGTATGGGTATTGAGCGTATAGCTATGTTAAAGTACGGTGTAAATGATTTACGCTTGTTCTTTGATAATGATCAGCGCTTTTTAAAACAGTTTTAGGAGGTGGAAGCATGGGAGTATCAACTAACTGGTTGAAGAAATACGTTAATTATACATGGTCGGCCGATGAACTGGCTCAGGCCTTAACTATGGCCGGTATTGCTATAGAGGGCGTAGACGATGTGGACGGAGATAAGATCCTGGATTTGGATTTAACGCCCAACCGTGGTGATTGTCTGGGGATGATCAATTTAGCCCGCGAGGTGGCTGCCTTGACCGGAACCCATGTGGTCCTTCCTGAAATAAAAATACAGGAAAGCGCAGATGACATCAGCAGTTTTATAAAGGTGGAAATTAAGGATCCTGATCTGTGCGGGCGTTATGCGGCTCGGGCAGTAAAAAACGTAAAAATCGGTCCTTCGCCTGAGTGGATGCAGGAAGCATTGCTCCATTCCGGTATTAGGCCCATTAATAATGTGGTGGATGTTACCAACTATGTGATGCTGGAGACTAATCAACCGCTACACGCCTTCGATTACAGCCTGCTGGAGGGAGATAAGCGAATTGTAGTTCGGCGGGCGGTCAATGGCGAGCAGTTCACCACTCTGGATGATGTGGAACGCCATTTGGAAAGCAGTATGCTGGTCATAACCGATGGGCATCGACCCGTGGCCCTGGCCGGGGTTATGGGGGGGCAGAATACTGAGATTAGTGACACCACTACTACAGTTCTGCTGGAGTCAGCTAACTTTAATCCGGTCAATACCCGGCGTACTTCTCACCAACTAGCTTTAAGAAGTGACTCATCCATTCGTTTTGAAAAGGGAGTCGATATCAACGGAACTATTTTTGCTATCAATCGGGCGACCCAGCTGATACAGGAGCTAGCAGGCGGAGAAGTAGTATCCGGTATCTGCGATGTGTATCCAAATCCCCAGTCGCCTCTGACTATAAGCCTGCGCTCTAAACGGGTCAATGCACTTTTGGGAACGGATCTATCCACTGATGATATTATCGATTATTTGCAGCGACTGTCCTTGGTAGTTAAGAAGAGTGAAACCAATGATACGCTACAGGTAGTAGCACCTACTTATCGACCGGATCTGCAGATAGAGGAGGACTTGATCGAGGAAATAGCCAGATTGCATGGTTACAATTTGATCCCCTCACAGCTGCCAAAGGGAGCATCTACCGGAGGCTTGACCTCTTATCAGAACTTTCAGGTTCGTACTCGCAATACCATTGCCAGTAGCATGGAAGAGGTAATTAATTATAGCTTTATAAATAAGGACATGTTTGATCGTGTCATGTTACCGACTGACGACTATCGTCGTAATGCGTTGGCTATTGCCAATCCTTTATCAGAGGAGCAGGGCGTAATGCGAACCCTGTTAATGCCTGGTCTGCTGACCACGATCAGTCGCAATCTGGCTCGACGTAATCAAAACCTGGCTTTCTTTGAAATGGGATCGGTATTTATGCCCGGCAAGGAAAAGCTGCCTTCCGAAGTATTGAAGTTGGGAGTGGCGGTATCCGGGCACGGCGATATAAACTGGAAAGTGTCACCCCTGGAATGGGATTTCTTTTACTTAAAGGGTGTCTTAGAGGATCTTTTCCAACAGCTCGGAATTAGGGACGCCCGTTTTACAGCAGGTACTGCACCCGGATTCCATCCCGGACGTACGGCCGTCGTTAGCTGTGGTGAGGACGAAGTGGGCATAATTGGGGAAGTCCATCCCCAGGTGCTGGATAATTTTGATATCAGAAATCGGGTCGTCTTCACCGAATTAGAAATGGAAAAGCTATATAAGCATGCCACTCCTCGGGTCATGACTGAATCCATCGGGCGTTTCCCGGCGATAGAGAGAGATCTGGCCGTCCTTTTACCCATTGAAGTCGCTGCCAGTGAAGCAGTAGAGACTATGCGCAGGGTCGGAGGGCCATTCCTGCATGATGTGCTCATCTTTGATTTATTCACGGGTGGAGGGCTAGCTCAGGGTGTTAAGAGCATGGCCTTCCGCTTAACCTTTCAATCGGATGAAGGAACCCTTGTTGATGAACAGGTAAATATGTTTATGGAAGAGATTATTAAACAACTTCAGGAAAATCTGGCAGCCAAATTACGCTAAATAATTGACCGAACCAGGCATTACATCACTTAAGCGAGAATATAGTAGAATACCACCGTAAGGACACGGGGCAAAGCGGATAATGATCCGACCGTGTAAAAGAGGGCATCAGGCCCTCTTTTTTATGCCTTTGCCGAGCATTCCCGTTATTGTCGGCTGACATATAGGTTATAATGGAGAAACGATAGGCTGGGGGAGGGATATTATGACTGTTGACAGAGGTAATCTAATAATTCAAGTTGAAGGTTGGGGAGAGTATAGTGTGCCGAAGGGCTCTTCTGCCCAAGATTTGGCGAAAAGAATTAAAGACGAGGTTAAAGTTCCCATAATGGCTATTGCTATAGATAATGCCCTGAAGGATCTGCATTATGTTTTTCGCGATTCCTGTCGAGTGCGTCTTATTACCATGGACACGGAAGCGGGATTGAGGATATACAGAGGTAGCGCTGTCTTTTTATTGATTCGAGCCGTGCGTGAGGTATTTCCTGATCGGGAGTTGATCGTCAAGCATTCCCTTTCCAACGGACTGTTTTGTGAGTTTCTGGATCGGGAACCGGAACGCAATGACGTGGAAAGACTGGAACGGTGTATGCGGGATCTGGTGCAAAAAGATCTTTCGCTGACCAGGAAAGCTATCAGCCACAGCGAAGCGATTCAGATATTTACCAAGCAGGAGCAGATGGACAAGGTAAAGCTGCTACGCTTTAGAGAAAAGGAAATGGTCCATGTCTGCGAATTAGATGGCTGGTATGAATACTCTTATGGCTATATGGTTCCCAGCACCGGCATGATTGACAACTTTAAGCTATTGCATTATCCACCCGGCATTATACTGCAGACACCGGAAGTAGATCGCCCGCAGGAAATCAAACCCTATATTGAACAAAAAAAGTTAGCAGCCGTATTTAGGGAAGCCAAGGATTGGGCAGATATGCTGGAAACACCGCACGTAGCTGCTTTGAATGATTTCATTGCCAGCGAGCGCATTGATGATTTGATCCGGGTAAATGAGGCTCTCCATGAGAAGAAAATTGCTTCTATTGCCGATATGATATGCCACGATCCCCAAAAGAGGCTGGTATTGATTTCGGGACCATCATCATCGGGAAAAACTACTTTTGCCCAGAGACTATTGATCCAGTTGCGAGTGAACGGACGGAGGCCGGTATCCATCTCTTTGGACAACTATTTTATAGATCGGGATCTAACCCCACTAGATGAACATGGTGAATTTGACTTTGAATCTCTGTATGCGCTTAAACTGGAACTGTTCAATGATCATTTACAAAAGCTCATTGCCGGGGAAGAAGTTATGACTCCAGTTTACAGCTTTCAAAAAGGCAGCTGCGAAGAGCAGGGTCTGTTGATCAGGGTTCCAGCCGGTGAGCCTATCATAATTGAAGGCATTCACGCACTTAATGAAGAGCTGACACCTAAGATACCACACGAACAGAAATTCCGAGTTTATGTAAGTGCGCTGACTCAGTTGAATATTGATTATACCAACCGCATACCTACTACCGATAGCCGATTACTGCGGCGTATGATAAGGGATAGCCGTACCCGGGGATATGGGGCTTTGCAGACTATTCGGCGCTGGCCATCGGTTCGGGCTGGGGAAGAGAAAAACATTTTCCCATTTCAGGAACATGCTGATGTGATGTTTAATACCTCGCTGGTTTATGAGTTATCCATACTGAAAACTTTTGCTGAGCCACTGCTACAGGAAATCGGTGCTGAGAATCCGGAATATCTGGAAACGCAACGGCTGTTAAAATTCTTAAGCTATTTCCGGCCGACATCGGGTGATACAATTCCGCCTAACTCGATACTGCGCGAGTTTATTGGCGGCAGTTGGTTTAAGAGTTAGGATATGACCAAATAAGTTATACAAAGATGAGCTCTCCCTTAATTAGGAGAGCTTATTTGTACGGACATATGCTGACCCATGTGCTAAAATTATGATAATTCAAAATAATCTATTAAAGGAGGCAATCAAATGGTTCAGCGAGATCACATGAAAATTCGCACTATACCTGAAATGTTTAATGAGTCGGTGACACGTTATGCGGATCGCCGATGCCAATGGTTTAAGACTTCTGCAACCACAACTGATTCACTGACTTATGCCGATGTAGGCATGATAGTCAGGGATCTCTGCGGCGGGCTCTTATCGATGGGGCTTAAAAAGCAAGATCGCGCAGCTATCATGTCCTATAACTGTTCACAATGGTTATGGGCAGATTTAGCGATTCTGAACGCAGGTGCGGTGACCGTAACTATCTACCCCTCCTTTTCAGCCCATGAGATGGAATATATCATCAATAACTCGGAATCACGGATCCTGTTTATCAGAGATGCCTTCAATGTTGAAAAAGTTCTGGAGCGTTTTGACCAAATGCCTACCCTGGAGACCATCATTTTAATGGATGAATCCCTACCTCTGCCTGACCATCCGGCTTTTCACTACTTAAGTTCAGTTCAAGAAGCCGGTAAACCTTATCTGCATAAAAATCGCTATGCTTATGAGCAAGCCTGCGATAATGTCAAGGTATGGGATTGGTCAACGATAATATACACCTCAGGTACTATGGGCGATCCCAAAGGTGCCGTGCATACCCATTATACAATTATGAATGCCGTTCAGGT
>CAZTZX010000035.1:12295-18520 GCA_964618175.1 uncultured Syntrophomonas sp. | reverse complement strand
TATGTTTATGGAGTAGATGCTAAGAGAATCTTACCGACCTTTATGTTTCCTACCGAAGTTATGGATGGAGCAATTATCAGCGGCAACTGTGTTTCAGCCTGTGATAAAAATACTACTTACCATCACTTAAACAATCCTGTTATCCATGATCTTTACCTTCATCATGGGCAAGATCTTAACTTCGTTGGGGTGGTCATAACCAATGAAAACGTTACTCTCGCTGATAAAGAGCGCAGTTCCAATCTCTGTGCTAAGCTAGTTCAGTTATTGGGAGCTGATGGTGTCATTATCAGTGAAGAGGGATTTGGCAATCCCGATACTGATTTAATTATGAACTGCAAGAAGATCGAAAAATTGGGTATTAAGACGGTTCTCATAACCGACGAGTATGCTGGACAAGATGGTGCTTCACAATCACTGGCTGATGCGGATCAGTTAGCAGATGCGGTTATCAGTGCCGGAAATGCTAATCAAATTATTGTCTTACCAGCCATGGACAAAGTGATTGGTTTTGATGAGGCCGCCAATATAATCGCGGGAGGATTTGCCAATTCCCTAAAGGAAGATGGCTCAATTGAAGTGGAGATGCAGGCCATAATAGGTGCCACTAATGAATTGGGATTCAACCGTATGGGTGCTATAGGTAAATAAATACTACTAAGGGAGGAAAAAAGATGACCATTGATAAGAGCTTTTTTACTGACAAAAAGATATGTATTTTAGGCGATCGGGATGGTATTCCGGGCCCCTCTATAGCTGAATGTATGAAAACCATAGGAGGAGAAATTCTTTTCACCAGTACGGAATGCTTTGTTTGAACCGCTGCTGGGGCCATGGACATGGCCAATCAGGCTCGCATTAAAGAAACCGCAGAAAAACATGGCAGCGAAAATGTAGTAGTAATAATCGGCGGAGCTGAAGCAGAAGCTGCTGGCCTAACTGCTGAAACAGTTATTGCCGGGGATCCGACTTATGCCGGGCCCTTAACCAATATTGCCTTAAACTTACCCATATATCACATACTAGAGCTCAAGGAACTAGTAGACCCTCAAATTTACGAAGATCAAATCAGCATGATGGAGATGGTTCTAGAGGTCGATGAGATAATTGCCGAAATGAACAATATCCGAGATGAGCTCAGGCAAGAAGATTAGGGAAGGGAGAGCTGATATTATGGCAGCAATCAGAGCCGTTCATTATCTTAATCAATTTTTCGGGCAAATTGGCGGTGAAGATAAAGCAGACATAACTCCTTTTAAGAAGGACGGGCCGGTAGGGCCGGGCACCGCTTTGCAGAAAGCTTTTGGCGACCAAATAGAAATCGTGGGTACGGTGATCTGCGGAGACACCTATTTCAATGAAAATATCGATACTGCTACTATTGAGGTTATGGAACTGATAGCTGGTTACCAGCCACAACTGTTAATTGCTGGGCCCGCCTTTAATGCCGGCCGATATGGTGTGGCCTGTGGCGCTGTATGTGCCGCAGCGGCGGAAAAATTTACTATTCCTGTCATCACGGGCATGTATGAGGAAAACCCGGGAGCAGATCTTTATCGCAAACAGGCCTATATAGTTCAAACTGGTGATTCGGCGGCCAAAATGCGTAAGGCTATTCCTGCCATGAGTAAATTGGCCCTAAAACTTGCCCGGGGAGAAGAACTGGGTACTCCGGCTGAGGAAGGCTATTTGGAACAAGACCTGCGCTTTAATACCATGCATCATAGCGAACGCGGTTCAGCCCGGGCGGTTGCTATGCTGCTGAAGAAGCTAAAGGGAGAGCCATACCAGACCGAATACCCCATGCCGAGTTTCAGCCGGGTCACACCCCGTCCGGCCATAAAAGACATTAAGAACGCTAAAATTGCCCTGGTCACTTCAGGAGGCATTGTACCCAAAGGTAATCCCGATCGCATCGAGGCTTCCAGTGCTTCTCATTTCGGTCGTTATGACATTACCGGTATTGAAGACCTGACCGAAGACACCTTCGAAACTGCCCATGGTGGTTATGATCCGGTTTACGCCAATATTGATGCGGATCGGGTTTTACCAATCGATGTGCTGCGACAGATGGAAAAAGAAGGGGTAATCGGCAGCCTGCATAACATTTATTACGCAACAGTCGGTAATGGTACTTCCGTAGCCAATGCCCAAAAATACGCCCATGCCATTGGCTTGGAGTTGTTAGAGGAAAATATTGATGGGATAATACTTACTTCCACCTGAGGCACCTGTACACGTTGCGGTGCAACGATGGTGAAAGAATTAGAAGAAACGGTCAATGTACCAGTAGTTCATATTTGTACGATCGTACCAATTTCTTTAACGGTAGGTGCCAATCGAATCGTTCCGGCAGTAGCTATACCCCATCCGTTAGGAAACCCGACTTTACAACCGGCAGAGGAAAAAGAACTGCGCAGAAGTTTGGTGGAAAAAGCCCTGCAGGCACTAACTGCAGAAGTTACCGAACAGACACAGTTCTAACTTAAGCTGCTTGGCCAATTTGAGGAAGGAGGCTAGTGAACCATTATGGAGTTTCCAGTAATAAAAGCCGCTGCCTATGTTTTGCTACATGCCCCCGATGTTTTGTACTGGCAAGGTACTACACCAACTATGGAAAGAATAACTAATCCAGATTCGCAGTATCTACAATCGTTACCGCAGCATGTGCGTTCCTATGCAGATGCAGTAAAGTATCCGCCTAATCAGGTGTATATTGGTAACTTTAGCCCCGAACAATTGCGGGAACTTCCCCGCCCCTGGTACGAGCAGGAAATTACCGCTAACTCTCAGGGGCCACTGGGGGAAATAGTCGACCAGGCGGAATTTTATGCCTTGCTAAAATTGGTGGATCGCTTCAATCTGGTGGAATTAGAAGAGCAGTTTTCGCTGAGCCTGAAAAGGGATCTGGAAGGTCAGGCGATGTTCTCAGCCAGCGAGTTAGCTCTACTGGAAAAAGGAACTGCGCTAGAAGATATTGAAAAGCTGGTGGCATATAACCGAGCGGAAGGATTATACCAACAGGGGGTTTTAGTTGGCTGTGTGCGAGAAGCCCACGAGCATGACCCCAACTTGAAGGCCCATGTAATAGTGGAAAACCTGGTCAGTAAAGCTTCCGCTGTTTTAGCCCTAAAGAATCTTTTGCAGATCAATAAGATCGACCCGGCTGATATCGATTACATTATTGAAACTTCCGAAGAAGCCATTGGAGACATGAATCAGCGGGGAGGCGGCAACTTGGCCAAAGCCATCGGTGAAGCTGCTGGACTTGTAAATGCCAGCGGGATCGATCTGCGCGGCTTTTGTGCAGGTCCTGCCCATGGTCTGGTCAATGCGGCTTCCTTGGTGCAATCCGGCATATTTAAAAATGTGGTAGTAGTTGCCGGTGGATCATCGGCTAAACTGGGCCTGAACAGCAAGGATCATATCGCCAAAGGCACCCCGGTCCTGGAAGATATGCTGGGAGCCTTTGCTCTGCTGATCAGTAAAAACGACGGTGTAAACCCGGTTTTAAGAACTGATATAATCGGCCAGCACAAAATTGGCTCCGGATCAGCACCGCAGGCGGTAATACAAGCTATCGTAGTGGATCCGCTCCTAAGAAATAACTTGCGCATCAGTGATATAGACATTTATGCACCTGAACTGCAAAACCCGGAAATCACTGTTCCGGCCGGGGCTGGTGACGTACCTCTGGCCAACTATAAGATGATCGGTGCCATGGCCGTCAAGCGTGGCGAGTTGGAGAAACAGCAGCTCCTGGATTTTTGCGCTCAACATGGAATGGTCGGGTTTGCCCCTACCCAGGGACACATTCCCTCGGGAATACCAGCCATTGGTCATATTTTGGCTGATATTAAGGCCGGCCAAGTGCAGCGAGCCATGATTATTGGCAAAGGCAGCCTCTTTTTGGGGCGTATGACCGATTTGTTTGACGGTATAAGCATCATTTTAGAAAAGAATTCTGGAGAGTTGAAGCCGCAGGTAACGGCTGCCCAACAGGATACGGAGTCGGAAAAGAGAGGTATCACCATCGGTTTAACCGTCGGAGGCGGAGAAGTAAGCCCGCATGATATGCTCCGCGGTGTCCAACAGGCAGTAAAAGCTGATAAAGACCTCAAGGTAGTAATAATTGGTCAGTGTGAGAGTCAGGATTTTACCGTTTATGAAGCCGCCAGTGAAGTGGCGATAAGACAAACCAGTGAACAGTTACTGCAAAAGGGGATAATTGATGGCCTGGTAACTATGCATTATCCATTTCCTATTGGGGTCACGACCATAGGTAAAATTATTACCCCGGCGCAGGGGAAAGAGATGTACATTGCTTCGACAACTGGTACGGCAGATACCAACCGCGTCCAGGCTATGGTTAAAAGTGCCGTCTATGGCATAGCGGTAGCCCGAACCGAAGGATTGACTAATCCAAGCGTGGGCATACTCAATGTTGAAGGAGCTCGGCAGGTGGAAAGGCATCTACAACAAATGCAGGCCGCCGGCTATCAGTTGACCTGGGGAAGCTCAGGCAGAGATGATGGTGGTGCAGTGCTTAGAGGCAATGATTTGATCGCCGGAAATGTTGATGTGTGTGTTACCGATTCCCTGACCGGCAATGTACTGATGAAATTGTTCAGTGCTTTCAACAGTGGCGGCCAGTATGAAACAGTTGGATACGGTTACGGTCCGGGAATTGGCGAAGACTTTAATCGGCTTATTTGTATTATTTCGCGTGCCTCCGGTGCTCCAGTAATTAGCTCGGCTATAACTTACTGTGCTAACCTGGTGAAAAACAAGTGGCAAAGTTTTGTCCAACAGGAAATTGATCAGGCTAAGAAATACGGGTGGATAACTAGCCGGGAGAGTACTGCTACTCCCCAGGAAGAAGAAATAACCTGCCCGCCTGCCAAAACCGTTGATCGTGAAATCAGCGGGATTGACATATTGGAACTAGATGACGCCATAAAAATACTGTGGAAAGAAGGCATATTTGCCAGCTCTGGCATGGGCTGCACCGGGCCGGTAATCATGGTGGCCAGCAGCGATTATGAAAAAGCCAGCCAACTATTGAAAGTTGGCTCTGCTAATACTTAAAGGTTTACTTAAAAAAGTCAGAGGTGCTGTCGATGCACCTCTGACGCATTTTGCGACAGGGGACGGTGCTCGTTTTGTCGCATTATTTATATTTAGCGTAACAGGGGAGAGGATCTGCTTTCGCTCTAATTGTAGGGGCTGGTTTCCATGCCAGCCCGTTTGACTCTTACAGTGGTCTCTGGTGATCGTATACGGGGCGGCATGGAAACCGCCCCCTACCACCTTACCGAGAGGGAACGACACCCGTGTCGTTGCGAATCATGAAGAATGTGACAAAACGAGCACCATCCCCTGTCGCACCCTAATCTTATTGTTCGCTTTGAGATTCAAGTGTTTTGACTCGTGCTTCTAAATCTTCGATTTTAATCTCTTGATGAATAAGCACCGTGGTTAATAAAGCCATAATAAATGCGACCAAAACAAGGAGTGCCCAGAAGTTTTCAAAAATAAGTGCTCCACCAAAGAAAAAGAAGATATAGCACAATATAAGGATCGTCACAAATGTCAAAAGAAAGTTTTTCATTACCTATTCCTTTCTTGAAATGATTAGTAAACATGAATCTCCTACTGCACGGGGGCATTAGTTTCAATATATTCTTCAATTATCTTTTCGAACTCGGCCATAATGTTTTTTAGTATCTGGTTGTGGGGCGAATCGAAGTGTTTATCATCGACCTGACTGACTGGCAATACATGAGGAGAAGTGCCGGTGATGAACACGGCATCCATAGCCAGCATTTCTACCAGGCTGACTTCCTTTTCGACCACGCTTTGACCGATATTCTGGCAGGCAACCATTACCATCTGTCGGTTAATGCCCTTCAATACTCTATCCCCGGGTGCAGTTACCACCAGGTCACCTGTGATCATAAATAGATTAGAACGGCCCCCTTCAGTTACAAAACCATTATGATCCACCAGTATTGCTTCATAAGAATCGGTCTTTTCTTTGGCCGAATCGATTACCCGCCGGTATTCGGCCCGGTCTATTTTAGCATTGGGAGTAGGCCTTTCCATTTTCACTACCACGGTTTTAACGCCCTTCTGATAATCGACTGGGGAAGGATAGCATGCCTTGGTGAAGTAGGCATAGAAAGTGGCTGGGGAGTTGTTCCGAGGATAATTAAGCACAATTTT
>CAZTZX010000035.1:0-12195 GCA_964618175.1 uncultured Syntrophomonas sp. | reverse complement strand
ACCCCGATGGCCTGACCGATAGTTCCTCCCTGGCCGTCACCTAACAAAACGGCAGCATTTCCCAACGGATCAATGGCATTGGCCCCTTTAATAAAAATATCGCCCGGTTCAAAGCGCTGCAGAAAATCGATCCAGGGTTCATCTAGCAGTTGTCCCTTTTCTATACACCAGGAACCTTTGCGCTGGGTGAGCTCAGTGGCACAGGCAACGCGCTGGGTGATAACACCGGCAGTGTAAGGCTCATAGGTCTCAAAAGTGGTCTGTAGCAATTCTTCAGCTACCAGTAGATTAGTAGTACCGGCGCCGATGAGTATCCTACCATTGTTAAAAGCTTCCCTTACCTGGGGAAGGCGGACTACTGCTTGAGCTATCAAATACTTGGATGCTGCTGGGTGCAGTGCAAAAGTAACTTGAGGCATGTTAGTTCCCCTTTCATTACTCAATATCAGGTAAGTTGTAATAGTGTCAAAAGCCGCAAACGAGTCAATTCTAACTGAGTATCTAAATCATATTCTTCGGGCTGATCAACCAGGATCCGCAAGTCAGTTTTGAGCTGGGGATGGAGAAATGGAATGGTAAGCAGGCGCTGTCCTGATTCATGGTAAACACCCGTTAAATCGGGGAGTGTAGGCGTATCTCCACTAATTTGTCCAATAGAGTCTGATTCAATAATAAACTTTCGGGTATTGAAATAGACTCCCAGCGGATCAGGAGTAGAGGCGCAGCTACCGTGAAATTCCCAGATCAGTTCAGGTTCTAAAAACGAATCATCTAGGTCGCAGCTATGGTCACAATCCTCAAAAAGACGATAATGCACACCTTGGTCAGTAGTGGACAAATTGGAATTGGATTGCGAAAGCAGAGTAGTGATCAAATAACGGTCTGCCAAGTCCAAAGCCAGGTTAGCGGTGTCAAAGGGCACATTGGTGACCCGACTGCCTACCTGGTCGGAGTTAGATAATTCCTGAGCAAATTGGAAGGGGTAAATCATTCTCAAGCGGGGGCGGGCCAGGCTCATTTCTCCCCAGCGGGCCAGGCCCCGGGCTACTTGAAACTCAGCCTTTTCAGGAAGTATTGGCTTGACACTGGTAAAATAATTCTCGACTATGGGAGCAGCCTCATCCAGCCAAGCTGCCGGGCCGATCATGATCACGGCGTCCAGTGTCCAAAGGCCGGAATCATAAAACCCCAGCTGTTCAGCCCGTCGCCGCAATTCGGTATTTATAAAATCTTGTAAAGTTGATCCTAATTTCTCAGTATGATCCATGGGTAGTTGGCACTCCAGGCAGACATCCTGGCCAGCTTGAGCAACGGTTAGTAAGCTGAAATCAGCCCGGCTCTCGTGCCCATCTATAATCAGTAAATCGCCTAATAAGGAGGAGGTGGAGTCGCTACCCCATAAAGCGGCCATTGATCCGGGCAGCAGATCATAAGATATCCCTTTAAAGGCCGACTCGGCTAACTGAAAGAGACGGTGGCGATACTTCATGCCCCAGTAATTAGGGTAGGAAATTATCACCGAAGTAACAGTATCACTGATCTGCTGCGGACATAAACTGGCCAGGTAGTTGACCAGAGAGTCCTCATCGGCACTATTTCCTGGTTCCTTGGGGAGGGAAAAGGGCGGCATGATCTGATACTGCCATCTACCATCTTGCCGATAAGCGATTTTGGTGGCTTCGCAACCTAAATCAATACCAATATGCATAGTTATTCTCTCCTGCCAATGATCAAAGGTGGCACTTCATATTCCGTATTTTGATCGACCCTGATTATAAATAGATCCCCTTCTTCATACAGAACTGCCGGATATTCATGATCTCCCGGACGGATGTCCACATTATGTTCTTCCAACAAGTGCAGATATTCGTCTGGGAAAGGGTGCCCCTTTTCCAAGTAGATGCGCTCGATTCGCACTCCGTGGTTTTTCCAAAAACGACTGATATTGCGAGGCGCTAAAAGACGCTCCAGGTCAACTTTTATGTTGGCCAACATCTCCAGGTAGGATTGGATCATATTATATACCTGTAAATACTGTTCCAAGATTTGACCAGAATGAAATTGTTTATGAGTAAGCATTTCGGTTTGCGCTTTTAAGAAGGATAGCTCCAGCAGAACTCTTTCAAAATGTAGTGCTAAAGGCGGCAAACGCAATGCGGGGGATTCCTTATAAGGTTCCAGACGGGCTAGCGATTCTTTGACCGTCTCACCAGAGCGTTCCAGGAAATATGAAACATCGGCATCATAGCTGGAAGACAAATCATCTACCAACTGTTTCATATCTTGCAAAATATCCTGGGTTTCTTTGTGCATGCGGTCGATTTGAATAGCGGGGAGACCGCTCATATAGTGAGCACTGCGCAGCAATTCTGTTCCGTGCCGACTGGCGAAACGAACTCCGCGATCCAATACAACAACCAGGCGCTCCATCCAGGCTTCAAACTGACGGGCCATCTCCTGGACTTGCTTGACATTATTGCGGTCGATTCCGGCTTCCATGAGAGAGGTGTACATGAGATACTGGCGCTTAAACTGGCCTTTGTAGAAAGAACGCAGTGACTGAGGCGCCTGGCGAGTCAATACTTTTTCAGTAGCTGCAACCATATTGAGGATGGTATCTCTGGCCGCCTCCTGATTCCAGGGGGGTTCAGACAAAGAACGCAGTATATTCCTACTGTGATGCAGGTGTGACAGTACATGGTTCAACTCTTGCGAAACCGCTGGTTGGCCAAGATCCAGGGCAATAACCTGTTCCAGAAAAATGATATGATCCGGGGAGATCCTGGCCAAACGCAATAGTTCTTCATCCTGCATAAATTCTTGAATAGTCTCTAGCATTCCCTGGAAAAGACTGACCCTATCTAAAAGGGTTTTTAATGGATACAATAGCTCGGATAAATGCTGGCTGCGGTCGCGGGTGACCTCCAAGATTTTCAATTGACTCTCTTCGCGAGTAGCAGTTAAGCGGTTGTGAATGGTTTTTACCTGGTTGTACAAACGGGCATAGCGTTGAATATTGGCCATAATATCCCGACTAAGGGCAGCTTCGTCATGAGCCAGGCTGAGCAGATGGGCAATATCTTCCTGTAGACTCTGGCGAAAAGCCGGAAAATAATGATCACTGAAAGACTGATAGTAAAAACTGTTAACGGCCAGCAAGTAGCGGTCATCAATAGATGCCAGTGAGGCAGATTCCCTGCCGACCAACTGGGTCAGCGATTGATTCAGTTCCTGCAACACGTTCTGAAGTTGATCATTAATTATACTGCTTAGTTGCTGTTCAGTAAGTGTCATTCCAGTACCCCCAATAAATACCCATATAAGGCTTGACTGCGTATTGGCTCAGCACCGCCCCGATAAAGGTCAGGACGCTTCTGCAAGTCAGTGAGCAGGCTAGCCGGTTTACCAGGCTCAGATAAGCTCATAATGCGCTCGGCTTCTTGACGCAAGGAATTATTGGACCAGTGAGCCAGATCGTTCATGACACCGGCATTCATAAACAGTTGTGATGGAACCCACTTCCACAGAGTCAGGTAATAAATCAGCAGTTGTTGACGATACTGTTTATCTAGGTGAATAAGCGAGTGCTCCGCCATGATTCGCGATAATTCCATAATGATAAAAGCGGCATAGGGTGTCGAGCTTAGTAAACTGGCAACCACCTCTAGCAAGCTTTTGCCGGCATCAGGTACAGACTCCGGGGATCCCAGTTCAGGCCAGATGTCTTCAGCAAATAGCTGCTGAATGTCTTCATAGCGGGCTAAGATCTCCCAGGGGAGAGAAGCCGCCTGAACGGGGGAAGAAAGCAGGGCTTCATAAAGGCTTAGCATGCCGAGCAGACTCTGTTCCGCTTCCAGGATAGGAAAATACTGCTTATAAAACTGAGCTGCTTGGTCAGATAAACGTAGTTCGCCGCTAAGCAAGACCTGGGTTCCGACAATTTTACTGACCAGACGAGTCAATTTAGGTCCCAGCCGCTGATCGCCCAGCATCTCCTGCAGACGATGCTGGCTTTGCAAGGTTCGATATATTTGCTCCATCAGTAG
This sequence comes from uncultured Syntrophomonas sp., assembly GCA_964618175.1. Taxonomy (GTDB): domain Bacteria; phylum Bacillota; class Syntrophomonadia; order Syntrophomonadales; family Syntrophomonadaceae; genus DTU018. The sequence goes on along the minus strand of CAZTZX010000035.1, from coordinate 8,149 downwards.
CAAAGCATCTTGAATGAGCCCGCCTTGATAAACCTTATCCACTGCATCCAGCAGTGCGCGCCCCCGATCGGTACCATAAGGGTCAGTATAGTGCTGCGGGTTGGTTCGATCCAGTTGAAGTAAAGCCGACTTAATCAGGTGCGGTTTATCCAGCTGGGCGGCTAAGCTATCCTCATTAAAATCCTGCTGGCGTAATAGGCCGTAATAGCGGTTCTCCTGCTGGGTCAGAATATCTCTTTCCCGGGTCTTCAATAGAGAACGCAGTGACGCATTAGCAGTTTTGGACAAAAGATAGCGACATTGGTTGAGAGTGAGTTGTGACAGCAATTGAGTATAATAATGATTTAAGTCTGGTTCATAAAGGTGTATCAGGAATTGCAGGGATTTGCCTGTTTCAGCAGCCAGGTGAAGGCTCAGAAAGGAAAAGAACTCGCTTTTCAGCCAGGGTGGACTGGACTTCCACCACTGCAAAGAAGATGCACTGCTTAAAGCAGCCTTCAACTGGGTAAAAAAATCATCAGGACGGCCACCGAAATAGAGAGACCGTAACAAAAAATCCAGCTCATCCCCATTCTGAGCAGGAGAGATTTCGCTATCCTCTTGCTCGCGCAGCTGTAGGCGCAGTCCAGCTTCCTGCTGCCAGAAATCGAACAGGTTAGCTTGGGACTTGGCCTGGCGGAATGATTGCATAAAATCCATAAGAATCAGCTCCCTTTTCTACCTGCGTACAGGGCAGAGTTTAAGGTCTGGCAGGCTAGATGGGCTTTATCCAAATCATCTTCGGTGAGGAAGATGTAATAGTAAATGGATTTCTCCTTATTGGTAAAAATTCCTCCCAGACATTGGCCATCCACGACTTCAATGCGGTCACGATTAGCTTTGTGTCGGGTCAAGAAACGATAGCTCTGCAGACGCGATACAAAAGTAAAGCGGCTTAAACGATCAAAATGAGCTTTAAGACCAGCTTCTTTGTTGCTATTGGCAGCTTCGAACTTACAGACGATGGGTTGTTCCCGGGGTTCGGGCAAAGAAGAGCTGTTACCGACGGCTATCATATCAGGTATTTCGAGCGATTGCAGTGAGCGGGGATCATGCTGAAGCCTGTCCAACAAATAGGGATGCAAAGCGGGCGGAAAGCAGGCCAGCGTAGCTGGAAGAGCAGCTAGCGCTCTGCGGGCCGATGGGTCGCGTACCATAAACTCGATCAATTGATCCAGGCCAGCCGGAAAGCGGGGCAAATAAATTGCATATTGTTCAAATAAAACCCCGCCGTACTGCTGACATAACAAAGTGTAGGATTCAGGCGTGTTCTGACGGAGTTGATCAATATAACCCAGCAGCTGGTCAAATTCATCAGCCTGTAAGGAGGTCTTATGTTCCAGTTTTCGCAATAATTTTCTCATAGCCCGACCCTATTACATTTACAATTATTTTATCTTAACCAGGGTCAGACCGCAAAGACTATTGCGGTAGGGGAGCAAACTCATAGCCGGCTTTTCGAACATCCTCTATTATTTCAGGCAGAGCCTGGGTGTTGCTTTCGGAAACAGCATGTAGCAGGATAATGGCACCGGGATGAATATGCTCTACTACGTATTGGTGGGAAAAGTCAGCGCCGGGTTGATCATTGGGATCCCAATCGTGAAAAGCCATGCTCCAAAAAACCGTAGTATAATTGCGCTCTTTAGCCCATTGTAGTGTGGCCATGGAATAATTGCCCATGGGGGGCCGTAAAAAGGTAGCCATAGTTGAGCCGGTCAGGGAGGTAAATTCCTCTTCCAACTGTTTAAGTTCCTGTTCAAAGCGTTCTGGGGACACCTTAGACAGATCAGGATGATTATAGGTATGATTGGCTACCTGATGCCCTTCAGCCACCATGCGGCTAACCAGATCCGGCTGACTGGTAAGATAATGACCGGTGATGAAGAAAACCGCCGGAACTTGGTACTGCTTCAGAGTGTCCAGGATTTGACCGGTAAAGCCTAGTTCATAGCCTTCGTCAAAGGTCAGGTATACCTGTGGAGCGTTCTGAGGCAGGGTATAATAGAAAGTACCATCGGTTGACATCTGTTGAACCTGGGCATCAATTTGCGGAGTCTGATGATCCAGGTTAGGTTTAAAGTACCAGGATTTCGAATCTGTCGGTACAGCATCAGTTTGGCCGGTGGTGGGCCCAGTATTTACGGCATTGGGTTGAGGGGGAGTAGTCTCAGCAGGAGGAACCGTCACTGGGGCAGCTGGTGTCTCTGTCGCTGGTTCCTGAGGAGCTGGTTCTTTTGCAGTTTGATCAGGAATTTGATTGAGATCAGGGTCGACCTGGCTGGTTTGGTCACAGCCGCTAAAGATAAACAGCATAAATAATAAAATCAGCAAAGTTAGCTTTTTCATAACCACATCTCCTAAAAAGTTCTTACAATTTTTCTAAATCAACGATTAGTTCATCTTCCAGATTCGAAAATACGACCACCAAGTTGTTTTCCAATAATAAAGCCAGGGATTGTTCGGTGAATGACAGTATCTGACTAATTTTTTGCCCTTCCAGGTGATCAACCAACATGCGAAACTCATCCCGTAGTAGGTTTGATACTGGTGGTGTAACCATTTTAATTCACCTCACCTACTATTATATAGAGTTTTTCCCGGATGGTTCAGTTTTGGCCTCATAAAATATTAACAGTACTGGGTTTTAGTAGGTCAGTTGCGAATTATGGTACAATACGGACAATAAGAAAAAGTCCTGTATAGTCATCCTAAAGGGAGGAACTACCGAAGGATCTTCCCCATCTAGTACTAGAAAAGATTCTTCGACTTCGTCTCAGAATTTGCACGCGCTAAGCGCCTCGCAACATTAAGCGCGAGCGATAGCGAACATGGGGAGTACCCGAAGGGTGCAATGACAGAGCCAAGATTCTCATTCCGTGCAGTTTTGGAAAACAAACATTTTTTAGGGCAGGTTATTATGATGCGTAGAAATTGGCATTTATGGTTTTTTACCCTGATAACCTTGCTGCTGTTGGTAGCGATATATTTTCAAAACCAGGATTCTCTTAATGATCGGGATTCAATTACCTATACTTATTTAAGTAATGCGCTACAGGGCAGCATCGGCTACGGATTGGTTGGAAACTACGGCAATATGATAGATCTATCTGATCTAGAAGCGGGTGATATTATCCTGGGCGGTTATCCCCAATGTGCCTATGGCAGGTTTTCTCATGCCGCCATTTATATTGGAGATGGACAGGTTATTGAAGGATATGTTGATTTAGGCATTACCCAGCAGTCGGTGGAGCATTTTTGGAGCTACAGCGAAATCAGTCTGCTACGAATCAAAGCCTCATCTGATAAAAAACAAGCAGCAGTGGATCATGCCAAGAGCCACTTGGGGGAATTGTTTTATCCGGTAGCTTTTAAGCCGGGAGAGCGGATATGGAATTGTACCAAGATATTGTGGGAAGCCTATCGGCAGCAGGGCATTGATTTGGAAACCCAAGGCGATATCTGGATCTCCCCGGATGATTTTTATAACAGTCCCTGGGTGGAGGTAATACGGGAGAAAAGTGTGCCATGACTATAATTATCTTACGCCTATATTTCATCCATATCTTTGCCTGGCTGGCTATTTGGTTAGCTATGTCTTGGCCCGGATTAGATTTGATACTGTCAATTATGTATTTAGTGATTATTGCGGCTGAAGTCCGATCTTTGCGCAGAAGCTCTAAGTGCCTGAGCTGGGGGTCATTTTTTATTTGGCAAGCGCCCGGCTTTGTTTTGGCTTTGGTAAGTCTAACTCCCTGGTCATGGCTGGGATTAAAAGACTATGCTTTTTTCCTACTGGAATTCTGGTTTACGCCGGTAGTACCTCTATTGTCGCTGTTGAATGGGGTTATAGCCGGATATCCTCTTTATTATTATGCTTTGCTGGCTATGCCGCTATTGTTCGCAATCTTTTTTATGGTGTTTGTACATAATAAAAAGTCAGCCCCCCGCTCCAGCAGAATTCGCTACATCTGATGAGAAACAGAGGCGAAAACCTTCGCGGGGGACTAACTAATACTAAAAATCCTGATGAATAAGTGAAACCAGTGATACATAACCCGATAGGGCGGTTAGAATTAAAACTTAAGATTTATCCTTCTTTAGAAGGGACTTAGGTTTTTAATAAAACCTGCTGTATCACTGGTTTCTAATTCTAGTATGGTTGCCACTAGCTTTTATTATTCTGGGAAATGTAGGTAAAAAAATTGTTAGGAGGAAGACGCTTGAACAGCCACAACATTCTGGGAACACCCCTGCAATTGGGGAACAAGAGCATCAAGAATCGTATCGTTATGCCGGCTATGGGGACTGGTTTAGCATCAGCCCAGGGGGAAGTTACCCCGGCACAACTGCGTTATTACGAAGAACGAGCCCGCGGGGGAGCTGGAGCAATAATTGTAGAGATAGCCTGTGTAGACAGCCCGGAAGGGAGAGCCAGTCTTACCCAGCTGTGTATTGACCGTCTGGAGATGTTGCCTGGTCTAGCCGAGCTGGCGGAAACTATCCAATCCTACAACTGCTTGGCTCTGGTGCAACTCCATCATGCTGGTCGGCAGACCGCACCAGTTGTGACGGGACTGCAGCCGGTAGCACCTTCACCCAAAGCCTGCCGTTTTATGCGTGCGGAACCGCGTCAATTGAGCCGTGAAGAAATTGGCTCGATTCGCAAGCGTTTTGTTAAGTCCGCTGTCATAGCTGAACGAGCGGGATTTGACGGAGTTGAACTTCATGCTGCCCACGGCTATTTATTAAGTCAATTTATATCACCCTATACCAATTTACGGGATGATGAGTATGGAGGCAGTTTGGAAAATCGCCTGCGCCTTTTGAAGGAGATCATGGAAGGCATAAAAACTCGAGCTTCTGATTTGATCTTGGGGGTTCGCTTTAACTTCTCCGACTTTGTCCCCGGTGGATTGGATTTAGAAGAGGGCCTGCAAATAGCCCAGTTAATTGAGCAATATGGAGCAGACCTTCTGAATGCCTCCTGTGGTATCTATGAATCTGGCCAGACTTCCATAGAGACATCTTCATTCCAGGAAGGCTGGAGAATGGAGATGATCAAACAGGTCAAATCCAGAGTGAGTATTCCAGTAGTTGGGGGCGGCGTTATCCGCCAACCGGAAATGGCTGCCCAGCTGATTGCCGATGGAGATATAGATTTGGTCTGGATCGGCCGCGGTATGCTGGCTGACCCCGACTGGGCCAATCAGGCCATTAAGGGGCATTCCGAAAAAATACGACCCTGTATCACGTGTAATACTTGTTTTGAGACTATAAATAATGGACGTCATATCCGCTGTGCGGTCAATCCTAAAACCGGACGAGAAGAACGACTGCTTCGTCCAGTTGCTGCGCTTAACAATACGGTTTTAGTAGCGGGCGCAGGTCCGGCCGGCCTGCAGGCCGCGCTGAGCTTTGCTAATCTCGGGAGCCGCGTGGTGCTGGCTGAAGCCAGAGAACAGTTGGGAGGCCAGATGCTGATAGCGCAAAAACCACCTGGTAAATCACCGATAGCCAGGCTGCAACAGTATTTGATCGATGAAGTTAATGATTCCTCAGTGGAAGTCCGCTTAAACACCACTCTGAACAAAAAGTTGCTGACTGAGGTGAAGCCGGATGTGCTGGTGGTGGCTACCGGTTCCGAACCTATAATTCCAGATTGCCCAGGGATAAAGGTTTTTTATAGTGCGGCTGAAATACTGGCCAGCGAGGTTAAATGGCAAAACCAGCGCATCATCATAGTAGGAGGCGGCAGCACCGGTTGTGAGGTAGCTGATTTGTTGTCGGAAGATAATCAAGTGACTGTGGTAGAAAGAAGGAAAGTCATCGCTGCTGATATGGAGAACATGTCGCGCCTGGAGATGTTAGCCCTACTTAAACATAGGGAAGTGAAACTCTGTAAAATGACGATACTGGAATCGGCTGATAATGAAACCGCGACTCTGTGCCATTTGGATACTAATGAGACCAGTTTGGCTTCATATGACCAGGTGGTATGGGCGGTAGGTAACCGTTCTGTGGTACCGGATTTGGATCCTGAGATTTTACCTGATCAAGTATTTGTGATCGGTGATGCCAAACAAGCGCGTGGTTTCAGCCAAGCACTCTATGAAGCGCAAATGCTCCCTTATCGGTTGCTCTAAACATTACCAGCATTAAATAGCAACCCCTAGATCATAGAGTAAACCCTCGAATTCTTGTACGAGGTGGCTGTCCAATTCGCCTTGGTCAGCCCCCTCCTTTATCATGCTTATGGCTTCTTCCACCGATAGGGCTGCACGGTAGGAGCGTTCGGTGGTCAGCGCATCAAAAATATCCGCAATAGCTACAATACGCGCGTTTTGCGATATCTGCTCATCCCGCAAACCATCCGGATATCCGGAACCATTCAGTTTTTCGTGATGGTGCCGGATGATATCGCCTACTTCTTGAAGTGCTTTTAAGGGGGAACAGATCTGTTGGCCGAGAGCGGGATGGAGCTTAATTTGTTCAAACTCGTCTTTCGTCAGCTCTCCCGGCTTGTTCAATATATTTAAGTCGATGCCAATCTTGCCTAGATCGTGGATCAATGCGCCGATACGCAGTATCTCCAGGTTGCGTTCGGAAAGCCCCAGTCTCTCTCCCAGAAAGACCGCATACTGGCTAACTCTTTCCGTGTGACCTTCAGTATATTTATCTTTAGCATCTATAGTACGTGCCAGGGAAATGACCACGTCTTCTATATTTTCGGTTTGGGCATCCAACTCCTGGCGAGTTTTTTCTATTTTTCGATTCATAAAGTACATGGATTGCAGGTAGGCATTGTCCAGTGCTAATAGCCCCATGGTTAACACAAAAAGCAGCAAACTCGCCATATTGATCAGTTGCCAGTAGCTGGACGGCCCTGACCCCAATATACTCGCGGCAAGATAACTAATAGCTAATAACGACAGAGATAAGGCAGCCAATTTGAATAATCCATCCTGTATGGTGAAAGCTGCTTTAGTCAATAAAATGGCGTTGCCAATAAATATCAGCCCCACCGTCAGGGAAGTGACCAGAGCCCAAAGGGGCTCTCCCCCTTTGGAGAGGGATAATACACTGAAAAGAATGATTAACAAAAGCGCCGGAATAATGAGCACGGCGCGGTTATTTTCCAAGGACGATATAACTTTCGTACTGACATAAATGGTGCTCCAACTGATGCTAAGAAGCAACAATAGCAGAGATGACCATTCCCATATCGGCAAAATCGTCATGATGTCATCAACCAAGGCCGTCAAGCCCCAGAAAGAAGTGGTTATACCGAGAATAATTATATAAATATGTTCAACCCGGTTATCAAGACGAGCGAAGCGCATACCTAAGCGCAGTACAGCTAAAACAGCTATACTCACTCCTGTAACACAGGTAAGCAGTGTTACAAAATCATGCGCTGATACAATTGTCAGCATAAGGACTCCTTCACCTTCACGTGGTTATCTTATTAGCTTACCAGGATCAACCAAGATTTTCTACTATTTGGGCGAAAATCACGCTATAAAGAGGGCCAATTAACAACATAAATAAATGCTATGCGGATTAAATGGAAGATTAGTATAAAATGTTAACAACAATTGTGTCACATTTGTTTTATAATGATATAATCTCAATCCCTGAAATAATGAGGTTTAATGTTGTTTGTGGTTAGGCAATTATCATAAGTGTTTCCTAATGGAATCACTCTTTAGAAACATTTAAAAGTGTTCAACTTGTATTGTCAAATGACGAAAACTCGGGTATTATGAGCAGGGATGAAAATGTCGAATATTTGAAATATACAGGTTATCTGTGGCAACCTGGTAGAAATATGCGGGTTATTTGTGGCATCCTAGTATTATTCTGGGCTGCCGGTATCATAAATCATTCCGTCTCAGGAAAGGGGCTTAGTATCGTGGAAAAAGCTGTAAAGCTAATTCCTGTCTGCGCAGAAGATCAGGATCTAATCGGCAGGCTGGAAGCGGACGCCGGAACTAATGTGAACCTTTGCTATCAATGTGGTAAATGTACGGCAGGATGCCCGGCGGCCTTTGCCATGGATTATCCACCTCGGCAGATAATTCGCCTGCTGCAGTTAGGCATGGTCAAA
>CAZTZX010000034.1:0-19094 GCA_964618175.1 uncultured Syntrophomonas sp. | reverse complement strand
ACGCATGGCCTCCGGAGATCTGCGGGAGGTGCGATTTCTTTTTTCATTGTCAGCCAGAGTGGGACTCCCATGGACAAGCATGGTTTTGTTAGCACCGGAACGAATCCGGACTATGTCTACGGTTTTATTCGGCGTAACCCGGGATGCGTTATACTGGCCGATTGAAGCCCGCCAATTACGTTATCTTTGCTAGACCACCACTCACTTGTGATACGGTTCGCCTTTGATGATCTTGAATGAGCGGTATAACTGTTCGGCCAAAATCAATACAGCCATCTGGTGGGGGAAAGTGAGGGGGGAAAAGGAGAGGGTGAAATCAGCCCTTTGCTTGACTTCGGGAGACAGACCATGCGAACCGCCTACCACTAGATTGACGCGGGGTAGACCGGTGACATTCCACTTTTCGATTTGCGCTGCCAAATTCTTGGATGTCAACATCTTACCGTGGCTGTCTAAAGCTACCACTAACTCATCAGATGATAGCAGAGCCAGGATGCGCTCTCCCTCCTTGTGCAGAACTCTCTGTATCTCCTTATCTCCAGCTTTGGGGTTGGTCTTTTCCTCTAACCCATCAACCATCTCTACATTACTGTAGGGTCGCAAACGCTTCAAGTATTCATTGATGCCCTCAACATAGAATTGTTCACGTAGTTTGCCCACGGAAATGATGCGGTACTTCATTTTTTGGCTCCCTTACCCGGTTTTACCCAAGTTTAGCCTAACTATAGTAAAAAATAAAGACCGCTCATAAAAGCTACTTTGTAGCAGACGATTTGTGGCCAGACCACATTTTGTAATACAATAATTACGGAGGAATCAAAGTTATGAGTTTTCGTGATATCGGCATAAAAATACAATCTGCCCGGGAGGAAAAGGGCCTGAGCCAGGAACAGCTGGCCCGATTAATAGGCTGTTCTCAGTCAGCTCTTTCCAACTATGAGAAAGGCAAGCGTCGTCTTTACCTGTCTCAGTTGGAGAAGATGGCTGAAATCCTGGAGAAGCCCTTGGAGTACTTTGTGGAAACACTGGGTCATAGTCAGCACCCACCATTTGTGCCTGATCGCAATCAGAGCTTTGTTCATATAATGAATCAGCTCAACAAGCTGACTGATGAGGAAATCAGTGAAGTTATGAACTACGTCCGCTATCTGGAGTGGAGAAGGTCGGGGAGGGCATAAAATGGATCTGTCATTAACCAGGGAGCAGTATGAGTTGATCGAGTCAGTACAGGGGATGGCTGATCGGGACATCAAACCATTTGCATTAAAGGATAGCAGCAAATATAAAGAGAAGATGCTTCTATCTTTGGCGCGCATGAATCTGCTTTGTCCTAACGTTCCTCAGGAATACGGCGGGCTGGGTTTGGATCTGTTTTCCACTGCCCTGGTAGTGGAAGAATTAGCGGCGGCATCGCCGGGGATGGCGGCTATTGTGGCGGCTACTCTGCATGCGGCCGAGCCGATTCTCTTAGCGGGAACTGAGCAACAGAAGAGCGAATTCCTTCCTCTGCTGACCGGGGCACATGCCGGATCGGCAGCTTTTGCTTTAACTGAGTCTGCCGGGGGGTCTGATCCCAATAACATAGCCAGTTATGCCGAGGCTACCCCGGATGGTTATTTGCTTAATGGCAGCAAGGACTATTTGATCAATGCCGGTATGGCCCGTTTTATATCGGTGGTGGCGGCTATCGATACCCGTGGCAAAAAGTCCTCTTTGCGCATATTCCTGGTTCCAGGCAGTGCCGATGGGGTCGTGACAGAAGAAATGTATCAAACCTCTGGTATCAATCTGACCTCAGTAGGGCGAGTTAAGTTTGAAAATGTTCATATTATCGGTCGACAGGTTGTAAAAAGCCGTGAAGCCGGCAGCGGGTATTTGCTGCTGACTCAGACCTTTGATGTAGGGCGCGCTCTGGTGAGTGCAGTGGCAGTAGGCATTGCCCGGGCGGCACTGGAGCAGGCTCTAGATTTTGCTGAAAACCGCCGGCAATCTGGAACTCCTATTAAGAAGCATCAGGCGGTAGCTTTTGCGCTGGCTGATATGGCTACTGACATTGAAATGGCTCGGTTGATGACCTGGAAAGCCTGCTGGCTTATCGATCGAGGAGGGGATTACAGTGTGGCCTCGGCCATGGCTAAACTTGCTTCCAGCAGCATGGCTCAACGGGTGACCTGCTCTGCGGCGGACATTTTAGGTGCGCGTGGATATTTGCACGGTACCATGATCGAGCAGTTAGTTCGCGATGCTCGGGTCCTCTCTACCATTGAAGGTACTAACCATATTCAACGACTGCTGATCTCTTCGCAACTTTGAGCAGGAATTGACCATGATATACATTATTGTTGCCCAAGAATGTGTTCCCTGCGGTTTGTGTGCCGACGTATGTCCAGTCAATGCGATCGGAATGGGCATATATAAAATTGATCCGGAAGTCTGTACAGGTTGTGGTGAATGTGCTGACAGCTGCCCGCTACAGGCCATTCGGATCTTCGAACAGGATTAGGGCTCGGAATTACCTCGTTTGATATCACGGGCTCGCTGCAGGGCATGTAGTGTTTCCGGGCCCACTACACCATCTACCAGGATCCCTTCCGCCCCTTGGAAAGCGATCACCGCTTCTTCGGTACGCTGACCGAAGTAGGAATCTAACTTGTACTTGTAGTAACCTAGTTCCTTCAGAATGCTCTGGACGAAGCGCACATCACTGCCCTTATCTCCTTTTTTCAGTATCCTTCCGGAATAGGCCTTGCCCATAATAACTACCGGTGTACCCACCGGAGTCTCAGCGAAGATCTCAATGACATGTTCATTATATAAACGAACGCAGCCATGGCTGATCTTTTTACCGATCGATTTGGGATTATTGGTGCCATGAATGCCATAGCCGCCCCAGGGAACACTAAGGCGCATCCAGCGGGCTCCAAATGGACCTCCGGGATTTAAGGCCTTAGAGACAATGGTCCAGTTGCCCAGTGGTGTAGGTGTAGATGGTTTACCAATAGCGACGGGATAAGTCTTGGTTTTCCGCCCAGGATAACTGAAGTGCAATCTGCGTTTATCAAGATTAATGGTGATCAGGACTCCTGGTGGCTGTAGAATTGCTGGGTCAAGTGTAGGGCTGCTGGGGCTGGCGAGCAGTCGGCTCCAAGTGTTTACCCCCACCACCCCATCTGCCTGAAGGCCTTCCCGCTCCTGATAGCTTCGCACCGCTTGCTCACAGGCCAGATCAAAGCGCCCATTGATTTCTCCGCCAAACAAACCAATCTCCTGTAAGATTTGCTGCACTAACGCAATGTCTGGACCATCCATAGGTTCTGACATCAGTCGCAAGTAACGACTGGCATATATCATGGATCTATACCTCGCATTTTTGTTAACAGTATATGGCTCTTTTCCGGGAACTGATCAATTAACGGGGGGAGTATTATCTGCCGAACGTGACATTAAATATAATAAATTCCAATAAATGGGAGGAATATTCTTGCGGATGGCGAATTGTAGAAGCAAAATAATTATTGAGGGTGTGGTATTGTCTTATGAAACCGTTAGATACCAGTCAGGTCGACGATTTACTCACTGCCGCCGCCACCAAGCTTCAGCTGCACGATATTAGCGGGGCTCTTGAGATGCTGATAAAGGCCTATCAAGTCAGGCCTGATAATAGCCTGGTACTAAATATGACCGGCCGGTGCTATCAGATACTGGGGGAATTTGAAAGGGCCGAGCGATGTTGGCAGGAATCACTGCAAATCGATCCTGGCAATGAGGTAGCTAAATCCAATTTAAATGCGGTGCGGCAACCGGCTTTTAGATCCTGGCAAAAGAGATATAACCTGGCATTGGCTACGCTGGAAAAGAAGAAGTTTTCCGAGGCGCAGGCAATGTTACGTCAGCTTATGGAAGAACATGATGAATTTGTTTCCTTATATAAGGTGTTGGGGCTAAGCTGCCTGGCGGAAGGTGATCGTGACGAAGCGCACCATATCTGGCGGAAGGGGCTGGAGCTTGACAAGAGCAACAGCTCTTTGCAGGACTACTTATCTTTGCCGGAGCGTCGATCAATTAAGTTCATAAAAGAAGAAGAGTCCCCTAAGCCCATTTCGCGTCCGTTTTTTACCCGTCGCCGCCTGCTTATACTTACAGGCATATTGTGTCTGGCCCTGCTGATGCAGACTAATACCCTGCTCAATAATTACCGGGAAAGTGCGGCAAATACTGCATCTTTGCAGCAGCGCATTCAACAGTTGACTGCCCTGGTTGAGGAACCAAAGGAGCCTGCTATTGAATCTGTTTCAATAGCGGCAGTTGAGGAACTATCCATGGAAGGTTCCCATTATGACGTAGAGCAGGAAGAGCATTACTATCGGGCTGGTTACAATGCTTATCAGGCTGAGGACTGGAAAAACGCGGCCAGCAATCTGGGAGTGGTGGTGTCCATGCAGACCGGCAGCTACTTAAACCGGGAAGGCCTATATTATCTGGCCCGCACCTATTACCTACAAAAAGATTATGACCAGGCTGAAAAATATTATCTGCTCTACCTGGACAGGTTCCCCGCCTCTAATTATTTTGATGACAGTCTTTACTATTTGGCCTGTACCTACCATTTTACTGATCGTTCCCAACTAGCTCAGGAGGTCTTGCAGCAACTAAGAGAATGGGATCCCCAGAGCGGTTATCTCTCCTCAAGTCTTTATCGAACCATGCTCAAAGACTAAATATCTGGCAGTGTATCAAGAAAAAAGCCTCGTCTTTTGCGTAAGATATTATTTTTAAACAAAAAGTCAGAAAATTAATTCGCGATTAGTAGAAATATTTGTTATGATATACTTGAATAGAAATTACATGGCGTAATAATTTTGTGGTAATATAACAGCTGTGTGGTTGGAGATTGCCTGAGCATCCACAAGGATGCAAGCCTGTACCGGGGGGATACGGCATGGCCAATTTACAAAATCACCAGACTCTGTGCACCTGTGGAAGCGGTAAGACTTTCGAGGAATGCTGCGGTGCGAACAGCGGATGTCTGGTGATTCACTTTCCACGAGCAAAAAAGGAAAACTACGGAATTCATCTGGAAGCATCGCTATCAGACTTGATTGCCTATGCTCGTCGCTACTTTTACAATTGGGAAGCGGCCGGCAAGGCTTGCTTTACCTCCTACTCCCAGTCTCAGGAAATAGAGAGCGGGTTTGCTAATCTTTTCTGGAATTGGTATGTAGTGGATTATCGCTTTCATCGAGATGTCTCACCTATCATAGATTTCTACATGGCCGAAAAAGCTGACGAACTAGAGGAATACGTCCATCCAACCTTTACTGCCCTTAGAAACTCCTATATTTCCATTTATCAGGTTCAGTGGATAAAAAACAATGCTGTTTGTATCCGGGATATATTTTGCCACAATCAGTACGTAGTAGAACGGGATTTCGGATCTCATACCCGCATGGTTGAAGAAGGTATGCTACTGTTGACCAGGATCGTACAGGTAGCCAAGACACCCATGATGTTAGGCCGTCCTTTCCTGGTTTATTCTAAACACAAAAACTATCTTTTAGAAGAAGTAAACTCGCTACGGATATTTGAAGGAATCGATGATCCGCGGGTGTTTTTGAAAGAACATGCTGAGGTTCTATGCGGACTGGTAATAGATCTTACCAAGGGGATAAAAAAATCTCGCATGAAATCAAGAACGCTGCATCTGGATGAAATCGACCGCCAGATTATGTGGGGAAACCTGCAGACCGGCGGAGAATTTCATCTTCTGGAACGTAATGAGAGATGGCTCAAATTTACCTGGGGTGAGGGGTACGGCTTGTTGCGCCGCCTCTATTTAGGCAGTGCCGGTATCATAGTAGCGGCTGAGGATAACAACGATTTGAACTGGGCTACCCAAATGCTAAAAGGGGTGATGGAGAGAAGCCAATTGCATGCACCTTATCGCTGGGTAGAAGGCTACGACTTTTTCAGTGAAGAAGAGGCTGAAGAGATCTTAGCAGAAATAATGCATGATAAATATCTGGAAGAGTGGCTGTCGACGGCCCATCTAGAACTGGAAGAAATGACTCCGCTCCAGGCTATACAGGATGTGCGGGGGCGCGTTTTGTTAGAAGCACTTCTCAATGACATGGAGACTTACGAACTACTGGCTAAGAGCCAGGGGGAATACTACTTTCCCACTGCCGTGATTAGAACCAAAATGAACCTGGATAAGGATCGCTTGCAGCGAGAACTTATGCAGCCGGAAGCGCTTGCTATAAAGGTAAGCAAGCATCGCGATCGTCAGGAACTGAGTTCATACATCACCGCCTATAATTGGCCTAATGAAGAACTGCGCCAGGTGGCTGTGGCAGCTTTTGATCTGTACAGCCGTAGCCGTGATTATACTGCGCTGGCCTGGATCCTCTTCATGTGGAATGAATTCTCCAGCATCTATCAACCTCGCATATCCAAAGTGCGAAGCTGGCTGGCTGCTTTGGAACACGCTTACCTACGCTTGTCGGATAAGAGGGTCAGTTTCGCCCGAACCGCTAAGCGTTATGGTTTACCGACCGGCTTGATCAGCAAACATACCCAATTAGTAGAGCGGCATTTTCAACGCTACCCATTGGATTTCTCTGGGGAAATCGTCACCTATCCTTCCTGGGGAGAATTAGATGAACGCGAAAAAGTAGGGGCTTATGAGGAAGTGCAGCAGCATCTGCAGATGTTTGCCTATGGGGTCAAACCGGTCTGGAACCGTTGCGAAGATGACTCCCGCCAGGAGTATTACGAACTGGTCAACACCACGGGGCGTTTTTGGGATGAACCGACTCGACGTGTTTATGAACAGTTCTTTAGAGCTCACTATTGCATGGATGACATCAACTGTAACCATACCTCCATAGCCAACCTTTTTTGGGAAAGCCAGGCGCGTCGTTTCCCGCCTTACTTAAAGGCGGCTTCCTTCAATGTAATGATGAGTTCGGTGGGGGCCTATCGTGTATTTCCCCATGGTAGTAATTCCTTGATCTTTGAGGACATTTTTAGCGAAGAACGCTTTGAAGTTTATGGCCGGTTTGGGAACCGAGTCCATGAAAACATAGTTCCCGGAATGATTAGCATTACTCGTTTGCTGCCCCTGGGAGAACGATACTTAGTAAATGATCCTATGTTTGTGGTTTTACCCGATCTGCAAGAACTGTTTAACAAGAATTTGCCCATGCTGATGGAAAGACTGCATCCTCATGATGAGTCTGATATTAGATACCTTAAAATGCGTGGCGAAAAGATCATCAAAGCTTATATTTTGTCGCTGGATGAAATGGAACAGGATGCCTTGCGTATGATGACCCAACCCCTGCGGGTCCAATGGCATGGTGCCGGAGTATGCAACCCTCAGCTAATTAAGGAAGTGCTAAAACAGAATCGCCGTTTTCGCCTGTTACACGAAGACAAAGACCGCACCAGCTTTTTATGGCTGAGCTTTAACCATAAGCACAAATACCAATGGGGCTATGTCCTGCTCGAAAATCAGCAACTGCTGATCACGGTGATTCCTGGCAAAGACCTGGATAGATTGATTAAGGATATCCGGAGGGTTTTTAGGACGGCCGATGTAGTAGTGGCCTTTCGACCCGTTGAACAGGTTGCTGCCCGAAAGGAAATGGAATACGAAATGGTGGCTGATCTGGCACAGTTTTTTAACACTCATCCCGAGCTATCGCTGGTTCTGCTTCGTCAGGATGACTTGGAGGATGAAGAATTGGAATGGGATCAGGGTGTATTCATCTTAAAATTAGGTGCTTTATTAATGGATTACTTGGATAAGCACCGCAGCTAGATTTATAGTCCCCACTGGGCCAGGATGAATTCAATTATATAATAAGGAAGCATTTTTAATAGTGCTGCCGCAAGAAGGTGACTTGCCTAACGACTTATAATATGGTAAAGGTTGGGTAACAATACTTGACGAAAGTATACTATTTCATTTATTCTATATATCGTTAGTATTGTGTGCGGAAGTGGCTCAGTGGTAGAGCATCGCCTTGCCAAGGCGAGGGTCGCGAGTTCGAATCTCGTCTTCCGCTCCATAATGAATGTATACCTCGGCGTATGCCGGGGTGTTGTGTTTTAGGTGATAATAGGGTACATTTTTAAGAGGATTATTCTGGATAGCCTGAAATACTACAAATTACAGGACTTTTACCCGGTTAAGTATCAGATTGGAGGAGCATAAATGGGAGCCGTATTAGAAAAGATAGAAAACAGTGAGGCTTACATAGCCATCGAAGTTGATCCTGACAAGCTTGAAGAAGGGCTGGAACACGCTTACCGCAAAGTAGTAAAACAGGTCAGTATTCCTGGCTTTCGTCAGGGAAGAGTACCTCGGCAGCTTCTAGAAGCTCATTTTGGTAAGGAAGTTCTCTACCAGGATGCTTTGGAATTTATCGTTCCCGTTGCCTATGAGGAAGCTATTACTGAGCTAAATATTGAACCGATTGCCCAACCTGATTTTGATATTGAAGATATTGATGATGGGCAACCGTTGCAGGTCAAGGTACGGGTGGCTGTTAAACCAGATATACAACTTGGTGAGATCGAGGGCGTGGAAGTTCGCATTCCCCGCATGGAAATAACTGATCAGGATGTAGAACGTCGCTTAGAAGATATCCGTTCCCGCTATGCTCAGTTGGAGGAGAAGACCGATGAACCAGCCGAATTAGGTGATGTGCTAACTATAGATTTTGTCGGCTATCATGACGGTGAGCCATTTGAAGGCGGTACCGGTGAAGACTATTCTCTGGAAATCGGCTCCAATACTTTTATTCCCGGATTTGAGGATCAACTGATCGGGGCCAAGGTCGGCGAGGAGAAAGAGGTCAAAGTTACCTTCCCGGAAGAATATCATGCTGAAGATCTCGCTGGAAAAGAAGCCTTGTTCAAGGTGACAGTTAAAGGCATTGAAACGCGTAAACTTAGAGAGATGAATGATGAATTTGCTCAGGAAGTCAGCCAGTTTGAAACCATGGCTGAGTTTAAAGAAGATGTACGCAACAATTTAGTGCAGATGATGGAAGGCCGCAAAAAGGAATTGATACAGCAGCAAGTCCTGGATCAGGCTATTGAGGCCAGTGATATTCCTTTAGCTGAAGCGGTAGTAAACATGCAGATTGAGCGTATGCTCCAGCAATTCTCGCAGCGTTTATCCTCACAGGGATTGACCCTGGAACAGTACTTCCAGTTCACTGCCAGTACGCAGGAAGACCTGGAAACTGATATGCGTCCAGAAGCCGAAAGATCGGCGAAAGTCAACTTCCTCTTGGAAAAACTAGTAGAGGAAAAAGGTATTGAAGTAACTGATGAAGAAATGGATAAGCAAATAGAAGAAGCGGCTCAGGGAATGGGGGTCGACCCCGCACAGGCCAAGCAGAATTTGGCTGGCATTATGGACAATCTGGAATTCAGCGTAAAAATGGATAAAGCCGTACAATTCCTGGTTGACCAGGCCAAAATTGAGGAATTTGAAATGCCTGAAGCTAACGATGAGGAACCAGAATCCTCTAGTGACGAGTAAGCCTGAATAGAATACTATATAGTAACCATGAATAGTTTTTAGTGAAGGAGTGAAACGAATGTCATATCTGGTACCTATGGTTGTAGAACAAACTAATCGGGGAGAACGCTCTTATGATATTTACTCCCGCCTGCTTAAAGACCGTATTATCTTTTTAGGCAGTGCCATTGATGATATGGTAGCGAATGTGGTTATTGCACAGCTGCTCTTTTTAGAAGCTGAAGATCCGGATAAAGACATAAGTTTGTATATCAATAGTCCGGGCGGTTCAGTAAGTGCTGGGATGGCCATATTTGATACCATACAGCATATTCGGGCTGACGTATCAACTATATGTGTAGGTATGGCAGCCAGTATGGGGGCAGTGCTTCTGGCAGCGGGACAAAAAGGTAAACGCTACGCTTTGCCTAATGCAGAAGTCATGATCCACCAGCCGCTAGGCGGTACTCAGGGGCAGGCCACCGACATAGAGATCCATGCCCGTCATATTATTGCCACCAAAGAAAAATTAGATCGTATTTTAGTCGAACGTACTGGGCAACCTCTGGAGAGGATCCAGCAAGATACAGATAGGGATTATTTTATGAATGCAATTGAAGCTAAAGAATATGGTATTATTGACGATGTGATGACCCAGCCCAAAAAATCAGCCAGCAAGAAATAGCTTTTAGGTCAGAGAGGTGAACATATGCACAAATATGGGGATGAAAAAGGACAACTGAAGTGTTCCTTCTGTGGTAAAACTCAGGATCAGGTTAAGAAGCTGGTAGCCGGACCGGGTGTTTATATCTGCGATGAATGCATTGAATTGTGTAATGAGATCATTGAAGAAGAACTGGCCGATGATCTGGGGTTTGAGCTGGGCGATATTCCTAAACCCCAGGAGATTAGGGAGATTCTGGATGAATATGTAATTAGCCAGGATCGTGCTAAGAAATCACTGGCAGTTGCTGTCTATAATCATTACAAACGAATTAACTTGGGTATGAAGCTGGATGATGTTGAACTACAGAAGAGCAACATTATGATGCTGGGGCCGACGGGTAGCGGTAAAACCCTATTGGCCCAAACTTTGGCTCGTATATTAAATGTACCCTTTGCCATTGCTGATGCTACATCGTTAACGGAGGCTGGTTATGTTGGTGAAGACGTGGAGAACATCCTGTTAAAATTGATCCAAGCCGCTGATTACGATATTGAGAAGGCTGAAAAGGGTATCGTCTATATTGACGAAATTGACAAGATTGCTCGTAAAACTGATAACCCCAGTATAACCCGGGATGTTTCCGGAGAAGGGGTGCAGCAGGCCTTGCTAAAAATCTTGGAAGGTACCGTAGCCAGTGTACCTCCGCAAGGTGGACGCAAGCATCCGCATCAGGAGTTCATTCAGATCGACACCAGCAACATTCTGTTTATCTGCGGCGGAGCTTTTGAGGGCATTGACAAGATCATCCAAAGTCGCGTTAATCAAAAGGTCATGGGTTTTGGAGCCGAGATTCAGGTTAAAAGTGAAAAGAGTATTGGTGACATACTAAGCATGATCCTACCTCAGGATTTGCTGCGCTTTGGACTTATCCCTGAGTTTGTAGGCCGGGTGCCTATTGTTGTCACCTTGGATGCTCTGGATATGGATGCTCTAGTGAGCATATTGACCGAGCCGAAAAATGCCCTGGCTAAGCAGTACAAAAAACTGTTTGAACTGGATGGAGTAGACCTGGAGTTTACGGATGAAGCCTTGCAAGCTATAGCCGAGGAGGCTATGCATCGCAATACCGGAGCGCGCGGTCTCAGAGCCATTATCGAGGATATAATGCTGGAGGTCATGTATGAGGTTCCTTCTCGTATGGATGTGACCAAGGTAGTGATAACCCAAGATGTTATCCTCAAAAAGGAAAACCCACTGTTAGTAACGGTGGATGCTAAACGTAGAGTTAACTAGCTTTTCACAAAAGCATACTGAATAGGAAAAAGGTAGCGGAAGCTACCTTTTTTTACTGCTCGCCAAACTTCATTCTATGCTGCTACTAAGGGAATAATAGGTGCAGTATGTTTGGAAAGGAACAGGGCGCTTATGAACAACTTTTTTCTTCAATATGGCGGTATTCTCTATATCGTTCAGTTTGTTTTTGCGGTGATCATTGGCTTGTATTTTTGGAACCTGCTCAAAAATCAGCAAGGCAAAAAGACAGTTATCTTTAAGGAATCAGAAAAGGAAAACTCTAAACTAAAACAGATGCGTAGCATCAAGTTAAGTGAGCCGCTGTCCAGCCTTACCCGACCAAACAACCTCAATGATGTGGTAGGGCAGAGGGAAGGAATCGACATGCTTCGTTCCGCCTTATGCGGTATTAATCCCCAGCATGTAATCATCTACGGACCTCCGGGAGTAGGCAAAACGGCTGCTGCCCGCTTGGTCTTGGAAGAATCCAAGCATAACCCCTGGTCACCTTTCACGGATGATTCAAAGTTTGTGGAAGTTGATGCCACCATCATGCGCTTTGATGAACGCAATATTGCTGATCCTCTGATTGGCTCGGTCCATGATCCAATTTATCAAGGCGCTGGAGCCATGGGCTCAGCCGGCATTCCCCAACCCAAACCAGGCGCTTGTACCAAAGCCCACGGGGGTATACTGTTTATTGACGAGATTGGTGAACTGCATCCCATCCAGATGAATAAGCTGTTAAAAGTGTTGGAAGATCGTAAGGTAATGCTGGAAAGTGCTTACTATACTGAAAACGACCGCAATATTCCGGCTCACATCCACGATATTTTCTTAAATGGCCTTCCGGCTGATTTCCGATTGGTGGGTGCCACCACCCGTAACCCGGAAGAACTACCTCCGGCCCTGAGATCTCGTTGCATGGAGATCTTCTTTAAGCCGCTGGAAAAAGAAGATATTCAGCTTATTGTCACCAATGCTCTAGAGCGCTTGCGTTTTAAGATCGATGAAGGAGCGCTGGAGGAAATCAATCGTTTCGCATCCAATGGTCGTGAGGCAGTCAATATGGTGCAGCTTTCCGCCGGTATAGCTCAGATGGAAATGGAATCCCAGATCACCCGGCAAGTGGTGGAAAAGGTGCTAAACAACGGGCGCTTTTCTCCCCGTCCAGACATGAAACCGAAGGAATGGCCTACCATAGGAGTAGTGAATGGATTGGCGGTGTATGGAGCCACCGCTGGAACCATAATTGAAGTGGAAGCTACCAGTATTCCTGTCAAGTCCGGTAAAGGCGTCTGGACTGTTACCGGAGTTGTTGAAGAGGAACAGGTGGAGGGAGCAGGGCGCAGTTACACACGTAAAAGTATGGCCAAGGGTGCGGTAGAAAACGTACTGACGGTTTTACGGTCTCGTTATGAAATAGAAACTCGGGATTATGATATACATTTGAATTTTCCCGGTGGGGTCCCGGTGGATGGACCATCGGCAGGAATAAGTATGGCTACCGCTGTTTACTCGTCGATCACTCAGCAGCCGGTCGATAATTTCCTGGCTATGACCGGGGAGTTATCCGTACAGGGTAAAGTTCGGCCTGTGGGGGGGATATTGAGTAAAGTTGAGGCAGCTCGGCGGGTCGGGATGAAAAAGATCATCATTCCGGCTGATAATCGGATGGCCACCCTGGACAGCATATCTGATGTGGAGATCATAGCGGTACGAGATCTCGATGAAGTCTTAGAACAAGCCTTCGTTGGTGACTACAAGAAAGTCACTTCCCATAGCTCGGAGTACAGGTGGCACGGGCATAAGCACCTAGCCGGCCTTATTGCGCCGGAAACCGACATATAGTAGAATGTATTTGCTTGGAGGTGTTATATGATGGAAAACCAGACCACCTACCGCTCTATTCCTATGTTGCCGCTTAGAGGGGTATTAGTCTTTCCATATACAGTAATTCATTTGGATGTGGGAAGGAAAAAGTCCATCACGGCTATTGAAGAGGCTATGATGGAAAGCAAAGAGATATTTTTGGCTACCCAAAAAGAAGCGCAGACCGATGAACCGGAAATAGAAGATATTTATACGGCGGGTACGGTAGCGGAGATACGGCAGATACTGAAAATGCCCGGCGGTACCATGCGGGTCTTGGTGGAAGGACTGTATCGGGCTGAAATCAAACAGTTTCTTTATTCGGATCCCTATATGCAGGTTGAGATAGAAGAGTTTAAGGAAGAGACAGTGGAGAAAACTCCGGAATTAGAGGCTCTTATGCGAGCCTTGATCTCTGAGTTTGAACAATATGTACGCTTAAGCAAGAAAATCCCTCCTGAAACTGTGGTTTCGGTAGTAGCTATTGAAGAACCCAACCGTCTGGCTGATGTAATTGCCTCCCATCTGTCTTTGCGTATCCAGGAAAAACAGATCATATTGGAAACACGTGACATAGCACGCCGTCTGGATGCTCTATGTGAGATGCTGGCCAAAGAAATGGAAGTCTTAGAGTTAGAGCGTAAGATAAATATTCGGGTACGCAAGCAAATGGAAAAGACTCAAAAAGAGTATTATCTAAGGGAGCAGATGAAGGCCATCCAGAAGGAATTGGGCGATAAAGACGAACGGGTCGCTGAGGTTGAGGAATTAAAGGAGCGCATAAATAAGGCCAAATTACCTAAGGAAGCCTATGAGAAGGCGTTTAAGGAATTAGAACGACTAGAGAAGATGCCACCTATGGTAGCTGAAGCGGTGGTAGTCCGCAACTATCTGGATTGGCTTTTGTCCCTACCCTGGTCAGTAGAAACCAAAGATCGTCTCGACTTAAAAGTAGCCGAGAAGATTTTGGATGAGGATCATTACGGGCTGGAAAAACCCAAGGAACGTATCGTGGAATACCTGGCTATCCGTAAACTCGCCAAAAAGATGAAAGGCCCCATTTTATGCCTGGTAGGGCCTCCTGGAGTTGGCAAGACTTCCCTGGGTAAGTCGGTTGCTCGCTCCCTTAATCGAAAATTTGTCCGCATGTCACTGGGAGGCATTCGTGATGAAGCCGAAATAAGAGGCCATCGGCGTACCTATGTGGGGTCTATGCCGGGGCGTGTTTTACAGGGAATGAAACAGGCTGGATCAAGAAATCCGGTCTTTCTGCTGGATGAAATAGATAAGATGACCATGGACTTTCGTGGGGACCCGGCTTCGGCTCTTCTAGAGGTCCTGGATCCGGAACAGAATTCTACTTTTAGTGATCATTATTTAGAGACAGCTTTTGATCTTTCTAAAGTAATGTTTATCACCACGGCTAATTCCACCCACAATATTCCCAAACCGCTCTTAGATCGTATGGAGATAATAGAGATCAGCGGCTATACCGAAGAAGACAAGGTGCACATTGCCCTGGATCACCTCATACCTAAGCAGGTCAAGGATCACGGTTTGAGCGAACATCATATTACTTTTTCCGAAGGGGCAATTCGTAAGATCATCCGTGAGTACACCCGCGAGGCGGGGGTGCGCGGTCTGGAAAGATCGATCGCTTCCGTGTGCCGTAAGGTAGCCCGGCAGGTAGTGGAGGATCGCAATACTATGGTGAATGTGACGGGCGGTAACTTGAGCAAGTTCTTAGGCGTGCAGCGCTATCACTATGGCGTAGCTGAAAAGGAAAATCAAGTAGGAGTGGCCACCGGCTTGGCCTGGACGGAAGTGGGAGGAGACATTCTCTCTATAGAGGTAGCCTTGCTCAAGGGCAGGGGAAAATTGACCTTAACCGGTAAACTGGGCGATGTAATGAAGGAGTCTGCTCAGGCGGCCCTTACTTATGTTCGTTCCCGAGCTGATGATTTAGGCATACCCCAAGAGGTTTGTCAGGAATATGATATTCATTTACATGTACCGGAAGGGGCTATACCCAAAGACGGCCCTTCAGCTGGGATAACCATAGCTACAGCTCTGGCTTCGGCTATGTCAGGGAAGCTAGCCCGCAAAAATGTAGCTATGACCGGGGAAATAACCCTGCGCGGGCGGATCCTGCCCATTGGAGGATTGAAAGAAAAGGCTCTGGCTGCTCACCGGGCAGGGATTGAAACGGTAATTATTCCGCTAGATAATCAAAAAGACCTGGCTGAGATTCCCGCCAATGTTAAACGCAAAATGAAATTCATCCCGGTTTCCCATATGGATGAGGTACTTAAGGAAACCTTGATCTACGACTGATTAAAACTACCTGGGCGAGGAGATGAAGAATTTGGAATGCATTGATCTGCGCAGTGATACGGTTACCCAGCCTACGGTGGAAATGCGTGAAGCTATGCGAACCGCGGTGGTTGGTGATGATGTATATGGCGATGATCCTACTGTTCAGGAATTGGAGAGGATGGCAGCTGAGCTACTGGGGAAAGAAGCCGCCTTATTTGTACCCAGCGGAACTTTTGGTAATCAGTTAGCACTGTTTACCCACTGTCCTCGGGGCAGTGAAGTCATTCTGGGTGAAGACTGTCATATTGTGCAGCATGAAGTAGGCGCATCCTCAGTAATAGCAGGCGTGCAGTTAAGAACTGTACCCAGTGATAAAGGCTTATTGGACGCCCAGCTAATTGAGGAACGGATCAGACCGGACGGTGACATTCATTTTCCTGAGACCAGCTTGATATGCTTGGAAAATGCTCATTCTAATGGTCGGGTCATACCGCTTGAGAAAACGCAGGAAGTATATAGGGTGGCCCAGCAGCACGGGATACCAGTTCATTTGGACGGGGCCCGCATTTTTAATGCGGCTGTTTATTTGGGCGTAGAAGCCCGGGAAATTGCGGCCTGTGCAGATTCAGTCATGCTGTGTTTGTCCAAAGGACTGTGCGCCCCGGTAGGATCCTTGGTGTTAGGTAAAGCCGACTGGATAGAGGCGGCTCGAAAAAAACGTAAAATTATGGGTGGAGGATTGAGACAGGTTGGCATTTTGGCGGCCGCTGGATTGATCGCCCTGCAGACCATGCGCCTGACACTAAAGGAAGACCACCAGAATGCCCTGTTGCTGGCTAATGAGTTAGCAGACATTAAGGGCTTAAAGGTATATAAAGACGATGTGCATATTAGCATGGTCTTTTTCAGTTTAGACCGGGAAGGGGATCCCCTAAGCCAGCCACTGCTGGCCCGTGGCATTAAAATTAATCCACCTGAACTGGGCAGGTACCGAATGGTTACTCATCACTGGATAAGCCAGGAAGATGTGCTGAAAACCGCCCAGGCGGTACGGGAAACATTAGCCTAGTATTATTAAGATGCATGAGGTAAGGTATGAAGATCAAACAGGCGGAATTTGTGGGTGTATTTGTGGAAATGAACCAGCTTCCTTCTGATGAGCTGCCGGAAGTAGCGATCGTAGGCCGTTCTAATGTGGGCAAATCTTCGCTGATCAATCGTCTCGCCAACCGCAAAAAGCTGGCCAAATCCAGTGGCACCCCGGGGAAGACCCGCACCATTAATTTTTACTGCTTCAATCAATCCTGGTATATGGTGGATCTACCCGGTTATGGTTTTGCCAAGGTGGCCCGCACAGAGAGAGCTCGCTGGGGAAAGATGATCGAAAAATACCTGTCGGGACGAAAAACGTTGCGGGGCGTGATACTCCTGGTGGATATGCGCCATGCTCCTTCGGAAGAAGACCGCATGATGAAGGATTGGCTGGAGCATCAACAGATTCCTTTCATGGTGATAGCTACTAAGGCTGACAAACTTTCTCGTTCCGCTCGCCAAAAGAATCTGGCCATGATACACAGAGAATTAGATTTGCCGGTGGATCAGCCGCCTCTTGGTTTTTCCGCGGTCAGCGGTGATGGATTAGAGGAGCTGTGCAACTCCCTACAAGAAATCACACAACCGGAGCCGATTCCACCCGCGCTTTCATAAAATTGATGAAATCCAGCTCATCTTCGGTCTCAACTGTCTCAGAAAACTCCTGTAGCAGGGCCAGCAGGTGATCCTTGCCATCTGTTTCCGTTAAAAGCTGACGGGGTGTTTGGCCATCCAACTCATTATGGGCCGTATCCAACCACATTTCGGCCTGCTGATCCTTTCTGATAGTTAACCACATATCTGCTTTCTCACTGGGCGGAAAAGAGCGCTGCAGAGTACAGTGGATCAAGTCCATATTGATTTGGGGCAGCATTTCCTTGATTTGTTCCTGCAGAAAAACCACATCTTCTAATACCTCGGCCGACATGGCAATATAATCCGCACCAACGGCTAGTTTGACATAGCCGTAGTGTTCCTTTTGGGGTACATACCAGGCCACCTGGTCGGTGTAATGGGCCAGTTCAAATTGGCGATGATTAGATAACTTAGTCTGAAGCATTTGAGCTTGGGTGGTATCCAAAGCGCTCATGCGCATATCACCCAGACTAAACGGTTGTTTTTTATGGGCGTGATCAAACAGCCCGTAGATAAGTTCGGCGGGAAGACCGACCGCGAATAGTCCTAGCTTTTGTGCATATTGATAATGGGTCGTGAAAAACTCTTCTTTCTGACCATCAGGGTCTTCGGTTAATAAAACCATTCCCGAAAATATCTGCGCCTGCGCAACCCCCACCAGCCGACCCAGAACCAGGACAGCATGCTCGCAAGAGTTCGACCAGGGCTCCTTTAACAGGACTTCTCTATTTTCATTGGCAAACAAGTCGCGTACCTGCAGTATAGTGTCCCGGGAATCTATGACTTTGTAAATGGAAAGAGATGAGTTGCATAAAGCCTGCAGGCATTCCTGCAGAGGTTTATCCATAAAGGATCCGTTCTCCTGTAAATAGTGCTCGGCGGGAGACAGCTCCTCAGGAGTTTGCCGGTCAAACCACAGCCAGTCAGAGTACAGTGATTCATGTTCGGGCGGTAAGCTGTGATTTACGGCATAAAACAGGAAAGTCTTCCGGCTATCCCGACGCAGTCGTTTGATGGTGTTGGTGTAATAGCGATCCAGCTTTAATTTTATTTCGGTAAACTGTTCATTGTATTGCGTAAACGGATCCAGGGAGGTATTAAATATATCATCAGCACCTCTTAAGGCGCAGCACTTTTTGTATTTCTTACCGCTTCCACACGGACAGGGATCATTTCTCCCCACTTTCCCCATCATATCTCTCCTCCTGACCATTATTGATTGGTTTTAGGTTATCATAAGCCGACTATTACTAACAATCAAATCTCTCCTGAAAGAGTCTGGTGGAAGGCGCTTCATGAAAGGTTCAATTCCGCTGTCGCCGGTCTCCACTGAAGGATGTAGCCAGGTTAATGATCGTCTTGCTGTCTTGACTGATTGGCTGCTTATTCGTCATCCCTCATTGCTCCATTGAATCCTTTCACGCGCGCCCAGTTGTCTTCGGCTCGGCGGAAGGCGTTTCACATCAAGGCAAAAGAACCGTCCAACCGTCCCCGTGCCTTGCAAATTCTGAGCAGAGCGAAGAATCTTCTCCGATGCCAGGGGGGAAGATCCTTCGCTGGTGCTCTTCTCAGGATGACACTATTATTTCTTGTTTTTCAGCTGGATATTGTATCTAGCGGCTTTGCGGACGATAGTGGGTTGGCTCACTCCTAATTCCTGTGCTGCTTTGCGGGTGGTTCCCA
>CAZTZX010000033.1:15274-19109 GCA_964618175.1 uncultured Syntrophomonas sp. | reverse complement strand
CGATCAGCTTATCCGTCCCTAGTATGTGCTGTTCGATCCACTCTACTACAAAATCCAGGATCCCCATCAGGTATTCATCCTGATTTTCATCCACATTATCCAAATCAACCTCAGAGATTTTGGCAATGAAATCATCATGGATCACCTTGTGAGACAAGAGTTTCCTATAATTAATACTGGCCATATAGTTTTCTTCAAAGCTAAAATGGTAGACGGTGTAATCCTTTAGTTCTTCTATAATGCTGACAATGCGGTCATACTTGTCAGTCACAAAATCGTTTTTTAAAAGCTCATAAGCCCTATTGGCAATCTCAAACAACTTCTTATGCTGATCGTCGATTTCATCTATGCCCAGGCGGTAGCTTTCTTTCCATTGAATCACAACTATTCCTCCTTAATCTGTTATAGGTTGATACGTTCTACCTGTGTCTGACTTTTCAAGGATTTGCCCTCGTTATTTCGACATGATAGGCCAAGAGTCCTTTATCAAGGTGGGTTTACCGTCTGCCGGCAGGTGGATCAGCATGTCTTGACAGCTTTCCGGTGATTTGTTATGACTAACCTAGGGAATCTGTAATGATGTCTAGTCTACGATTCTACCAGCAACTTTAACAAGATGTGCAGCAAAAGGAGGCAGCCTATGAATAACTTTGTATATGAAAATCCTACCAAGATCATATTCGGTCAGGGGCAAATAGCCAAAATAGCCCGGGAAATTCCAGCCGGCGCTAAGGTTCTCATCACCTATGGTGGCGGCAGCTGTAAAAGAACCGGAGTTCTGGATGAAGTAATAGCAGCTCTGGAAGGCTACGATGTGACCGAATTTGGCGGAATCGAGCCTAACCCTGATTATGCGACCTTGATGAAAGCTATTGAAGTAGTGCATACCGAGAAAATCGATTATCTCTTAGCAGTAGGTGGCGGTTCGGTGATCGATGGCACCAAATTTATTGCCGCCGGTGCCAGATATGATGGAGATCCCTGGGAAATCCTGCTCAATCGGGGCAAGGGAATAAAGGATGCCATGCCCATTGGCGTAGTTCTTACCCTGCCGGCCACCGGTTCAGAATCCAATCCCCGTGCGGTGGTAAGCCGCAAATCCATGAATGCCAAAATCTCTTTCTATTCCACCCAAGTTTTCCCGCGTTTTGCAGTGCTTGATCCTACCAAGACCTATACCCTGCCGAAGCAACAAATTAGCAACGGGGTAGTTGATGCTTTTATGCATGTTTTTGAACAGTATATGACTTGTCCGATGGAAGCCCGCTTGCAGGATCGTTTTGCAGAAGGTATTTTGCATACCCTGATCGAACTGGGACCGGTGGCCTTGCAAGAACCGGAAAACTATGATGTACGAGCCAATTTGATGTTCTGCGCCACTATGGCATTGAATGGTCTGATTGCGGCCGGAGTTCCCCAGGACTGGTCCACCCACATGGTAGGTCATGAGTTAACTGCTCTTTATGGTATGGAGCACGCTGTTACTTTAGCTGCTTTAGCTCCTGGAATGTTGACGGTCCTCCGCGATAAAAAGCGAGCTAAGCTGCTGCAATATGGGGAACGCATTTGGGGACTCACGCAAGGCAGTGAAGATGAAAGGGTCGATAAAGCCATCGCCAAGACCAAAGAATTCTTCGAAACTATGCAGCTAAAAACCAACCTGAGCGACCATGGTCTGACCCTGGCTAATATTCCAGAAATACTGGATAGTCTGAGGGCCCATGATATGGTCAGGTTGGGCGAAGACCAGGATGTGACCCCTGAATTAGTACGCCAGGCTTTGGAACTGAGCTTCTAGCCTTTAGCATAACCAAACCCGCCCTTAGGCTTTCCCCAAGGGCGGGTTTTTAATTTTGTTTAGGAATTAAACTTCTTTTACGGCCTTGATGAAGGCCCCGGCGAAAGCACCATCAGCCATTTCCCACTGGGGATCAGTCAACCTGGTGTCTTCGGCTCCCAGCCCCTGCAATACTTCTCTGGTATAGAAGTGTTCTGGAGTAACTCTGATTTGCTGGAATCCGGCCCGGGTCAACAGTCCTTCATACTCCTTAATACTTGGCGCTCCGGCAATGCAGGATACCCACAGCGATGTGATCTGTCGGACTTCCGGTGGAACCTCTCGAGTGGACACTATATCAGCAATGGCTAATCTTCCTCCGGGTTTTATGACCCGATATATTTCGCTCATCACTTTATCTTTGTCACCGCTGAGATTGATCACACAGTTGGACATGACTACATCAACACTCTTATCAGGCAGGGGGATCTCCTCTATATAGCCCTTTAAAAACTCGACGTTGGCAACGCCCATGTGCTCTTTGTTTTGGTTGGCCAGGGCTAGCATTTCGTCGGTCATATCCAAACCATATACCCTGCCGGCAGGCCCCACATAGCGAGACGCTGCCAACACATCTATACCAGCGCCGCTGCCGAGATCCAAGACGACCTCTCCTTCCTCCAGTTCCGCCAAAACCAGAGGGTTGGCACAGCCCAGAGAAGCATTGACGGCTTCTTCTGGCAGAGCAGATAGGTCTTCGCCCTGATAATTTACGTCTATCCTGGTAATAGTGCTGTAGCATGAACTCCCTGGCCCACAGCAGCCACCCTGCCCTCCCAGATTAATCCTTTTAGCGATTTCTCCATAATGTTTCTGCACTTCATCGCGAATTTTTTCCATAATATCATCCTCCGATTTCATATCTTTATAGTAAGACATTTAGCTTATAAATACTCGCTGATTTTCTCCCAATAGTTTGGGCTAGGCTCTATTATTGGATAAATCATAGGGAAATGCTACTATAATATGACTGTGAAAGGTAATTTGATACAAAGGAGCGTTTACCATGTTACACATCGGCTGTCATCTCTCTTCATCCAAGGGCTTTCTCCACATGGGCGAAGAGGCTCTTAGTATAGGTGCTAATACATTTCAGTTTTTTACCCGCAACCCGCGCGGCAGTAAAGCCAAAAAAATGGATGTCCAAGATGCTCAGGCCCTAGTCGATCTGACCCGGCAGCATAATTTTGCCCCTATCATAGGTCATGCCCCCTACACCTTAAATCCCTGTGCGGCTGACCTACACGTGCGCGAATTCGCTCATATGGTTATGGCTGAAGATCTAGCTAACCTGGAGTATTTGCCGGGAGTGCTCTACAATTTTCACCCCGGCAATCACGTGGGCCAGGGTGTGGAGACTGGAATCGAATTGGTTGCTGAACTGCTCAATGCCTCTTTGCGTCCGCAACAACACACTCTGATGTTGCTGGAAACCATGTCGGGCAAAGGAACCGAAGTCGGCAGCAGTTTTGAGGAAATCGCCGCCATTTTGGATAGAGTGGAACTGCAGGATAAAACCGGAGTATGTCTGGATACCTGTCATATTTATGCGGCTGGTTATGATATCGTTGATCACCTGGACGATGTCTTGGAATCATTTGATAAAACCATTGGCTTATCCCGGCTCATGGCAGTCCATTTGAATGACAGCCTGACTCCTTTCGCCAGCCGCAAGGATCGTCATACCAATATTGGCCAGGGTACTATCGGCCTGGACGCTATGGTCAGGTTTATCAACCATCCCCGCTTACGTCATCTACCCTTCTGCCTGGAAACCCCGGGTGATCTCACCGTTTATGCTGAGGAAATCAAGTTGTTAAAAGATGCCTTCCTGATCTAAATACGTCCCAGCATCTTTGGCCAAGTGCTACCATACAAGAATCGTCAGCTGGATCACAAGAAATAGCCCATGGCAGTGAAGTAGCCGCTAAGGCCGCTGAGGAAATCAACCAAGCATCACGGCGTATGGCTGAGAATGGCCGAGCAACTGACCAATCT
>CAZTZX010000033.1:8923-15174 GCA_964618175.1 uncultured Syntrophomonas sp. | reverse complement strand
ATAATTCAAAAGTGCTGGTAATTCGATTTTGTTAAGCTAGTTAAGCTCCCTGGAGGCTATGCCTTAGAAGTGCGATCTTAATCATAAAATAACTAATATCTTGCGGTAACGCTTCTTTAAGCGGTTTGAGTTTTTCAACGCCCAGGTCACCAGCCGCCCGCATAATCTGTTGCTCCTGCTCCGGGGTAAGAAACGGGGTCCAATCGACCAGATAACCATCCTGAAAGGCACGCAGAAGGTGGTTCTGCACCGTAATCAGGGTAAGCTCTCTTTCCCCGGCAATCTCGGCAAGGCTCTTGCCTTCCTGGTATAATTGATAACTAACCAAATGAGTGGAAGTCTTTTTTGGCCGCTGCGATGGTGCTAAAACCGTCTGGCCTTCACCCGAAGCTTGCTTATCCCCTGTCTCTACTGCCGAAACTGAAGGTGGTAAGATTGCGGTCTGGCTCTGTATAACCTCCAAAAACTGCTGTCCGTATCTTTCAAGCTTTACTTCGCCTACTCCGCTTATATCTAGCATCTCAGACAGATTCTGTGGCTGGCTTCGGGCCATCTCCTGCAGAGTAGCGTCGGTGAACACTACATAAGGGGGCACATTTTCCTGCCGGGCTATGGTCATACGCAGTTCCCGCAAAGCGGCAAACAGGTCATCATCGGCCGGTCCGGGGGCATGAATCGGCAGCATTTTTAACCACAGCTTTTCTTCTCCTCGTAATATCGGTCGAGTCCTGGAAGTAAGCCTTACTACCGGATATTGACCCCCACTGCTGCTTAAATAGCCTTCGGCAATAAGCCGATTAATAAATTCAACTAGATGGGCATGTTTCCAAGCGCTCATGATGCCATAGGTAGACAGCCGATCCAGACCGAGCTGGGTGACCCGCTTTTGCCGGGAGCCAGCCAGGACTGAGGCCACCAATGAGCTGCCATACTGCTGCTGCATTCGGTAGATACAGGAAAAGACTTTTTGGGCTTCTATGGTAACATCCTGCAGTTCGCCTTCTATGCAATTGGAGCAATTGTCACAGCCGTCGGTGAGAACAGATTCACCGAAATAATCCAATATATATAAACGCAGGCATCCTGAAGTATGACAGTAGTTGATCATACTGTTTAATTTTTCATACTCCGCCGCTTTACGCTCGGGGTTTAGATCAGTTTGCTCTATGAGGTATTTTTGTACCTGTATATCGCCGGCATGATACAGCAGTATACAGTCGGACGGTTCGCCATCACGCCCGGCACGGCCGGCTTCCTGATAATAGGCTTCCAGATGACGAGGCATATTGTGATGGATGACAAAACGTACGTTGGATTTGTCGATGCCTAATCCAAAGGCATTAGTAGCCACAATGACCTGGCAGTGATCATAAATAAAATCATCCTGAGCCTGGCTGCGCTCGGAGTTGTTCATACCGGCATGATAGCGGCCCACCTCAAAACCCTTCTTATTCAATTGCTCATAGAGCTTGTCGACTTCTTTGCGGGTAGCCGCATAGATAATACCGGCCTGACCGGCATGATCCTTAAGATACTGGCGGATATAACGGGAGCGATCCCCGCTTTTTTCCACAGTGAAACGCAGGTTGGGACGGTCAAAGCTGTTCACAAACATTTGAGGGTTATTTAATCCTAGACCGGTAATGATATCCTGGCGCACTCGTTCAGTAGCTGTAGCCGTGAACGCTGCCAGTATAGGCCGTTCAGGCAAAGAGGATATCCAGGAACCGATGTGTATATAGCTGGGGCGAAAATCATGTCCCCATTGGGAAATGCAGTGGGCTTCATCGACCGCCACCAGTGACAGGGGCAGATCGGCCAAAAGTTGGTTAAATTGCTCAGACTCCAATCTTTCTGGAGCCACATAAAGCAGCTGCAACCCGCCCTGTGCCGCCAGATACATACGCTGATCAATTTCACTGCCGGTCAGAGAACTGTTTATAAAAGAGGCCGGTATACCCTGCAGACTGAGGGCATCTACCTGGTCTTTCATCAGGGCGATCAGGGGGGAGATGACCAGGGTCAAACTCGGCAACATTAAAGCAGGCAGTTGGTAACACAGTGACTTGCCTCCTCCGGTGGGCAGTACTGCTACCGTATCCTGTTTCCGTAATATGCTATCTATTATGGAAGCCTGTCCCGGCTTAAAATCGGTAAAGCCAAAGTGTTTTTTCATTATTTGGCTGACTTGTTTCTCCAAGCTAAAATCCTCCTGTTATTTCTAGCTCTGAAATCTTCTGTCTGCTGTGGCGTAATATTTGAAAGCGCTAGTTTTACTCAGACTTGTGGTTTTCTAATAGGATACCACAATAGCTATAGAGCCGAGCGAGGCCTTAAAAAAAGAGACAAGGCGGTGTTGAGCTATGAAAAAGGTGCTCTGCTGGATGTTAGCAGTGGTTCTGGTGTCAATAATGGGCTGTGCAGGAATAGACACCCAGACCAAACCTGCTAATGAAGCCCCCGCTCTTACTCCCCAGGTCAGTGCACAAGAGCGACAGAGAATGGATCTATACATCGCCGTTATGAAGGCTGCCTTTAACGAAGAAAACGGCGGTAACGGATTTATTGCGGTACATCTGGACACCCTGGAGGGATTAAGTGACCAGGCTAAAGACGAAGTTCTCAAGGAGTTAACTGATCTGTCACCACAAGTCTATAGTTTTGAAGATGTTAAAGAAGATACCACCAAATTTGAATTTTATAATGCGGAACTTCACAGCCAAACTCTGGACGGATCAGTGCTTTGGGTTGAGGTGGAAGAATATAGCGAAACTCAAGCCCTTATAACCGGAGTCTCCTGGTTTGGTGTTTTGGGGGCAGTCTTTCCCACCTATGAAGCCGTCTATGAAAACGGCAGCTGGCAATTGAAACTGATTCGTATGGCCATCTCTTAGAGGAGGCCGCAGGCAAAACCAAGTATGCCGATAACGAATAGTATGGAAAAGGCAGTTATCGGGGCAGATAAACCGATTATTATATGGTAATCTCTTTTAAGCAGTAATTCTACCTGGTTTATCCCCGATAATTAGGCCTTCCTTAATTTGTCTTAGTGGGCGAATTCCGTTAACATTTAAATATAACAATTAGCCGAAGCTTCAGAATGAAGCGCGGGGGAACCATTATTTGGGGCGAGTTTCCATGATGCCAATAAACATGGATCATGGAGTAGGGCTGCCCAAGCCCGAGCCCGTCAGCTAACCTCGTAGGCGAGAATGGGGATTGTTTTTTTCCGGGACGCAGGGCTATGCCACTGCGGTAGGTAAATTATCCTTCCTGTAAGAAAATTACTTATTATTTTTCAATCCTATAATCTCTTTTCTCACCGCTTCCCCCGGCTGGGCTGTAGCTTGGCACCAGTAGGAGGGTATTTTTATGAACAAAATTAGCAAATTCCTAGGTAAAACTGCGGCTAAACCGCTGTTATTATTGGTGTTGCTCATTTTCGGGTTGTCAGCCGTTGGTTGCGGCGGCAATGATTCTGGCGCAGATAATGATAGCACCACTAATGGCAACGATAGGCCGAAATTGGTTATGGCAGATGTATCCTGGGACAGTGTACAGGTACATAACCGGGTGGTGGGATTTATTCTCCAGCATGGTTATGGCTATCCTGAGCCGGAGTACACCTTTGGCGATACTATG
This sequence comes from uncultured Syntrophomonas sp., assembly GCA_964618175.1. Classification (GTDB taxonomy): domain Bacteria; phylum Bacillota; class Syntrophomonadia; order Syntrophomonadales; family Syntrophomonadaceae; genus DTU018. The sequence goes on along the minus strand of CAZTZX010000033.1, from coordinate 11,532 downwards.
CCCCTACTGCAGGGTATGACTCGCGGTGACGTTGATATCACCATGGAAGTCTGGCAGGATAATTACGCTGAACCTTGGAATGAGATAGTCGAAGCCGGTTCAGCAGTAGATTTAGGCTCTATCTATCCGGATGCACCCCAGGGCTGGTATGTGCCCACTTTCGTCATTGAAGGCGACCAGGAACGCGGTATCGAACCTATGGCACCCGATCTGAGATCAGTCTCTGATCTGCCCCGCTACTGGGAACTCTTTAAAGATGCTGAAGTTCCTACCAAAGGCCGTTTCCATAATGGCCCTCCTGGCTGGATGGTAACCGAGATCAATGAAGTCAAATTCAAGACCTATGGGCTGGATGAGACTTTCAACCTTTTCGGCCCTGGTTCCGACTCGGCTCTATCTGCTTCCATGGTATCTGCCTATGAAAAAGGCGAAGCCTGGGTGGGGTACAACTGGGAGCCTAACTGGGTAATTGGACAGCTGGATATGACCAGGCTGGAAGAACCACCCTATGATCCAGAAGTCTATAATGATACCAATAACCGTGGCTGTGCCTATCCGGCTGCTAAAGTTATCAAGGGGGTCCATGTGGATATGCCCGATACTGCTCCTGAAGCAGTGGATCTGATATCCAAATATGAAACAACTTTGGAGCAAAACAATGACTTCCTATCCTATATGAGCGAAAACAACGCTGATACTGAAGCTGCCGCCATTTATTTTTTGAAAACGTACCCGGATACCTGGAAAACCTGGGTGCCACAAGATATCGCCCAGAAGGTGGAGCAGGCATTAGGAAAGGTGAACTAATATGACAGACACTAGCACCAGTGACACTTTATTGGAAATAAACGGCCTATGGAAATTATTTTATAGCCATCCTTTCGATTTTGACCCCCAGGATGCTGATGCCATAGAACACCTGCGGGATAACGGAGCTGTTGTGGCGGTACAGAATGTCTCTTTTCAGGTCAAACGCGGCGAGGTTTTCGTCATCATGGGATTATCGGGCAGCGGCAAATCAACTTTGATTCGCTGTATTCCGCGTCTGGTCGATCCCAACCAGGGCGAGATCATAGTCAAAGGGCAGAATGTGCTGGATATGAATGAACAAGAGCTCATTGATTTTCGGCGCCATGAAACCGCCATGGTGTTTCAGCATTATGGACTGCTTCCCCATCGCAATATAGTTGAAAATGTCGCCTTTGGCCTTAAGTTGCGCGGGATCTCCCCGCAGGAAAGAAATGATCAGGCTCGCTATGCTATAGCCCAGGTTGGTCTGGAAGGCTGGGAGAATCACTATCCCTCCCAGCTTTCGGGAGGCATGCGACAGAGGGTCGGTATTGCCCGGGCTCTGGTTCAGGAATCAGACCTACTGTTGATGGATGAACCCTTCAGCGGCTTAGATCCCCTGATTCGCCGGGAAATGCAGGATACTCTCACTCAGCTGCAAAAGGAATATAACAAGACCATTATCTTTGTGACCCATGATCTAAGTGAAGCCATCCGCTTAGGAGACCGCATGGCGGTGATGCGCAAGGGAGAATTTGTACAGCAGGGTACTCCGCAACAGATAATGGATCACCCGGCTGATGAATATGTAGAACGTTTTGTTTCCAACGAGAGGGCTCTTCTGTCCGGCAAGAAAAGACCAGCGATTTATTTATCTGTGAAAACACGAAAAGCTCGCACTAAAAACCAGGCCAAGAGTACTGCCGTTTCTGCGCCGCTGGCTGCCGCCGGGCGGAGGTGAAAATAATTGTTTCCTGAAGAATGGCATTTTTTTGTAGCACCTTACATTGACAGTTTTGTCAAATGGTTAGTAGTAGCCTGGGGGCCTTTCTTCGATGCTATTGCCAACTTTGTGCTAAATGCGCTGCTGAATATAGAGCATTTTTTGAAATGGGTCCCCTGGTGGGCGTGGGTCATTGTGGTGATCTTGCTGTCCTGGCGGCTAACCCATAGCTGGTTCAAGACGTTGCTTCCCGGGGCACTTATTTTTACCATAGGTATGTTCGGATTATGGGAAGTAGCCATGGAAACCCTGGGAATAGTCGTCATTGCGGTATTGATCTCATTAGTAATTGGTATTCCGGTGGGAATTGCCATGTCCGGTTCGGAACGGGTCAACGCAGTTATTACTCCCATTCTGGACGCTATGCAGACCATGCCCAGTCTGGTATATCTGATCCCGGCTCTGATGCTGTTCGGACTGGGCAAGGTGCCCGGAGTGTTTGCAACGGTAATTTATGCCCTGCCGCCCGTGGTTCGTCTGACCAATCTAGGCATTCGCCAGGTATCCCGTGAGGTGCAGGAAGCGGCTTTGGTGTTCGGTGCCTCTAACTGGCAAATGATGAGAGAAGTGCGTTTACCCCTAGCTATGCCTACCATTATGGCAGGTATAAATCAGACCACCATGCTGGCCTTGTCCATGGTGGTAATCGCCAGCATGATCGGTGCCGGCGGCCTGGGTGAAGAGGTTCTAAAAGCCACTAATCGAATCGCTGTCGGTAAGGGTTTTGAAGCTGGTTGGGCCATTGTGGTGATGGCTATCGTTATAGACCGCATCTCCCAAGCAGCCGCGAAGAGCTGGGAGCCTCCGCAGAGATAGC
>CAZTZX010000033.1:0-8823 GCA_964618175.1 uncultured Syntrophomonas sp. | reverse complement strand
AATCTTTCCTGGTAGCAGTGGGGAAGATCCTTCGGTCGTTCCTCCCTCAGGATGACATTTTTGTTTCTCCCCAGGTGATGAAATCTAAAAGCGAGAACGCGTTAACCATTCTTCCAGGAGACCCCGAAGCCACCCCGGGGATAATGCCACTCAATATTGCCATGGGGGCAACCGATCCGGCACGTTCCACACTCCACACACCCTTCGTAGCCTACGGTAAGACGTTTTCCTTCTTCGTCCCAATGATACACATGCGTTGGACAAATGCGCGTACAAGTTCTGTCGTCATTTTCTAAGCAGACTTGCTGATCTATGATTTTGATGTGACTTATTTCATCGGTATTAAATCGTACCAAAAATAGTTTATCATCTAATTTCATAGAAATGACCTCCAGGCTCCCATAATATCCCTGAGCAGGCCCATCTTCGAACGATTTTCGTAGACCATCTTTAATATTTCTTTTTGGCGTTGTTTCTTGGGTGTCTCATCAGCGGTTAAAAACATATGGGCCGCCTGAGAAAATATTCTAGGATACGATTTCAAAAGGTGTGGGTTGTTTTCCAAGAAAGTTCCCATATGACGATAATGGTACAGGTCTTTCAACACGAATGAATCTCGCAAACGGGTTTCATAAGCGGCCATGGCTTGTTCGCCAATATCACCCTTTTGGATTGATTGCGCTGCGACTTCCCCGGCTATGTGGCCTGAAACCATGGCCAGGTTAGAGCCTTCCCGGTTCAAAGAATTAAGCAGCATGGCGGTATCTCCAACCACCATCATCCCCTTACGATAAAGCTTGGGGACATGGTTATATCCACCTTCCGGGAGCAGATGGGCCAAGTATTCCTTAGTTTCCCCTCCTTGTATCAAGCGTTTCACATAAGGCTTGGATTTCATGTTTTCTATTAAATCATTGGGAGTCCAACGCTCATGGATCAATGGTCCCAAAAGAGCTCCCACGCCAAGAGAAATCGACTCCTTATTAGTATAAATGTAACCTACTCCTACCATCCCCGCAGTAGAATCACCAAATAATTCGATGGACGCACCCTGTCCTTCCTCGAGACAAAAGCGATCTTCGATGGTTTCTTTAGGTAAAGCTATAATTTCTTTAACCGAAATTGCCACTACATCAGGTTTCAATGGTTGAGCAAGTCCGGCTTTAACAGCCAGGAAATTATTGACCCCTTCAGCCAAAATCACCACCTTGGCTCTTAAATCCCCCTCATCACGGCCAGTGCAAACGCCGACCACCGTATCGCCTTCATAGAGCAGATCAACGACCAATGTTTCCGTGATGATCAGCACACCTGCTTTTACTGCCTGTTTAGCCAGCCAGCGATCAAAAGGAACGCGAAAAACCGAATGAGCATTATAGGGCTCGTCTGCCCAGGCAGGATCTCGATAACCAGCCATAATGGTTTGATCACCGCTTAACATGGCAAACCGCTGTTCAATAATGGGCCGTTCTAAAGGCGCGTCCTTCCAAAACTCAGGCACAACCATATCGGTAGCTTGTGTATAGAGGATACCGCCCATGACATTCTTGGTACCCGGATAATCTCCCCGTTCAATGACGACCGTTTTCATACCGCCATGAGCTGCACTAATCGCGGCTGACAAACCAGCCGGACCACCGCCCACCACAATCACATCAAAGCTTTGCACCTTTACACCCCCTTATTTTACTACGCCGTGCTGCAGGCGTTTTTTGAATTCTGCGGTCAGCTCCGGCACGATTTGAAAAAGATCACCCACGATCCCGAAATTGGCAAGCTTTAGAATGGGAGCTTCTGGGTCATTGTTAATCGCGATAATGAAGTCGGAGGTTTGCATGCCCACCAAATGCTGAATAGCACCGGAAATTCCAATAGCTATATACACTTTAGGACGCACCGTGATCCCGGATTGCCCGACTTGCTGATCATGGGTTATCCAACCGGCTTCAGCGGCACCCCGGGTTCCCGCCAGGGTAGCCCCTAATACATCCGCCAATTCTTGAGCAATAGCCATATTCCTTTGCACACCGATGCCCAGACCGACCGCCACAATGATTTCAGCCTTATCCAAGAAGGCATGGCGAGCATCAGAGGGAATAAAATCAATAACTCGAGTATGAAATCTGTCTTCGCTAAAAGGAAATTCCTCGCGAATTACTGTACCTTGGCGTCCTTCCACTTTCTCGGGCATTTTCATTACGCGGGGACGAACCGTAGCCATTTGCGGACGGCTATTCCGGCAAAGGATGGTAGCCATGATATTGCCGCCAAAAGCCGGTCGGGTTTGTTGTAAAATTTTCTTTTCCTCATCAACACCCAACACTGTACAATCAGCAGTTAAGCCAGTTTCTAATTTGGTGGCCACCGCCGGAAATACATCTCGCCCCATAGAGGTAGCGCCCATTAAAATGATCTCAGGGCGATACTTGGTCACCAGGCTAGTAATGGCTTCCATATAAGGTTCGGTTCGATAGTCTTGCAGCAAGGGATGATCTATGACATAGACTTGCTCGGCACCATAAGCAAACGCCAAAGGAATCACACTATCGACCTGATAACCAGTCACAACCGCACAAAGCCCACAGCCAATGGCATCGGCCAGCCTACGGCCTTCGCCCAGCAATTCCCAGGATACTGGGGCAACCTGGCCAAAACTATATTCGACAATGATCCACACCCCGCTCCACCCATCTCCATCGACTGGAGGGGCAGCTTCTGCTTGCGACTTGCGGGGCTCTTGACCGCCTGCATAATCTTTTACACTATCCGGCAAAGGTTCATTCAAATTGAAGGCAGCACCAGATTCAGGGGAAGGTTCTTCTTTTGAACCAAGGGGCAGATCAGGTAAAGATAGAGCGTCTACCGGGCAAACAAGTACGCAGTCGCCCAGGTCATTACATTTATCAGGATCGACCACCGCCAGATCATCGACCATGTCCAATGCTTCCACCGGACATTCAGCAACACATGCTCCACAGCCAATGCATTTTGTCTTGTCAACTTTAACGGTCATTATTGTTTTCTCCCTTAGTCACAGGATTCACCATAATAATATTTTGCTGGAAAACCCTCTCTACCACGACGGCTGCGATTCCCGCCGGATCTTTAGTTCCATCCATTATTTCGCCGCCGCTGCGGCCCAATGGAGCAAAGATTCTGGTGACACTGGTGGGCGAACCTTTCAGGCCTATTTTAGCCCTATCAAAGTTCAATGCCTGTGAATCCCAGATCTCTGGCATATACTCGGCTGCTTTCATTACATTGGGCAGAGATGCATAACGCACATCATTTAATTCCTTTTCCACGGTAATTAGGGCTGGTAGCTTGGCTTCCACAACCATCCGACCGCCTTCAGTTTTTCTTTCTACGATTATGCTCGCATCAGTCAGCTCTCTAACTTTAATGACGTAAGTTAATTGAGCGAAACCGAGTCGTTGGGCAATACCGGGGCCAGTTTGAGCGGTATCCCCATCGATGGCTTCTTTCCCGGCCAAAACCAGATCGACCGGCTCAGTTTCATCAAGCTTTTTAATGGCAGTGGCTAGAATATAAGCAGTAGCTAAAGAATCAGACCCTCCGAAAGCACGGTCACTCAAAAGAATGGCCCGATCAGCCCCATAAGACATGGCTTTCTGCAGTGCTTCTATGGCTTGCATGGGGCCCATACTGACGATGGTTACCTGTCCACCGACCTTATCTCTCATACGAAGGGCTTCTTCCAAGGCATGGACATCATAGGGATTAATAATTGATGGAATACCCTCTCGAATCAGGTTGTTGGTTAATGGGTCGATTCTTACCTCGGATGTATCGGGAACTTGCTTTAAGCAAACCACGAAGTGCACAAAAGTAACCTCCCCGGTTAATGATTTTCAATAGCAATAGTTTTTTCTCTCATATAAGGAAGTTGTTTTCGCTATTTAGCATGGGTAAATTTGAGAAAAATATTCCCTATTGATGGCCTATTGCCCCCAAGAGAGGTCTTTTAGAGATTATCGGTTTTATAGAGTGGGATGAGAAAGGCCGGGGAGAAATGGGGATGCTGTGTCCAACTTTATTGATACAGCCTCTAATACATCTTTTTTTTGTGGGTGATTAGATCCAAAAGCGCGGATATGGGCGGTGTGCTATCACATTGTTTACTACCCAAGCCACCAAAACAATAATAATCGTGTCCAGAACAACGGTGCCCAACAGTACGGTTGCAGAATAGCCGCCCAGGTAAGCCGCGATAGCAGTGCCGCCACCGGGGGGATGAATAGTATTGGTAACGATCATTAGAAGTCCTGCTAAGACAATGACCAAAGTGATGGACCACCATTCCGGTGCCCAAAATTTCAGTACGATTAGAGCGGCCAGGGCTGACATAAGATGTCCCCCTATCACATTGCGGGGCTGGGCAAACACATTCTGGTAGGACATGAACAGCATAATTGCGGATGAAGCCAGGGAAGGTATCAGGAACAGAGCATGTACATAATAGCTGGTAAAACATATGATACCCATGCCCACAGCTATTCCGATCAACGAGTATAGGTTTTCCAGCCACATAATTGCTAGTCTGTGATGAGAATCCCCAGCATCGGAAGTGACTTTATTCTCTGCAATAAAATTAGGTCCATTCACTGTATGCGCCTCCGTGGTACTATGCAGGACGAAAGGAGAATCTCCATCTACACCTTCAGTGAGATCGCCTCATTATTATGCCTCTCCTATATAATATACACTAAAAGGTGACTTCTGTTTGCATAGGGAAATCCCTTCCTATTATTCTTAACCCTGAAATTCTCTAGCTACCTGTCTCGTAGTACCAAGGAGTCTTGAACCCATTTACATCCTGATTATAGAAGGCGAATTTGATGCTTCAGATATAATCACGCACTACTTCCTTTGCAAGAAGCTAGCTAAGGCTATGAGCTTTCCGGTAAAAAGAATCAACTGCATTAAAGCAATTCGAAGCCCTGATTACAGCATGACAGGGGCCTGGGCCCCTGTCATGCGTTGAATAGTACTGCCAAGGTTAGTAGTCCCTATCCCCTTTGCGATCATTGTTGATCTTCTACGCTCAACTCGTTAGAAAAGGCAGCTGGACTTTGTAATTGGTGAATACCTTTTTAACTAAAGAATCGCCCCATTTTTGTATTACTAATTGCAATATTTTGTGTATAATATTACGTAGGATAACATATAAATAGAAGGAGGTTAGAAGAAATGAGTGTGGTTATGGATAAGCCTAAATTTTCAGATGATCAGGTCTTTACCTCCACTGATATACAAAGAAAGTATGGCGCCATTAAAACCAAGGCCAAGGAAATGCCGCTGGTAGTTACGGATAATGGCCGCTTTGATACGGTAATATTAGATTATCAATATTATGAAAGCATCTATATCAGACTCCAAGAATTAGAGGAGCAGGAAGAAGTTAGGATATTAACCGAACGTCTGGACCGCTTGGATAAAAATCCGGAATTGGCTGTTCCCTGGAGATCTATAAGGAGAACTGAACCAGATAATGAGTAACCATCGGTTTGAAATTCGTTTCGATCCAGACGCACAGAAGGAGTACCTGCAATTAGACCATTCCGTGGTCAAGATTGTAGATAAATTCCTGGAACGTTTAGAAGACCGGGCTGACGAAATTGGCAAACCACTTTCCAATACTCATAGCAGCAGACTAGCTGGATGCAAGGAAATGAAGCTGCGCGAAGCAGGCATACGCATCATCTTCCGGGTTACGGATACGGTTGTTGAGGTATTGAGAGTGGTCTATATTCTTGCGATTGAGCGCCGCAGCGACGATTATGTCTTCAAAATTGCCGACAAACGTTATCAAGATTTTAAGGATGATGCAATAACCGCAATTATGTCGGCTAAGCCCAAAAAGGAATAAGGCCTCTCCCCCTCATCGTACTCATATGCCCATACTTCGTGATCCTGCAGTCGACTGTATGGCCAGACATTTCATAAGCTAGCCTTCTTTTGGAGTTCATGCCATATCAGTAGTCTTCCGTTAACCGGACACATTCACTTTCTCATCCGGAAAAGGAACCACAACCGGGATGCCCATATGTTCGATAATATGAACGTGAATCCTATACACTTCTTCAATGATTTCTGGTGTCATTACTTCCAGACCGCCATAGGCAAAGACCTGGGCATCCTTGAGAAATATGAAGCGTTCACAGTAACGAATGGCCAGGTTGAGGTCGTGAATGATTATAGCCACGCAGATATCGTGTTCTTGAGCGATTTCTTTTACCCTTTGGAGTACTTCATGCTGATTGCGGGGGTCAAGATTGCTGGTGGGCTCATCCAGCAGCAAAAGTTTCGGTTGCTGGGCCAGGGCTCTGGCCAGCATCACCTTTTGTAATTCGCCCCCGGATAGTTGCCAGACATTGCGCAAGGCCAAGTCCTCCAGCTGCATTTTCTGTATGATGTCCCACACGATTTGTCTATCCTCAGACGTTGCATCCCACTTTATATATGGTTTGCGGCCCAGGAGGATGGTATCAAACACGGTCATGTTGATGGATTCATTATTCTGCGGTACATAGGCGATATTCTGCGCCATCATATTCTTACTCATTTTGTATACATTTTGGCTGTCAACGAACACGGCGCCTTTTTGGGCCGGGCAAATGCGATCCATGCATTTTAGCAAGGTGCTTTTACCAGCTCCATTGTTCCCCAAAATAGCTATACATTGATTCTTTTCTATAGCGAAACTTATGTCTTCTACTATATTGCTGCCATTTTGATTATAGGCAAAAGTAATATCACTGACTTCAACCATGGTACTTAAACCCCCTAAACAGCAAATAAAGGAACATCGGCGCACCTAAAAATGAAGTGATAGCTCCGATGGGCAGTATGACCGGCGCAATTATCAGCCTGGCAAAGGTATCTGCCAAAATGAGCAGTAATGCTCCGGCCGCCGCCGAACAGGGTATTAGAAAGCGATAGTCGTTGCCCACGAAGCGGCGCATTATATGGGGAGCTATCAGTCCGACAAAACTGATAATGCCGACAAAAGATACTGCTACCGCTGAGGCCAAAGAACTGATCGCCATACTTATCAGCAGGACCGCTCGGGTGTTAACACCCAGACTTTTAGCGGTATCGGCTCCGCTTTCCATGGCATTGAAATTCCAGCGGTTCAGCTGAAAATATGTCAAGGCCGCGAGAAATACTACCATCAGGATCAAAAGCTCGGGCCAGCCTGCCGAGCCCAGATTTCCAAAAGTCCAGAATACCACGGCGCTGATTTTGGTTTCATCGGCAAAGTATTGCAGCAAAGTGCTGCCCCCGCCAAATAAGGAGCTTAAAGCTACTCCAGCTAATATGAGCCCGGCAGGGCCCAGATCCTTTTTAAACTGGGATAGAAAAATGATCACCAGCGTAGAGATGGAAGCGCATAAAAAAGCGCACAAGGTCACAATGTAAGTATTATTTATGGTGACCGCCGTGGCGGCCGAATCAGAATTGACTATTCCGCCGCCAAATACGATGATCCCCAAAGCCGCACCGAAGGCGGCACCCTGAGAAACACCCAGTGTCGAGGCCGAGGCCAGGGGATTTTGCAGCACACACTGCATGACCGCACCGGCGACGGCCAGAATTGCACCTACCAGGATAGCGGCAGTGACTCGCGGTAGTCTTATGTTCATAATGATGGTCTGGGTCTGGGGATCACCCTTGCCCAGTAAGGTTTTAATTATTTCCGAAATGGGGACATCCAGAGAACCGGCACTTATTGCGAAAACCCCAATCACAGCAGTTGCTACCACGGAAATAGCCAATACCAGCTTTTTAAGTTTAATAAAAGAGCTATAGGATTCTATTGGAATCATTATATTGTCCGTCATAATGAGTCCTCGAGAGTTACTTGGCCGTAACCTGCGCCGGCACCGTCCAGTTTACTGAGATAATCTTCATCGCCCAGAAAAAATCCAAAGATTTCGTTGGCCTTATCCTGAAAAGTCACATCCTTGAATTGCTCCGGATAGAGCAAACTGGCCACATAATAACTGTTGACGAGCGGGATCTCAACATTGGAAAAATAAGAGGTGGAACTGGGATACTGATAAAGGTTGCCATTCTGAACGGCCGTGAGGTGCGCATAGAAATCTTGGTTTTTCTTATAGTCAGCCCTGACCAGACCTACACCGCCGCTGTCAAAGAAAATATATTGGGGATCCCAACCTATGACCTGTTCTTTGTCCATCAGCACTCCGCCGGATTTATCAGAGATGCCTTCGGTAACATCGTTGGCGTCTATCGCTTCGAATACGGCATATTTGATATATACGCCCTCAATTCCGTGAGGACCCTTGAAGGTGGCAGCAGCTCCTAAAACAGTAGGTTTGTCCCGGTCGGAAACCCCTGCCGTCCTGTCTTTAAGATCAAGAAGGCAATCCTTTATGTAAGAGATCACTTCCTCTGCCCGGTCTGACACACCGCAGACATCTCCCAGTAGACGAAGGGCTTCCTCATAATCTGCTTCAAATAAAGTTCCCATGGGCACAGCCACCACCGGAGTCCCAGTCTTGGTTTGAATCTCATCGGCCAGCTCCGCGGTGTAAGTACATAATATTACGTCTGGCTCAACACTGATGATTTGTTCCGGATAGTAATCGGTGGCGCCAGCCGCATCTGTGCCAACCAGAGGGAGGTTAGCCCACCGGTCTTTATTGGCATAAGCATAGGCCGTAACCGGGGTTATATTATCCCTATTCATCCCGCCTATTCCCACTACTTTATCGGCCAGTCCAAGATAGGTGATCATGCGCGGTGTATTCCCTAGTGGAACGATTCTCTCGACCG
>CAZTZX010000032.1:17873-19142 GCA_964618175.1 uncultured Syntrophomonas sp. | reverse complement strand
CATTTATCTAAGTTTGACCTTTTTTTTGAAATGATATCAGTGATTTCTGTTTTTGTAAAACTGGCGAATATTATCAAATAAGGAGCCTATTGCTATGAAATTATTATACCTGGATTGTTTTTCCGGAATATCAGGTGATATGTGGATCAGTTCTTTATTGGATCTGGGACTGTCTCTAGCAGACTTGTCAGCGTACCTTGATCAACTGGGGCTGCAAGCTGAATTGCAGCAGGAACGCTGCAGTATCTCGGGAATATCGGCGAGCCGTTTTCTGGTAAAGGCTCCTCAACATCCTCCACTGCGTCACTTACATGACATTGAGGAAATATTGACCCGATTGAACGATGCTACTATTTGCCGCCGGGCTAATCAGGTTTTTTCGACGTTGGCTGAAGCCGAGGCGAAGGTTCACGGTATCAACGTGGATGCTATTCATTTTCATGAAATCGGTGCCGTCGATACTATCGTCGATGTTGTGGGGGTTTTATTTGGGCTGCAGCAGCTTGAAATTGAAGCAGTCTACGCTTCCCCCATTCCCTGGTCTAAAGGCTTTATTACTATTGACCACGGAGTACTTCCTCTGCCTGCGCCAGCTACCGCTGAACTATTGTGCGGCATTCCCTGCTATGGAGTAGAAGCCGGTATCGAACTAGTCACCCCCACCGGTGCAGCCCTGCTGAAAACCCTGGTAAAACAGTATGGTGACCTGCCCACCTGTTCCCCGCTAGCTATTGGCTATGGGGCCGGTTCGCTGCAACGCCATGATCAGAAGCCCAATATGGTAAGAGCGATATTAGCTGAGGATTCTTCCTCGGTAGCCTCTCTAGAACCAATAACGGTGCTCGAATGTGAAGTAGACGACATGAATCCGGAGATATTCTCCCATATTTTCGAAACCCTGAATACAGATCCTCAAATCAAAGACTTCTTTGTGACCAGCGTGCAAATGAAGAAAAACCGTCCCGGTTTTCTTTTGACCCTGCTCTGTGAGCCTGTAAACGGCCGTGCTTGGGCCGATTGGCTGCTGATCAACACCACTTCTTTGGGAGTAAGAGTATCTGAGCAGCAACGCTTGGTACTGCCCCGTTCGGAAATCACCATCTCCTCCCCCTGGGGTCCGGTGCGCGCCAAACAAGCCGTCTTGCCAGATGGATCGCACCGCTGTAAACCCGAATACGAAGACTGTGTTCGCATTACCAAACAATTTCACATCCCTCTGCCCCAAGTTTATGGTGAGTTGACACCGCTGTTGTCAAAACAGGATGGAAG
>CAZTZX010000032.1:13939-17773 GCA_964618175.1 uncultured Syntrophomonas sp. | reverse complement strand
GATGCCGCCCAACGTCTGGAAAGAGCCGGAGCCGATTTTATAGTTATCTGCACCAACACCATGCATAAGGTAGCCCCCCAGGTGCAATCAGCCGTCTCCCTCCCGCTCTTACATATTGCTGATGCTACTGCCCAGGAATTAAAAAAGAAAAGTATTTACAAAGTTGGCTTATTGGGAACAAAATATACCATGGAGCAGGATTTTTACAAAGCCAAGCTCCATGAAGCCGGCTTGGAGATCCTGGTGCCAGAAGAAGGCGACCGCAACAAAATAAATACCATTATCTACCACGAGTTATGTTCAGGGATAATAGATAACAACTCCAAGCAGTCAGTGCTGGCGATAATAGACAAACTGGCCGCACAAGGCGCCCAGGGAGTAATTCTGGGGTGTACAGAAATAGGTTTGTTAATTCAGCAAGAGGATTCTAATATCCCCTTATTTGACACAGCCTGTATACATGCCCAAAGAGCTGCTCTTTATGCTCTCGGCAGGTAAAATTCAACCTTTTTGCTCTATGACTACGACTAGAAAAACCCTGGAGTTCCCCTGACAAAGCATTGTAAAAATCTTTTAGCTTGATAAGGAAGGCGCACTCGTTATGGCAACCACCATCATCACTGACGTCCTGGCAATTATTACCCTATTCTTTACTATATGGTTAGCCCAACGAAACTTTGTTGTCAATCAGGATAAGAACAGAGTTTATGTTACTGCTGCTCTGATCACCGTTATAATACTGCTGCTGGAAATCGCCACGCTTCTTCTGGTTCAATATGCCAGTCCAAATCTAGTGATTCCCCACCGGTTAGCTAATGTCCTCGGGTTCGCTCTGTCCCCACTGGTGCCCTTTAGTATTTTGTCCTTTAACCTAGATCTGTCCGTAGGGTTTTGGCAGCGCTGTCTTTTAAGAATACCTTTGTATGTTAATGGTCTCATCTGCATTGCTAGTTATAAAACCGGTTGGATCTTCTATGTTGATGCTTATAATCAGTACTCCCGGGGAGACTTGTTCTTTCTTCCCACTTTTATTAGTATTTCTTACATCATATTACTGATACTCACCATAGCCCGAAACAACCTAGACTATGATACCGATGACAAGAAAATCATCATACCAATTTTCTTTATCCCTTTAATGGGCATAACTCTACAGATCCTCTTCCCCGATCTAATCTGCCTTTGGGCCAGCATTTCCGTGACTCTACTGCTGTACTATATCTTTATGCGGGAACTGCAGTTTAAGTATGACCCTCAAACCGGCGTAAGGACCCGAGCTGCTTTTGAAAGAATACTGAAAAGCTATTTAAAAAAGGGGATAAACGCAGCTGTAGTTATGTTCGATCTTAATGATTTAAAATTTACCAACGATAGATTTGGTCATGAAGCCGGTGACAAACAGATTATTTATTCCGCCAAAATAATACAGGCCAGCTTCAAGGACATCGGTCAGATCTTCCGGATCGGCGGTGATGAGTTTTGCGTAATTTGCAGGGGAGTTACCCCGAAAATCCTGGACCAGGTTTTGGCTGAGTTGGAGCAGATGTTAAATATCATTAATGAAAACCGCGCTAATAAGATCACGCTTGCATATGGCTATGCTTTTTACACCCATGAGCAAGGTACAAATATGTATTCTACCTTCGCCCAGGCTGATAAAGCCATGTATGCGCACAAAGCTAGATTGAAAGGGTTTTACGGCAGGAGAATAGATGATACGGATTAGATAACGAGGTTGTCTCTTTTTTCTGCAAAGCATTTCGCCCTGTGAATACAGATGCTGGCTAATACTTCTAATTAGGCGACGTTATAAAACCGCGTGGACAGGGCGCCCACCCCTGCGATATAGATATCCCGCGGGGCAAGCGACTCTGTTTGCCGTTTCCCGCGCATCTGTTATTGATGCGTGAAATATAATTCGGCCCTTTGTCTGCCAAAAGAGCTAACTAGAACAAAGCCGAATAGGATTCCCGCTACAAAAGTTAGATTCGGCGTATACATAAATATCAAAGTAGCAGTTTTCCAATTTTGGGCGAATTCTGCCAACCATAGGATTGGAGTTATTGCTACTAGAAGCGACGGAAAACCAACTAATAGAAGTGGTATCCAATCAACTTTCCAGGATCCTTCCTGTCCGAATAATTTAACCAAATGAGGTAAAGCCAGCAGAACTCCCACTACGATAGGATAAATGGCTATGAACGTCCAGTAATATGTTGGGTCATATGTTGTACTAAACAAGTTATCCAAATATCTCCGTAATTTTTCTGCAGCAATCACAAAACCACCTAAAGCAACGATATATATAAAATAGCCGACAATACGCCATAAATTATGATTCACCATAATCAGTCCCTTCATCAGTATTTGTAAATGTATTCGCTATAATTACAAATAATCCCTTTTGTATTTGACCTTAAACAACACTATGCTTCTGCGCATATTATAGTTACTAATTCTTTTTGAACGGGGCGACGTTATGGGTGTTTCCTTTACTGCCCCCACCGTAGAGTTCCTGCGGACGACACAAAAGCCCCCTGTGTCCATTGAAATTAAACCGGCGGCTAAAACGTATATATTATGTAAACCTTGGTGTGGAAGTTAAAACTGGGGAGGATAACAACTTATGCACGTACAGGACAGACTTCTTCTAGCTGCTCAGAAGGTTAGAGCGCAAGAATCTCTGCTGCATCGCCGCGAAGCAACCTGCAAATCAATTCAACAGCAAAAAGAGTATTGGCAGCAGCTAAAGAAACAATTAGACAGGGAACTCGAGGATGTAGAACAGTTGGATGGTTTTACTCTGCAAAACTTCTGGCACAGTATAAAAGGAACTAAAGATGTAGCTAGACATAAGGAGCAGGAGGAATACCTGGCCGCCAAAATGAAGTTTGACAGTGCCAATGCAGCGCTGGAGAATTTGCAGAACGATCTTAGGCGAATAGATAATGACTTAGCTTCTCTGGGAGATGTTCAAACCGAATATCAGTCAGCCCTCCAGGAAAAAGAGCGCTATTTACTCCCCTCCGATAAGCCCGAATCCAGGCGCCTATGGGAACTAGCAGAGCGGTTAGGCGTTCTTCAGGCCCAAGAGAAAGAACTTACCGAGGCAATTAGCGCGGGACAAAAAGCTTCTCAAGGACTTTCCGAGGTTGACAAAAGTCTCAGCAGTGCCCAGGGCTGGGGGGTGGTTGATATTCTCGGAGGAGGTCTAATAACTACAGCTATAAAGCATTCTCATATCGGCACTGCCCGCCGCCAAATCAATCAAGCCCAACAACAGCTGCGCAGGTTTCAGACCGAATTAGCTGATGTTGAAAAGACCAATAACTCTCTGGAAATTAGTAATATATGGATCATGGCGGACTTTTTGTTGGATGGGTTAATTTTTGACTTCGTCGTCCAATCACAGATCAATGATGCCCAACATCGCACCCGCCAGCTTAAGCGAGAAATCATGGTTACTATTCAGGACCTGCAGAAAATACAGAGGAATAACCAACAGCAGACTGAGATGCTAAATGAAGAAAGACAACGCTTGATAGAAGCTGCCCCTATTTAACAGGGGTGTCGCCGCCATTATTTTGTTCTGCCGAAGGTGACCCAGCCCCATATCCCTGCCCCCACTAGGATAATTATGAAAATACTTACGAAGGCCAAATCCATTGTTACAGAGCCTATGGTTACCGGCCAGATAAAGGGAAGCCTGACTAGCGCCTCTTTTTCAGCAGCTACACTAATAAGCGAAATTATTAACGGAATCAGCCACATCAGTACTATGAGAGATACAAAACACGAGAACATCGTCTTTACGGTATGAAAAATCCTTGGCCA
>CAZTZX010000032.1:0-13839 GCA_964618175.1 uncultured Syntrophomonas sp. | reverse complement strand
CCTTCACCGAGTTTAGCAGAGTGTAATTGTCCCGCAGTGGCCCAGTTACTCCGGGAGTATTCATCAATTATCACCGTTACCCAATCTGGTTCCACATCTAAGATTCGAACTATTTCACGGGTAAGGGCTTCGACCAATTCCTGCTTCTTGTCCAAAGTTCGGCCTTCCACCATTTTTACATTGATAACAGGCATTATTAGGCACCTCCTGCTATTTTCTAGTTGCGAATTTTGCATAATTGACTTCTTTTACGGGTCCTGTAACTTTTAACATGTTATCCTGAGCGGTAGCGAAGGATCTACGGCATTTTCAAGACTCTTCGCTGTCACTCAGAGTGACAATATTGAAGGGTTTATTGAATTCTGCAAAATCCTCAGTTACACCTTCTACTTCAAGTCTCCTTAACTCTTTACCGTTGATCATATCCAGCGTCTGGCACCTTAGAAAATGAGTTTAACAACACGAAACCTAGTAACAGCCCGGCAATCTTAACCAGGCCTTGATGAAGCCCTAGAATATTGTTGGTTATCTCCATCAGCGCCATCCATTGCGGGAATGCCATACACGCCATATAGGCCAGGACAAACAATAACCCGGGAAGCCCCAGAACTATCAGTCGAACCCAATCGACTTTCCATGCTCCATCCTGACGGGCTGTCTTTACGAATTTGGGCAAAGCCAAAAGAAGCCCCACCAAAAGCGGAAATCCAATCATTACAAACAAAACCCACCCGTAAGGTATTTGAAAAGACCTCCTGAAAATCTCCTGATAATAATTGCCGAACTGCTCCACTGTAAGTATTAAACCGCCAAAGACAGCCAGATATATTAGGTAACCGATTAATCGTTTAATCTTTTGATTCATAGATAACCCTCCCCTGCAAATTTGCAGTACATCACTTGCTATAATTTTTTTTAGCAACCTAACACTGTGTTGGTCTGCATGCTGACCTTCAAGTTTCTTCTTTCTCAGGCAGCAAGGGCTGATACATCATGATCGCTCGGTTGCTGCAAACGTGTTCATCCCCGAGCTCGATCCCGTCAGTATCAAAAGTTTTTCGGTAAAGCACGTTGCTGCGGATGTATCCGCCCCACCAGGCTGCTTTTATGATATGCTCCTGTTCATATACCTGGTACTGGTAGTTCAGTGCCTGGTTGCAGCGCCATGCTCCATGCAAAAATTCATCATCCAGCCAAACCAATAACTGATAGTTGGCCTCTGTATTATTTTGTATCTGCAGATCGATATAGTTGTAGCTAACCGTAGCGCCGCTGCCAAAAGGCTGAGTACGATTGCTGTCGGGAAACACATCGTAATTATGCCTCCATCGCTCTGTTACTGTTAGACGCGTATGCAGTGTCATCCAGTAAATCAGGTTGGATAGCTGGCATAACCCCCCGCCCGTTCCCGGATAGAAGCTGCCGTTGCACAACACTATACCCTCTAGGTATCCTTTACGTTTAGTGGGTTTGCCCACCAATTTCCAGAATGAAAAAACTTCCCCCGGCTTTAATATCAATCCATTCATGGTCTGTCCCGCCAAGTGAAGATTGGTAACTTTGTTGTATTGCAGCTGCATATCTACCTGGCGTAGTTTTCGTAATAGCGGTGTTTTGTGTGTAAAGGCTAGATAGGGGAGCTTCGAACCAGGAGTAGAATCATTAGCGTATTGGGTCCCAGATACTATCCATTGCAGTTTGCGCTGCCAAGTATAATAGATGCGCCCCAGACTTAACCTTAATTGACTGCGGCGCTGAGGCGATGGATCATGCTTCCAAGACACAGACATATTTGCCATCCTCCCGAAACTATTGCTCTTCTAAAATGATACGTACTTGATCTCTAAAACTTGCCATTTCAATCATGCTGGTATTTATCAAAAGGCATAATGCTTAAAACCACAGGTTATAGATCCCTCTTGGGATAATCGACCAATGTTTCACGTGAAACATTTCTGACTGTCGCTAAAGGTAATAGAGAGATTGCCGCGTCGCTAACGCCCCTCGCAACATTAATCGTGAGCGTTAGCGAACATAAGGAGTGCCCACAAGGGTGCAACATTAATAATGAAGTATTCCCGAAGGGAATTGAAATAAGTGGTGCCCGCAAGGGTGCAACCCTATTTGTACCAGTTAGGGTACATGGGGAGTCCTTTAGGGCAATGACCAAATATAGCTTAGTTGTCATTGCCCGTTTCGGGACTACTGATGCTCGTTATCGCTCACGGCTAATGTTGCCAGTTGGACGCTGACGCTCTATCAGACCATTATACTTACCATTGTCTATTGATGTTCGGTTTCCCTCTTTTTCCCTTAATTGTTAGCTGGGCCTTTCACTTCTTTCTTTAACCCGGGCGTTCCAGCGTATAATAGTAATAAGCATTAGGAGAGGAAACCTGGTTATGAAATTCAAGTCGTTTGGTGATAAAAATCTACCGGCGTTTGTGTTGCTGCACGGCGGCGGATTGTCATGGTGGTCTCTGCAAGAGATCGTTGATCAATTGCTGCCCTGCTATCATGTCATAACCCCTATTATCGATGGGCATGGTGATGATGGGGAAGAAACGTTTGTCAGCATTGAAGAGTCCGCCCATAAGCTAATTCACTATATTGATGCAGAACTAGGCGGGAAAGTCTTTGTCCTGGTGGGGTTATCACTGGGTGCACAAATCGTGGTGGAAATGTTATCCCTACGACAAGACCTGGCTGTTTTTGCTGTAATTGAAAGCGCACTGGTACATTCGTTGCCAGGCCTGACCATCCTTACAACCGCCACTCACCTTGCCTATGGATTGATTCAAAAGCGGTGGTTTTCAAAGTTGCAGGCCCGCGCTTTATATGTTCCGGCCAGTCTGCAGGGTCGTTATTTTGAAGATTCCTTAAAGATGTCCCGGCAATCATTAATTAACATACTGCTTAGCAATGGAACCTACCAATTAAAACCCACCATCAATAATAGCCCGTCTAAGGTTTTAATTATTGTCGGCGAGAAGGAGGTGCCCCTTATGAAGAAGTCCGCCTCATCTCTCCATAAGGCTCTACCTGCCAGCACTTTATATATTGCTCCCGGCATGAAGCACGGGGAATTGAGCTTAGCTAACCCCCGAGAGTATGTGGAAATCATAACTGCCTTTATCACTGGTTCTGATGATTGAAGAAACCGAACTCCCTTTCCTGATTTTCGCCTCACATGCCTTAAGCTGACCGAGGCGGTGAAAATGTTTCACGTGAAACATTTTTTTGCATTAAAGGATATATGTTTTTTACTGAGAAATTTTGGCGAGACCGCTCCGCCAAAATAATCAGCAGAGAAATTGCCGCTACAAAAGTGCTGGCAACTAACCCTTTTTCATCATTCAGCGATGAAATCGCATAGAGCAGTGAAAATACAAATATGAAAGGCCACACAAACCAGGTCCAGTAATACAAATTAGCTATTCCTTGCATCAATCCGATCAACACCTTATTCTCTCATCCCTATTGCAACCTGTCAGAAAACAGTTGCTTCTGTTTTCAAGTTTGAAATACAAACAGGGCAGAAATGTTTCACGTGAAACATTTCCGCCCTGCACAATCATCCTTCTTATGCTATTCCAGAATACCCATCATTTCTAAAATTCGTTCCAGATCGTCATCGCCGTAGAAAGCAATCTCGATCTTGCCGCCTTTTCCCTGCTTGGTAACTGCTGCCCGGGTAGCGAAGTGCAATTGAAGTTTCTCCTGGATTTCGACCAGTTCTATGGGCTTATCTACTGGAATATCAAGCTTGATGCGCTTGGTTTTTATCTTGGCTTCTACCTGACGCACGTTTAGTTTATTAGCCGTGATTTCACGAGCGGCAGCGATCTGCTCTTTAGCAGAAGTCAAGGACAACAAAGGCCGCACATGACCGGCATTTAATTCGCCCTTTTCCAGCATATGTAGAATTTCATCAGGCAGTTTGAGTATACGGAGCGTGTTTGCCACATAAGCTCGGCTTTTTCCTATTCGCTCAGCAATAATCTCCTGAGTATAGCCGAATTGATCCGACAAGCGTCGGTAGGCCCAAGCCTCTTCTACCACAGTCAGGTCATCACGCTGAATATTTTCGATCAGGGATATTTCGGCCGCCTGTTGATCGCTAATATCACGAATGACCACCGGCACACGGGATAAACCTGCCATCTGAGCCGCCCGATAGCGGCGCTCTCCGGCAATTATTTCATGACCATCCCTAACAGCACGCACTAACACCGGCTGTAAAATGCCATGCTCCTTGATGGAGTTGGCTAACTCCTGCAGTGATTCTTCTTTAAATCTCTTCCTGGGTTGATCTGTGCGAGCACGGATACTCTCGATGGGGATCTCCCGAACCGGTTCCTGATCTCCCGCTATACTGCCTGACAATAAGGCATCTAAGCCTCTTCCTAAACCGCGTTCCTTTTTAGGCACGTTTTAACACCTCCCTGGCTAGTTCCGCATATACCTCTGCTCCTCGGGAACGCGGATCATATAGCATGATCGGTTTGCCATGACTGGGCGCCTCGCTGAGCCTAATATTTCTAGGTATTATGGTGCGATAGACCTCCTTGCGGAAGTGCCTTTTTACCTCGTCAACGACTTGTATCGATAAGTTAGTTCGTCCATCAAACATTGTGAAAACTATACCTTCCAGCTTTAAAGCTGGATTCAAACGTTTGCGGACGAGCTTTAGAGTGTCCATTAACTGGCTAAGTCCTTCCAATGCATAATATTCACACTGTAAGGGCACTAGAACGGAGTCAGCTACCACTAAGGCATTTAGAGTCAGCAGTCCCAGTGACGGCGGACAATCAATTATTATGTAATCATAGTTATTGCGAATCGGTTCAAGGGCTCTTCGCAGCGCACCTTCTCGTTCTTCCTGAGCCACCAGTTCTACTTCGGCACCAGCCAGCTGTATAGTAGCCGGAATGAGATGAAGATCCTTGATGCGGGTCTGGGTAATGACCTGCTGGGGGGGGAGATTATTAATAAGCATATCATAGATGCAGACCTTCAAGCGCCGTCTCTGCACTCCCATTCCACTGGTAGCATTACCCTGGGGATCGATATCTATCAGCAATACTCGGTGTCCAGCCTGGGCTATATATCCGGCCAGGTTAATTGCCGTAGTAGTTTTGCCCACTCCCCCTTTTTGATTGGCCATTGCTATTACTTTTGACATTAAGTGTTCGCCCTTTCTATATCCGTCAACCTCAAAATACTTCTCCCGGTTGGCCAATAAATCCTTCTAATAAAACAAACGCATGCCTGAAATGGTCAAATAATATTGGCAGAACCTACATAAATATCTTATCACTCTTTGCAGGATTAAGAGCACTCTTCGTAAATATAACTTAGACGGGCTGCTTTCTTTGCCACTTATTGTCATATTTTGGTCAATTATTTCTTACAGTGATTTCGCTCCTTCCTAGTATTTCGTGCTATTTTGTCCTTTTACTGTGTTTTACCCGGTAATCTGTATTTCATTGTTGTTAGCTTGTGTCTATCACCTTATAATATATTTATTACAATCAGTAATTTTTTTGTTTTCGGACAATTTCCGCATTTCGCAGTTTGATTGGAGCTTTGGCTAAAGCTTAACGTATGTCTCCTTCATTTTTATCAACGGGAAACCGGAACTCATTGGGGGGTGATCTGGCCGGTTCTTCTCTTCTGCACGTTATCTTATAAATAAGGAGGTTACTTTTTATGGGTCAGAAGTATTCCACCGAAGACCATCTCAAGCGCTTGATAGATTATAAAGGCGCCCGCGAATTTCACCTGAATAAAGACCGCCGTAAAAGGGACAAGCGTATGTCCTTGTCGGAAGCGGTAGCGGAGTTTGTCTGGGATGGCGACATTTTTGCCGAAACCGGCTTCTCCTATGTCAGAAGTCCGATTCAGGCCTATTTCGAAGTGGTCCGCCAACAGAAAAAGAATCTCACCGGTATCGGTTCCCCTATGTCCAATACCTCATATTTTATGGCTCGCGGTTGTATGACCGGACTGCACCTCTCCTATGTGGGAGTAGAAATGCGCGGTAATGACAAAAACTTTGCCCGTATGATAAAGGGAAAAACCGCCGAGATTCACTCTATCTGGAGTCATGGCTCTATGGCTCAGGGTTTTAAGGCCGCCCAGCTTGGCTCCCCTTGCATCGCTTCTAAGCAGTTGCTGGGAACCGATATGTTTACCAAAAACCCCTATGTACACGTAATCAACAATCCCGTCGGCGAAGTCGATGATCCGGTCTGTATGATCCCCGCACTGTTTCCAGATGTTTGCATCATACATGTCCAACAGGCCGACCGTTATGGTAATGCCGTCATTCAAGGCCCGGCTATTAATGATGTTGCTTTGGCGGCTGCCTGTCGTAAAGTTATTGTAACGGCCGAAAGAATTGTTCCGGAAATGACCATTCGCGAAAATAGCACTGCCAGCATCCCCTTCTGGTATGTTGATGCAGTTGTAGAACTACCTTATGGCGCCTATCCGGGCTGTTGCCCAGGTCATTACTACTGGAATAGAGAGTGGTGGGAGTTCTTGATTCGCATCGGCACTGTCACCCAAGAGAACATGTTAGATTATACAGAGCGTTGGATCTTTAACACTAAAGACCCCTATGACTTTATCGAGAAATGCGGCGGTATACGCACTATAGATCAGGCTCGTCGATTGGCTGAGGCTGCGGCAGGAATCTCTGACGACACCGCTATAAATTTCCACTACGACGAAGTAATACCCAAAAGGGATTAAGTAAGGAGGGAGATCATGAGCAATGTAGCACCCGCTAACCCCTTGGAAATGCTGGCCTACAACCTGTCTTTACTAATTGAAGACGGACAAATAGTCTATGTTGGAACAGGCCTTCCCATGGTAGGAGCTATGCTGGCACATAAAACCCATGCTAAAAACATAACTATGGTATTTGAAAGTGGCGGTCAAGATCCGTCCGAAGGCTGTGATATGCCCTGGTCCGTAGGTGATCCCTTTACTTTTCGCAAGTCACCCATGAGCATGGAAATGTCGATTTCATTTGGCCAATGTGCTCTGGGCTACGTGGATATTGCCTTCCAGGGTGGAGCCCAAATCGATATGTATGGCAATGTTAACACCTCGGTAATCGGCAGCTACGAGAACTTGAAATCAATTCTGCCTGGCAGCGGCGGCGGTAATGATATTGGCTCACTGACCGAGAAATCAGTCTTAGTGGGTTTACAGACCCCTGATCGGTTTCCGGAAAGAGTTGATTTCTTAACCACTCCCGGTTATTTGGAGGGTGGCGACAGCCGGGCAAAGGCCGGCTTGTATGGCGGCCCCATCGCTGTTGTAACTCAAGTGGGGGTATACGACTTTGAGCCGATCAGCAAGAGAATGCGCATCAAGGCCCTGAATCCGGGTCTGACCGTAGAGATTGCTCAAGCATGTACTGGTTTTGAATTGCTGGTACCCGATGAAATTGCTATGGTCGAAGCGCCGCCAGATGAAGTTATGGAGATTCTGCGTACGGTCGTAGATCCGCGGGGCGTTTTTACCAAAATGCCCGGAACCTAGAATTTACAAATAGCCACATATTTATTGAGCTGGCCTCTTGCAAGCGGGGCCAGCTTTCTTGATTCTAGAAAATAAGAACGGGGCGATGTGGGCATCAACCCTACTATAATACTCAGATCTTCCTAGCTACCAACATCCCCATAGGGGGTGATTTACATATAACCTGACGTATGGTTGGGTCCTTTTCAGCTATCTCAAAGGTCCCTATGGTTTCGTCATGGTCAGCACGGTCCCTGTTTTTTGCTTGCGCACTTTTATAACTAATTCATACTCTTCTTCTGCGCTGCGTTCCGTCATGGATATGTCTACTCCGGTTTGGCGGGCTCTCCTGACCGTTTCTTTGATAGTATTGATAAAAATGCGCGCATCCTTAATGATCATGGAAACATTTTGTCCGCCTTCCCGCACGCCGCTTTCCCGGGGAATATTATTATGACTTAGTTCGTCTACCAGAGCTTCAGTTTCCTTAACATTCAAGTCCCGCTCGTAGATCTGGCGCAAGATTTCCATCTGCATTTCCGGGGCACTCAATTTGAGTAAAGATCTAGCGTGCCGCTCGGTAATAATTTCCGGAGAAATAAGATCTCGCACCGGTTCAGGGAGTTTTAGCAGACGTAACTTATTAGCAATGGCCGATTGGCTTTTGCCAATGCGCCGGGCCAATTCGTCCTGAGTCAATCCAAACCCTTCTAACAGCACACTGTAAGCTATCGCTTCCTCAAAATAATTTAGCTCGCGCCTCTGCAGGTTCTCAATTAAGGACACCGCCGCGGCTCTTTCATCGTCCATCTTCTGGACAATGGCTGGTATGGTACGCAGTCCCAGCAGGGCAGAGGCCCGATAACGCCGTTCACCGGCCACGATCTGATATTTGCCTTCCCCGACCGGACGAACCACAATGGGTTGAATAACTCCGTAGTTCTCAATTGACTGAGCCAGATCCGATAATTCTCGTTCATCAAACTGACTCCGTGCCTGATAAGGACTACGCTCGATCCGGGAAATCTCGATCTCATCAACATGTACCTGGGGGTTTTTGCCCCATAGCTTTTCCAGTTGTTTGATCACCATGCCAGAACTCCTCCTTACAGGGGACGCTTTGATGGAACTCCTACCCGGCGCGGGTACTGTACCGGAGTTAGGTCGCTTTTTACCACCTTAACCATTGCTCGGTCGCGCTCTTCAATAAGCCGATACCAATAAATGGTATCTACCTTAGCCCGGAGCATCTTTAATGCCGCCTGCGCCTGGTCCACTTCTTCTTCCGCTTTGATCCCTTTCCAAAACCAGCCTATGCCGCCGTTTTTCAACAAGGGCACCCCATACTCGAGCAATATGTTCAACGCTGCTACCGCCCGGGCTGTCACGGCATCAAATGATTCTCGAAATAATTCGTCCTGACCCAATTCTTCCAGACGACGCGTTACCACGGTTACATTGCCCAAACTCAACTCTTGAACAGCTCTTTTTAGAAAAGCGCTTTTCTTTTGATCAGACTCCACCAGAGTAAACTGAGCACCCGGGCAAAGCATCGCTAAAATGAGACCTGGAAAGCCAGCTCCACTGCCCATATCAACTATTTTGGCATTGTCCCAGTCAGCATAGTGTAGAACCTCCTGGCTGTCCTGGACATGCTTCTCAAAGTCTTCTTCTAGAGTTCGCCGACTAACTAGATTATGCCGCTGGTTTTCATCCATAAGCATGGCTCGGTATTTCCTAATATATTCCATATCGGCCTCTTATTTCCTTCTTTCTTTTTCCAAATATATTAATAAAACATTGACATCGGCGGGTGATACCCCCGCAATTCGAGAAGCCTGCCCCACCGAAGCCGGTTGGAACTGACTTAGCTTCTGTTTAGCTTCATTGGATAAGCTGGGCACATTTTCATAGTTGGTTTCCGCCGGAATCAATTTGCTTTCCATTTTCTCAAAACGTTTGACCTGTTCGTGCTGTTTGTCAATATAGCCTTCATATTTCGCCTGAATTTCCAGCTGTTCTAATATGTCCAAGTCATATTCGTCTAATAGGTCGGTAGCCACATAATCATCGATCTTCATCTCCGTTCGGCGCAATAGTTCCCAAAGGGAGGTGCGGTCTTTGAGAGCTGAGCTTCCCTTGGCAACCAGCAATGGCCCCACCACTTTGTCGCTGGGTGTCACCGAGTATTCATGCATCCGTTTGGTTTCTTGTTCTAACAGCTGCCTTTTTTCTTGAAAAATACGCCAGCGCTCCTCACTGACCAATCCTACCTGACGTCCAATTTCAGTAAGCCGCAGATCGGCATTATCTTGACGCAACAGTAGCCGATATTCAGCCCGGGAGGTGAGCAGTCGATAAGGTTCATCCATTTCCTTGGTGGTCAGGTCATCGATCAAAACTCCGATATAGGCCTGACTGCGTTTTAAGATGAGCGGCTCTTTATCCAAAACCTGTCGAGCCGCATTAATTCCCGCGATTATCCCCTGGGCAGCAGCTTCTTCATATCCGGAGGTACCGTTGATCTGGCCCGCTGTAAACAGACCTTCTACTGCACGGGTTTCCAGCGATAACTTAAGCTGCGCGGGGGGTACATAATCATATTCAATAGCATATCCGGTTCGTATCATGCGCACCTTCTCCAAACCGGGGATACTACGCAAAACTTGGATCTGCACATCTTCCGGCAGGCTGGTATTCAGCCCCTGTACATACATTTCATCAGTAGCCCGGCCTTCCGGCTCCACAAATAGCTGATGGCTGTCCTTATGGGCAAAGCGAACCACCTTGTCCTCAAAAGATGGACAGTAGCGCGGCCCCCGTCCCTGAATAACACCAGTAAACATGGGGGCTCTGTCCAGGTTATCCATTACTATCTGATGTGTTTGCGGTGTGCTGTGAGTCAGCCAACAGGATAACTGGGGCCGATCAAAAACAGGGCTGATGTAAGAAAAGCGCAGCGGTCGTTCATCCCCGGGCTGTTCGACCATCTTGGCAAAGTCAACCGATTTCTTGCTGATACGAGGAGGGGTTCCGGTTTTAAAGCGTCCCAAACTCAAGCCCAGATCTTGCAGGCATTGGGACAACTGGGTAGCTGGGAATTGATTACCAGGGCCACCATCAAATATGATATCTCCTATTATGATGCGTCCCTTTAAGTAAGTGCCCGAAGTAACTATAATGGCCTGACTGTCAAAGTGAGCTCCGGTTTTGGTGATGATACCCGTTACCCGCCCTGACTTAGTTTCTATGCGGGTGACTTCCGCCATCATTATGTCCAAGTTAGGCTGGTCGAGCAGGGTACGCAGCATCTCTTTGTGATATTCATACTTGTCCGCCTGGGCGCGTAAGGCCTGCACTGCCGGGCCCTTGCCGGTATTGATAGTCCTTATCTGGATATTGGCTTTATCTATGTTTACCCCTATTTCTCCGCCCAAAGCATCTATTTCCCTTACCAGTTGAGCCTTGGCTGGTCCTCCTATGGAAGGGTTGCAGGGCATTAAGGCAATATTCTCCATGCTGAGTGTGACCAACAGGGTTGAACAGCCCATACGAGCTGATGCCAGAGCTGCTTCACAGCCCGCATGGCCCGCTCCTATTACCACCACCTGATAGCTGCCTGCTGCATAGGTTATCATCCACTTATTTCCTCCCAGCCAACTGTTTATTTGCCAATACAAAAATCATGAAAGATACGATCCAACACCTCATCCTGCAGGTTTTTGCCGGTTACTTCTCCCAACGATTCCAGAGCCCCTCTCAGGTCTACCCCCAGACAATCCAGAGTAGTGGTTTCCAGGCAGCTAAGAACCTCCTGCACGTGCTGCCTTGCTTGCCGCAAAGACTGTTTCTGCCTCAGGTTGACCACCATTTCCAGGTCATCACTTTCCAGCCCACCGGCTAAAACCAACTTTTCTATGAGGTTTTCCAGTTCGTTAAGGCCGATTTCTTCTTTAACTGAGCCGCGGATAACCGGAATATCACCAAGCATCTGGTCCAGATCCTCTTCGGTAACCTTTTTATCATCTAAGTCTTCTTTATTGACCAAAACGATTACTTTGCCATTGGCAATACTCTCGTAAACAAACTGATCCTCAGTCGTTATCCCGGAGGTAACATCCAATAAAAATATGATCAAGTCCGCCTGTTGGATTACCTCCTGGGAGCGCTCCACTCCTATGCGCTCCACCAAATCTTTGGTAGCTCTTATCCCAGCTGTATCCATGATCCGCACCGGAATACCCTTCACATTAAGCCAGTCCTCGATCACATCACGAGTCGTCCCGGGAATATCGGTCACAATCGCCTTATCTTTCCTTAACAAAGCATTGAGCAAACTCGATTTCCCTACATTGGGTTTCCCTGCTATGGCTATGGTGATCCCTTGGCGATAAACATCCGCCCGCCGAGCTGCCTCCAGCATATGATCCAGCTGGGCCATGATCTGCTCTAGCCTTTCCCTTACCTCGCCATAGTCAGGATCACCCACTTCATCGGGAAAATCCAGACTGGCTTCCACTAAAGCATTTATTTGTACCAGTTCGTCTTCTAACTGCTGGATCTGGCGGCTGGTGCTGCCCTGCAGACGCCGCACCGCTATTTGCATGGCCTTGTCGGTCTTAGCGCGGATAACATCTATGACCGCCTCGGCCTGGCTGACATCCAAACGCCCATTTAAAAAAGCCCGTCGGGTGAATTCTCCCGGTTCAGCCAAACGGATACCAGCCTGAATTACTCTTTCCAGCACTTGCCGGGCCGGCAGCGTTCCCCCATGACAGTTTATTTCTACAACATCCTCACCTGTATAACTGTGCGGATCACGCATTATACTAACCAGTACTTCATCAAGGGGCTGCCCCTCCTGGTCGATCATCCATCCCAGTGTCAGAGTATGAGAAGGGCGCGCCCTAAGCTGGACTTCCTGGTGATGCGGTGTGAACATACTGTCCACCGTCTCTATCACATTGTTGCCGCTCAATCGAACTATGGCGATTCCGCCTTCCCCCGGCGGAGTGGAAATAGCAGTTATAGCCTCCTGCACTTAAGGCACCCCCGATCGCTTTTGGTTAATTCTCTGCCAAGTGATCCCCTCATCTTTCTTGGCCTCGGGTTTCTCTCTTATTCTACCAAAACCCTCCCGGCTCTACACCTCAACCAGGCCCCAATAAAAAAAGGCCCGCTAAGGGCCTTTTTTTATCAGGGTTATTTTTTAAGAGAAATCACTACTTTGCGGTTTGGTTCATCCCCCATCGAGTAAGTAGTTACCTGGGGATCTCCCTGTAAGGCAGTGTGAACTATCCTTCTCTCCTGCGAACTCATGGGCCTCATTACTACATTCTTGTGGGTCTTCTTAACTCGATCGGACAGTCTTAGGGCTAGGGCTTCCAGGGATTCTTCTTTTTTCTTACGATAATCTTCTACATCCAATACTACCCTGATTCTCTCCGGCCGCTTACGATTTACTATCAAGCCCACCATAAATTGTAGAGAATTCAAGGTCTCTCCCTTGCGTCCAATCAATAATCCCATATCTTTACCGACTATATTGATGCGAACCCGGCCATCCTCCCACTCTACTTGGCTAATCTGGTAATCAATTTTCATTCTTTTGAGCATTTCTTCCAAAACCGCACGGACTTCTTCCTCGGGCTTATCCCGACGGGAAACCCTAACAATAGCGGGCTTTTTAATTAATCCTAAGAGTCCCTTGCTGGGCTCCTCGACGATTTCAATAATCGCATCGTCTATCTCACATTCCAATTCATCCAAAGCCGCTTTGATGGCTTCATTAACGCTTTTTCCCCGCTTTTCGATACTTTGTGCTCCCACTTTTCTTCTTTCCTCCTTTGGCCCTCCCCGCTTCCTGCTGCTGGGCTTTAACCTCCGGTTTCACTGGCTTCTCAACCGGTGCTTTTTTTTCTTCTGGCTCAGGTTTCTTTACAGCGGGTGCTTCTACTTCCACCTGCAGGCCGGTGCCGGTGTCCGCTACTAATTGAGTAGATCGGTTAACATAAAGCTGCTGTAAAATACCTAATATGTTGAAGGTTACCCAGTATAATGGAAGCCCCGCTGGTAAAGTCGCGGCTATCCAGGCCATAAATAATGGCATGATATACAGCATGGTTTTCTGGGTGGGATCTTGGGTATTTACCGTGGATAGTTTCGACTGATAATAAGTAGAGGCCGCAGCCAGTACGGCCAGCAAAAAATATGGATCCCGCTCCCCTATGTTGGGAATCCATAAAAAACTAGCATGTTCGACGACCGCAAACTCCAAATGTAATAGCGATTGATAAAATGCTA
>CAZTZX010000031.1:8775-19552 GCA_964618175.1 uncultured Syntrophomonas sp. | reverse complement strand
CTTCCAAGGCCAGGGTTGGTTTCCTTGTTCGTATCCTATTATAACGCAGTAAAGGCCTGGGCGTCAAGGAAGGCCGGATCTAAGGCTATTCGACCAATTCGAAATCAATTTTGGCATCTTCGACGCTCACCCGCACCAACTGTACCTTCACCTGGTCGCCCATGGCAAATTTGCGGCCGGTATGGTTGCCGGTCAAGGTGTAGTTGCGCTCGTTGAATTCATAATAGTCATCGGCAATGCTGGAAATGTGCACCAGACCTTCGACTGTATTTTCCAGAGCGATAAAAAAGCCGAAGGATTGTATAGAAGCAATACGGGCGGTGAAGACCCCTCCGAGGAACTGCTGCATATACTGGGCCTTCTTGATGTCCACCAGATCGCGCTCGGCCTCCTCGGCTTTCATTTCCATCTGGGTGGCTTGTTCGCCGATGGCGGCCATTTTTCCTTCCAGACTCTTGCGTTTGCGACTGCTCATGCTGCCATCCAGGGTGGCGGTTAACACCCGATGAACCACCAGGTCGGGATAGCGGCGAATCGGACTGGTAAAGTGGCTGTAGAGTTTGGAAGCCAGGCCGAAATGTCCCAGCGCCTGGGGCATATAGCGGGCATGTTTCATGGAACGCAGCAGTATCAGGGATATAAGCTGTTCCTCGGGTTTGCCCTTCACCTCATGAAGAATTTTCTGGAATACGCGGGGCTCCACTTTTCCTTCCCGAATTTTGTAACCGAAAACCCCCAAGACATGATTGAGTTTTACCAGGGCTTCCTCATCAGGCTTTTCATGCACCCGGTACAGGGAGGGCATTTCCTGCCAGTGCAGGTGTTCAGCCACAACTTCGTTGGCTTTGATCATAAAGTCCTCGATTATCATTTCTCCGACGCCCTGCACTCGGGCTTTAATATCAATAGGAAAGCCTTTTTCATCTACAATAACCTTGGTTTCCGGAAAATCGAAATCCAATGCGCCCCGAACCATGCGTTCCTGACGCAGGATATCGGCTAGCTCTTTCATAAGGCGAAAATCCTCTACCAAATCACGGTAGCGGTCGATCTGTTCGGGATCGTTGTCAACCAAAATCTTGTTTACATTGGTATAGGTC
This sequence comes from uncultured Syntrophomonas sp., assembly GCA_964618175.1. GTDB lineage: Bacteria > Bacillota > Syntrophomonadia > Syntrophomonadales > Syntrophomonadaceae > DTU018. The sequence continues at coordinate 18,452 of CAZTZX010000031.1, read as the reverse complement.
ATACGTTCATTAGTATTGATGACCGACTTGAATATGTCATAATTCATTACCCGGCCCTGCCGGTCAATGTCCATGAGACAGGTAACGGCCAGGCGATCCACTTGCGGATTAAGACTGCAGATGCCATTGGACAGCTCTTTAGGCAGCATGGGCAGGACTTTATCCACCAGATAAACACTAGTTCCGCGAGCAAAGGCTTCTTTATCCAGGCGGCCGTCTTCTTTAACATAGTGAGAAACATCGGCAATATGAACTCCTAAACGGTAGCCCTTTTCCAGGCGCTCGATTGAAACGGCGTCATCCAGGTCTTTGGCATCCTCGCCGTCAATAGTGACCATGCGCAGGCTGCGCAAATCACGACGGCGGGCTATTTCTTCTGGCGGAGCTGGAACGTCTGCTTGGGTGGCTTCTTCTAGAACACCGGGCGAGAAAAAGCTTCGCAAGCCGTGCTTTTTAATGATCACCTGTACATCCAAACCAGGTTCTCCTTTCGATCCCAGCACCTCAACGATCTTGCCTTCCGGTCCTTTATATTTGTCAGGCCAGGAGGTGATGCTGACCAGAACCTTGTCACCGTTTTTTACTTTCAGCTTTTTGGGCAGTTTGACAAATACGGAATACAGCTGGCGGGAGTCATCCGGTATAACCTGAACCATGTTTTTACCGCGCTCCAAGGTACCGACCAGCTCATGGCGCGCCCGGCTGACTACGCGAATGACCTCGCCTTCCGGGCGCTGATCAGCCACGGCCCGTTCCATAATGCGCACCAGCACCTTATCTTCGTGCATGGCACCATTAAGATTCTTACCGTAAACAAATATCTCGGGCTGTCCGGGCTCATCGGGCCGCAGGATGCCGTAGCCGCGCTGATTTAAGCGAATAACTCCTCGCACTGAGTTCATCATTTGCGGCAATCCATATTTATTTTTGCGGGTTTTGATTATCTCTCCCTCTTTTTCCAGCTTACCCAGGATCTTCATGAAACGGCTCTCATCATCCGGGCCGATTTCCCACAGATCCCGTAATTCCTGGTAAGACAAGGGACGATAGCTTTCCTTGTGCATGTATTGGAGTACATCTTCTTTAGTTACCATTGAATCCTCCTAAAAAGGATATTATTAAATAAAGTATATCCAGTTTTGCCTATACTCTACCATCCAGACCCAGTTCAGCGGCAATTTTTTTCATACTATCCAGGGCAATGGTGAGATAATCATCCAATTCCAGCCCCAGTTCGCTACAGGCAGCCATCTGCTCCCGGCTGGCCCCGCGGGCAAAGGCCTTCTCCTTGAAGCGTTTCTTAAGTGATTTCAACTGCACTTCCCTTAAGTCTTTATCCGGTCGGACTAAGGCGGCGGCAGTGATGAATCCGCTGACTGGATCAGCGGCATAAAGGGTCTTGTCCAAAAGCGATTGCCGCGGCAGCCCGTGGATCTCATTATGTACTTTTACTGCATAGACGATGTCCTCCGGCAAGCCCTGTTCTTGCAGCATTTCGGCACCGACCAGGGAATGACGATGCATGTCTTCTCCAGTATCATCGTAGTCGATGTCATGCAGGAGGCCGGTCAGTCCGTATTTATCCACATCTTCTCCCAAACGTTCGGCCAGTCCCCGCATTATGGCCTCTACTGCCAGGGAATGGCTGATATGATTCTCATTGCTTAAGTGCTGTTTTAACATCTGTAGTGCCTGTTCGCGCTGCAAAGTATGACCTCCTTCTCCTTCTCCTTCTCCTTCTCGTGTCATTGCGAGCCGAAGGCGCGGCAATCTCCACCTATATATACGGTTTGAGCTTAGAGATCGCCACGTCGCTACGCTCCTCGCAACATTAGTGGCGACCATAGGGAGCATCAGGCGTCCTCGATGAGGGCGATGACAGGCTTGAGTTTTCTTGTTTAGTGAGCCAGTCCTGCAGTTGAGGTCCTCTTAAAGAACTCTTGGCAGTGACAGCTCCGAAAGGATCACTCATGTGCCTGCAAAAATTCAATAACCCTGTCTGTTAATATTGCCAGTTCCGGCCCCATAGTAGCAATGTGCTCGGATCTTTCTAAACGCATAACATCTTGGGGTGCATTCTTGATATGCTGCGATAGCCACTCTAAACTGCGCGGGTCAACTGATTCATCTTGCTGGGCTTGTATGATCAATATGGGTGTAGTCAGTTGAGCTATTTCCGCTTTTACTATCTTACGCAGTTTCAGCATACTGCTTAAAGCCTTGAGCGGGTAAACCTTATAGGCAAAACGATCCTTTCCCTGCAGATAGGCTCTTTTCTGCTTCGGTTTAGGAAAATGGGGAAACACCCACTGCAGCAGAGGAGCCAGGGCAATCAGCCGAAACCGATTTATTATGGGAGCATTAATGGTGATTATGCTCTGCAGATGAGGTATATGTACACCGGCATAAATGGCCAAAAGTCCTCCCATAGAGAGCCCCACCACATCAACACGGTCATGGCCGCTAAGTAAATACTGGATCTCATCCTGCACCGTGTTAAACCAGTCTTTCCAGGTAGTACGATTCAGGAAGCTGGGGTGTGATCCATGCCCGGGCAGCAGTATGCCGCTGACAGTACACTCAAGACGTTCCTGCAATAATGCTGCTAAAGGATACATTTCCGAGGGCGAAGCCGTAAAACCATGAATAAATAAAATGGCCCTCCCCGATGTACCGGCACTATAAAAAGGCTCCGCTTGCGGATGAATATAGATCAGAGCTTCTCCCCCTCTCCGTTATATTCCTCTATATATGCGAAGAGCAGGAGGGAAACATAACCCTCCTGCTCTGAATCAAATCGAGGTGATTACATCAGCAATGGTGCCATAAATACCAGAGATACAATGGACATCAACTTGATCAAAATGTTCAAAGATGGTCCAGCGGTGTCCTTACAAGGATCTCCCACGGTATCTCCTACTACACCTGCTGCATGGGCTTCACTGCCCTTGCCGCCGTAATTGCCGTCTTCAATATACTTCTTGGCATTGTCCCAGGCACCGCCCGCATTAGCCAGCATTATGGCCAGACAGACACCCGATAAAATAGCACCAGTCAGCATGCCCGCCAGGCCCTCGGCTCCGAGCAACAGGCCAGTCAGTACGGGAGCAACAACGGCCATAAGACCGGGAATTATCATTTCGCGAATGGCAGATTTGGTACTGATATCAACACAGGTAGCATAATCGGCTTTCGCTTTACCTTCCATCAGGCCAGGAATTTCTCTGAACTGACGGCGAACTTCTTCCACCATCTCACTGGCAGCTCTGCCGACTGCGCCCATAGTCAGAGCACAGAACAAGAAGGGGAGCATAGCGCCAATCAATAATCCGATCATTACATAAGGATCCAAAACGTTTACCGATTTTATCCCTACTACCTGAGTATAGGCAGTTAACAAGGCCAGAGATGTAAGTGCTGCTGAGCCGATGGCAAAACCTTTACCGATAGCCGCAGTGGTATTGCCCACTGAGTCCAGTTTGTCAGTAGTTTCGCGAACTTCATGAGGCAATCCAGCCATCTCAGCGATGCCACCGGCATTGTCAGCAATGGGGCCATAAGCGTCAACCGCTACCACCATGCCGGTTGTAGCCAGCATGCCTACGGCTGACAAAGCGATACCATAGATACCCCCGGTCAGATAGGCTATCAGAATGGCAGCACATATAACAAAAATAGGAATAGCGGTAGAAAGCATTCCTACACCCAAACCGGAGATGATAACCGTGGCCGGCCCCGTTTGGGCTGCACTGGCAATATCCTGCACTGGTTTGTATTCGGCTGCTGTGTAGTACTGAGTAACAAAACCTATTATGGTTCCCGCTACCAGCCCAGCTACCAGTGCCCAGAATACATTGAACATTTCCTCAGGCAGAATGTAGCGAACCGCAAAGTAAGCTATGATTATTAATACAATGGCCGAACTGATCGTTCCGGCGTTGAGAGCTTTCAGAGGATTGGCTTTTTCATCAGTGCGAACAAAGAAAGTACCGATAATGGAAGCCAGGATTCCGCCAGTGGCAATGATCATAGGCAGAATGACAGGTCCCATACTCATACCAGCAGTGGTGTTTACCAGAACTAGCCCCAGGGTCATAGCTGAAATTATAGATCCAACATAAGATTCAAACAGGTCGGCTCCCATACCAGCCACGTCACCCACGTTATCGCCAACATTGTCAGCAATAGTAGCCGGGTTACGGGGATCATCTTCGGGTATACCGGCTTCTACTTTACCCACTAGGTCGGCACCTACGTCAGCGGCTTTGGTATAAATACCACCGCCCACACGGCCAAACAGGGCTATGGAACTTCCCCCCAGGGCAAAACCATTAACGATACTGGGATCTTTAAATATCAGATACAAAATGCCCAAACCTAATAAACCTAATCCAGTAACGGTCATACCCATGACTGCTCCACCGGAAAAGGCTATCCCCAGGGCTGCGTTCTGAGAAGAACGAGCCGCATTGGCGGTACGTACATTGGCTTTGGTTGCTACCGTCATTCCTATGTATCCCGCTAAGGCAGAACAGGTACCGCCCACCAGGAAACAGATAGCCGTCTGCCAGGGCCCACTTGCCGCAGGCAGGAATAGTCCCAAAACAAAGAATACCACGACAACAAAAATGGCAATAGCTGTATATTGCCGGTTTAAAAAAGCCATCGCCCCTTCATGGATGTGTCCGGCGATCTCCTGCATTACATCGTTACCGGGATCAGCTTTAGATACCTTACCTGCTAAGTACACGGCAAACAGCAGAGCCAGAGCACCACCGACGGGGGCAAACATCAAAATATTTTCCATTGTCCTTAATCATCTCCTTATATTAGAGCGTACAAATCGCCAATCTCACCCACAACTGATTTCAATGCAGCTACAGTAACGATAGCAGCAGCGTACTAATAATGAACACTACCGCAATATAGGCAGTCATCTTCGAAAAGAGATCATCCAGGCCTTTCTTTTTGCCAAATATGGCCTCGCTTCCACCGGCTATGCTGCCTGACAGGCCAGCGCTTTTTCCCGACTGTAAGAGTACTGTAGCAATTAAGGCAATTGAGCAGACTATTTGTACGATTAGCACTACGGTCTTTAGCACGTTGTTCACCTCCGTTCCACCACATTCCAAGAGACAACCTATATTTTAACATAGTAACTTATAGTAAAACAAGGAGCCATACTAGCCCAGATTATAGAATGCCTTTAAGCCACGATAGCGAGCGATATTATCCAGTTCTTCCTCAATGCGCATGAGCTGATTATATTTAGCTACCCGATCAGTGCGCGCTGGGGCTCCAGTTTTGATCTGGCCAGCATTGGTTGCCACAGCAATGTCTGCAATAGTTGAGTCTTCGGTCTCACCGGAACGATGCGATATAACACAGGTGTAGCCCGCCTCTTTAGCCATCTCGATGGTTTGCAGAGTTTCTGTCAGAGTACCGATCTGATTTACTTTCACCAAAACGCTGTTGCACACCCCGGTTTCAATGCCTCGGCTAAGCCGCTCCGGGTTGGTTACAAATAAGTCATCACCCACCAATTGCACTCTATTCCCCAGCTTATCGGTAAGCAGTTTCCAGCCTTCCCAATCGTCTTCGGCCAGACCATCCTCCAGGGATATTAATGGATAATTATCAGCCAGCCGGGCATAGAACTCCACCATTTCAGCAGAAGTCATTTTTTGACCGCTGCTCTCCAGATGATAATACCCATCCTTATATAATTCAGTGGCTGCCACATCTAAAGCCAAGTATATATCTTTACCCGGCTCATAGCCAGCGGCCCTAATAGCTTCCATAATAACATCCAAGACGGCTTCATTGGAAGGCAGGTTAGGCGCAAATCCTCCTTCATCTCCCACGGAAGTAGCCAGGCCTTTTTGTCCCAAGACTTTTTTGAGGCGGTGATAAATTTCCACGCCCATGCGAATGGCATGAGCCACGCTGTCCGCACCTACCGGCACGATCATAAATTCCTGAATATCCACGTTGTTATCAGCATGTTGGCCCCCATTGAGAATGTTCATCATCGGAACCGGCAGATCTCGGGCATTTACTCCGCCTATATACTGGTAGAGCGGCAGATCCAAGTAGTTGGCCGCCGCCCGGGCAACTGCCAAAGATACTCCTAGGATTCCGTTGGCTCCTAATTTGCCTTTGTTAGGAGTCCCATCCAGATCGATCATCATCTGATCGATCTCCACCTGACGGGTGGCATCCATGCCGACCACTTCGGGAGCTATGATGTCGTTGACATTTTCCACTGCCTGGAGTACCCCTTTGCCCAGATATCTGTCCTGGTCTCCATCGCGCAGCTCTACAGCTTCGTGGGCTCCGGTGGAAGCTCCAGAAGGAACTATGGCTCGTCCCATGGTACCGTCTTCTAATACTACTTCTACTTCTACAGTGGGATTGCCTCTGGAGTCCAAGACCTCCCGGGCGTATACATCGATAATCGCACTCATCTGTTTTTCTCCCTTCACCTTAGCATCATTATATAATTTAGTCTGTTGACGTTTTACAGCTGTAGATCTAATAAAGAGCGACCAGTCATTTCCGGAGGTATGTCGATCCCCAATAGGTCAAGCATGGTAGGGGCTACATCGCGCAACGAACCCTGTCTTCTCAGTTGCCGGCCCCGATATTGTTCGGATACCAGGATAAACGGAACCAAATCCGTAGTATGGGCCGTAAATGGAACACCTGTATTGGGGCAAACCATCATCTCGCAGTTGCCGTGGTCGGCGGTCACCAGTAGGTTACCCTGCCGATCCAAAATAGCCTGGACTACCCGCTGCATACAGGTGTCCACCACGCTGCAAGCCTCAATAGCCGCCTCAAGTATCCCGGTGTGCCCTACCATATCAGGGTTGGCATAGTTTATTATAATAACATCATAATAATCCCGTTGAATCTCGCTGATGACCCGAGCAGTTAACTCCATGGCGCTCATGGCCGGCTGTAAATTGTAGGTGGCTACTTGGGGAGAGGGTATCAGGATACGGTCTTCTCCCGGATTAGGTTCCTCTACCCCGCCATTGAAAAAGAATGTGACATGGGCGTATTTCTCTGTTTCCGCAATTCGCAGCTGCTTTAGTCCTTTTTCTGCCAAGACCTCTCCCAGAGTATTGTTTAAGTTCTGGGGAGGAAAAGCTACCGGGACATCTATATCAGCATCATATTGCGTCAAGCAAGCCAAATAGATCTGCGGCCACTGGGTGCGCTCAAATCCAGCAAAGTTTTCATCCACCAGGGCTCGGGTTATCTGACGGGCCCGATCGGCCCGGAAATTGAAAAACACCATACTATCCCCGTCCTGTATGGTGCCCCGGGGTTGGCCCTGTTGGTCAACTATCACCACTGGCTCTACAAATTCATCAGTAATGCGGTTCTCGTAGCTGCTCTCTAAGGCTACCAACGCACTAGGGGCCTTTTTGCCCACTCCTAATACCATAGCATCATAGCTGGCCTGCACTCGATCCCAGCGCCGATCCCGATCCATGCCGTAAAAGCGGCCAGAAATGGTGGCAAATTCCCCTACTTGCATTCTATTCATAGTTTCCTGCAGTTGCTGAATATACAGTTGAGCACTGCGCGGGGCTACATCACGGCCATCCAGATAAGCATGGATATATACTCTGGACACCTGGTGCCGATGGCACAACTCTAAAAGAGCTTCGATATGCTGCATATGGCTGTGTACTCCACCATCGGATAATAGCCCCATTAAATGAAGTGCGCCCTGGTTTTTCTTAGCATGTTCTATAGCCGCCAAAAATACGGGATTTGTATTGAAGGAACCATCTTTAATGGAATTGCTTATGCGGGTTATTTCCTGAAAGACGGTGCGCCCGGAACCTATATTGAGGTGGCCGACTTCCGAGTTACCCATCTGTCCCTGGGGCAGTCCCACCTCATTGCCTGAACAAATCAGCTCCGTGTAGGGATACGAGCTGGCCAGTTCATTATAATTACCGGGATCACAAAGGCTTATAGCGTTATCGGGTGCCGGGGGACGCACCCCCCATCCATCTAAAATCATTAGCACGGTTGGTTTCTTAGGCATCAGCAATATACCTCGCAATAGTAACGAAAGCGTTGACATCAAGGCTGGCGCCTCCGATCAAAGCACCATCAATATCGTCTTTCGCCATAAACTCCGTTATGTTGTCGCCACGTACACTGCCCCCATACAAAATAGGAACTGCCGCAGCCACAGCCTGACCTGCTTGGGCGGCCAGCTGTTCCCGAATAAATCCGATCATTTCCTGAGCATCATCACTGGAAGCGTTGACCCCGGTACCTATAGCCCAGATAGGCTCGTAGGCTATCACCAGCTTGGTAGGTTTTAATTCCAGATCACTTAGATCCTGCTCCAGCTGTCTCTTGACCACATCTTTGGCCAGTTGATTTTCCCTTTCCTGCAGAGTTTCCCCCAGGCACAGGATGGGAATCAGTCCCGCCTGCAAAGCCGCCGCCATCTTGTGGTTTATGGCCGCATCGGTTTCGCCTAGGATCTGGCGACGCTCGGAATGCCCTAAAATAACATATTGGCAACCCAGATCCCGCAACATCAGGGGCGATATTTCACCGGTGAAAGCGCCCTTCTCTTCCCAAAAGCAGTTTTGCCCGCCCCAATGGATGGAAGTACTGGTGAACTGTTCCGCCAACAGATCCAGAGCAGTATAAGGCGGACATACTACCACTTCTACCCCCTTTAACTCAGGGGCAGCCTGGCTGAGCTGCTGACAAAACTGCCCTGCTTCGTGGCGGGTTTTATTCATTTTCCAATTGGCAATAGCCATTTTTTTACGCATAATCAAACCTTTCGTCTCAACAACCTCACATCTCTATGGTAATATTTCGGCTCTATCTGCTACAGCTACTCCTGGCAGGGTACGACCTTCGAGAAACTCCAGGGTAGCTCCTCCACCGGTAGAAATATGAGTAATATCCTTTTCCAGCCCCAGATTCTGCACAGCGGCAGCTGAATCTCCGCCGCCGATAACGCTTACTGCCGGGGATTCGGCTATAGCTCGGGCTGCTTCCCAAGTTCCTTTGGCAAACTGTTCGTATTCATAGACTCCTAGGGGACCGTTCCATATTATAGTTCGAGCAGCGCGGATGGCTGCGCAGAAAATTTCAATGGTCTGTGGGCCTATATCAACAATCATTTTATCAGCCGGAATACTGTCCACCGGGTAAATTCCCCAAGCCGCATCGGCTGATATGGCGTCGGCAGCTACCACATCAATAGGCAGCAGAATTTGCACATCTTGTTCCCTAGCGGTTTGCAGCAATTGAGCCGCTTCATCCAGCCGATCAGCTTCATGCATGGATTTACCGATAGAATGGCCCTGCGCTTTTATAAAAGTGTTGCCCATTCCGCCCGCTATGAGCAGTATATCCATTTTACTAATTAAGTTGCCTATCAGACCTAGTTTATCAGCCACCTTGGCGCCACCCAGGATAGCCATACGAGGTGATTCGGGATGATCCAGCACCTGCCGGAGCATTTTTACTTCCTGTTCCATAAGCAAGCCCGCATAGGCCGGCAAATAGTCAGCCACTCCTACGGTAGAAGCATGAGCTCGATGAGCTGCACCAAAAGCATCATTCACAAATACATCGGCTAGATCAGCCAGCTGTCGCGCATGGTTAGCATCATTTTGCTC
>CAZTZX010000031.1:5592-8675 GCA_964618175.1 uncultured Syntrophomonas sp. | reverse complement strand
TCAATATATATTCCAGGGTGGGCAGAGCCGCTCTCATTTTACTGTCATCAATGATAGTGCCATCCTTGTTCATGGGAATATTAAAATCCACCCGCAACAAAACGGTTTTGCCCTGCAGCTGTGCATCTTTTATGGTTTGCAAAATGGAGCACCCCTATCTAAGTTAGTTTACAGTCCCTGGCTGGCTATAAAGGAGGCCGTATCCACTACCCGTACGGAATAAGCCCATTCATTATCATACCAGGCGATAATCTTGGCCATCTGCCCTCCCATGGTCATGGTCAGGAGTCCATCAACTATAGCTGAGTATTCAGATCCCCGGTAATCACTGGAAACCAGCGGAACTTCGGTGTAATGGAGAATGCCCTTCAAGCTGGTCTGGCTGGCTGCTAGAAAGGCAGCATTGATCTGTTCACTAGTAGTCGATTTTTCCAGCTCCACCGTCAGATCCAGCAGTGATCCGGTGGGGGTCGGCACTCTTACGGCCAGCCCATCCAGTTTCCCAGCCAGTTCCGGTATCACTAATCCCAGAGCACTGGCCGCACCGGTAGTAGTAGGAATGATAGACTGAGCTGCTGCCCGAGCCCGTCGCAAATCACTATGTTCCAGATCCAAAATACGCTGGTCATTAGTATAAGAATGAACGGTATTCATAAATCCCTTGACTATCCCAAACTCATCCATAAGTACTTTGGCCACCGGAGCCAGACAATTAGTGGTGCAGGAAGCCATGGAAACCACCTGATATTCGGGCCGGTACTTAGCGTGATTAACTCCCATAACCAGAGTAAAGTCTACATCCTTACCCGGAGCGGTGATTATAACCTTTTTGGCTCCGGCTTTAAGGTGTTTGGCTGCCTTTTCTTGCGTGCGAAACTGCCCGGTTCCTTCCACGACTATGTCTACGCCCAATTGCTCCCAGGGGAGTTTTTCGGGATCGCGTTCCGTTAAGTAAGGAATTGACTTGCCATCGATCACCAGATTCTGTCCATCCACCTCAACTTTGCCATTATAATGCCCATGAAGTGAATCATATTCAAACAAATGTGCGCTGGCTTTCATGCTGCCCAAATCATTAATGGCTACAACTTCTACATTGTCGCGCTGCATAGCAATGCGCCCTACCAGTCTGCCGATACGACCAAATCCATTAATAGCAATCTTGACCGCCATTTCATCACCCTTTCCTAATTGTTATTAGTTAATATTTTTAGAGCGGCGCCTTCGTCGGTTATTAGAACAGTAGTACGACACCCCTTTAATACCGCTCGAATGGCATCACCCTTATGACTTCCACCTGCTACAGCCACAATCTCAGGAATTTTGGCAAGATCGGTCTGTTCCAAACCAATACCCGCAACTTCAAAAACTATTTTGCCCGCTTTATCAAAATAATATCGCATGGCTTCCCCGACCGCTCCTCGATCATGCAACTGTTGCAGTTCACTGGTGGTGAATTTGCGGCGGTTGGCCATTTCCAGAGCTGAACCAATACCATGGATCAAAATGTGGCTTGATTTTATGATATGAATGATCTCATTTACATGGCTGTCATGCCGCAGAATTTCGGCAGTACTTTCTTCCAGGTCATCGGGTATATGCAAGAGTCGGTACTGACCGCCCAGGTTTTGAGCAATCCGAGCCGCAATGGCCCCCGCCTGCTGTTCCATATCTTCGCCTAATCCACCCCGAGCTGGAACTACCAGAATATCTTCCACGACCGGCCCCTCATCCATAGCCGCAGCCATCTCGGCTAAGGTAGTGCCTCCGGTAACTGCTAAAATAGATCTCGGCTTAAGAATGCGCTGCAGATAGCGAGCAGCAGCCGCTCCCAGGTCTTTCTTCACCAAGTGATTCTGGTAAGAATCCCCGGGCACTACTACCACTTCGTTTAATCTAAACATATCTTTAATTTCGTAAGCTAATGTTTGGGTTCGATACAGAAAAGGGATATACTGATCTATTTCTTGTAGCAGCGACTTGCCGTAAGGGGTGAGAAATATGCCAGCGGCGGTAGTGTATAAAGCTCCTCGCGCCCGCAGGGTCTCAATCCCCCCACGCACTGTGCGCTCGGGAAAACCCAGTGCCTTACTTATCTGGCGCCGTCCTACCGGTTGTTGGTAAGAAACTTGGCGCAGTATCTGATAGCGAACAACTATGAGCTCCAACGCTTCAGGAGCAAAGCGTTCCATCAGGCTAAAAAGCTGATCCATAGGTGCCTCCCACTGTCGGAACACCGGCATGTTTGGGGCAAATTTGTCCCACTGATATAATAATTATACCTTTTTGGCTACCTTATTATCGTATTTATTATAGCACAAACACCGATATTCGATGCACATTTCCGGCATTTTTTTCCGAAAGTGGTCACAATGCAAAGAAATGCAAGAGGGTGGCGGTTTCTAATAGCGGCGTCGGACTATGGTGGAGGCGATGCCCAGTTCGTTGCGATATTTGGCTATGGTGCGGCGGGATATAGAAATACCTTGCTCCTGGAGATTCTGGGCGATCAGCTCATCGCTTAAAGGCTGGGTAGGATCTTCCTGGGCTACCATTTCCTCTATTTGCTTTTTAATGCTGCGGGCCGATATTTTTTCTGCCCCGCGTCTGCATTGTACCCCGGTGCTGAAAAAGTATTTCAACTCATACAGTCCCTGCGGCGTCTCCATATATTTGTTGGTGGTAGCACGGCTAACGGTGGATTCATGTACCTCCACAATATCAGCTACTTCACGCAAGGTAAGGGGCTTTAAGAAGGCTATTCCATTGTCGAGGAAGTCTTTTTGAATATCAACTATACAGCGGGCCACCTTGTACAATGTCATACGCCGCTGCTCAATGCTTTTGATCAGCCACACGGCCGACCCCATTTTTTCCTCTAAATACTGGCGGGCTTCCTGCGTAAATGCTTCCGGCTGGCGCAGGATCTTTTCATAGTTGCGATTTATAGACAGGCGGGGAAATTGATAGTCATTTACTACTACCACGTATTCACCGTCAATCTTTTCCACAAAGATATCCGGCTTAATATATTTGATCTGATCAAGGTTGCTGTACTGCAGTCCGGGTTTTGGGTCCAGAGT
>CAZTZX010000031.1:0-5492 GCA_964618175.1 uncultured Syntrophomonas sp. | reverse complement strand
TCCGGTACTTCCAACCGTCCGGCCACCTCGGCCAATTCAACTGTCAGGTAGCCGTTGTCATCAATACTGCCGATCAAATACTCGCCTATGACTGAGTCCAGGTCATCCCGGCTGACCATACGCAGTTGGAATTCCAAGTGTTCTACCAGGCTGGGCCGACTGGTGACATAGTTTTCAAAGGACTTTTCTTGTTCTTTTTCCTGGGGCATGTAGCCTGAGTCTCGATCACTATGATATTCCAGCCATTGTTCCAAGGTATTGGCAGATTCAGATTCAGCTTTAGCCTCAGCCTCAGCTTCTCGATTTTCCTGTTCAGGTACTTCTTCCGGTTCCTTTTCATCTAAAAAGGGATTCTCTTCCATTTCTTTTTGTATATGCTCACCCAGCTCCAAGGTGGACATTTGCAGAATGGCAATCGCCTGGCGAAGCTCAGGTGTCATGAGTAACTTTTGCTGTTGTTCCAGAAAAATGTCGTGTGTAAGCTTCATTGTTTATTCCTCACATTCAGGCAAGTTCTCATATGTAGATATTCGCTAGATCCCAGCCGATGTCCTGCCACTACTTAAGGCAGTACGACCTGGTCAGCCATTTCTTCCAATTTACGCAGGCGATGTGCCACCCCGGACTTGGTCAAAGGTGGTACCATCATTTCTCCCAATTCCCGAAGTGATGAATCCGGGAATTCCAGTCGGAGTTCAGCCAAGTGGCGCAGTCGAGGCGGAATACTATCCCACCCACTGGCATCAACTATCTGTTGGATATACTCTATTTGCCGTACGGAGGCATCCACGGTTTTGATCAAATTGGCAGTTTCAAAGTTGACCTGTCGATTAACATTGTTGCGCATAGATTTTAAAATGCGTACATTTTCAAAATCCAGCAAAGCCTTGCTGGCTCCTACCAGACGCAGAAAGTCCACAATACTTTCCGCTTCCTTCAAATACAACACCTGACTGGTCTTCCTTTCAGTAAGGCGGGCTTCTAGATCCAATCTTGCTGTTAGCTTTTGTAATTCGGACGCCAGGTTGACATCTGGCAGTACGATTTCCAGATGATAATTACCTTCCGGTCGACTGATAGAACCTCGGCTTAAAAACGCTCCCCGCAGATAAGCTCGTTTGCAGCAATTCCGGTTTAGCAGCTTCCACTTGACCCGTGGCTTAAACTGACCTTGAGCATTAACTAAGCCTAGTTCTTGTAGCATGGCGCTGTTACTATCGTGCCATTCGCTCTTGACCAGGTAAACCCTGGTTCTTCGAAAGCGTCGCTTTGCCTCGCTGCTTACGGCGGCCGATACAGCATATAGGTCTTTTAAGAGCAAAAACACTTTACGCGCCGTAGCGGCATTTTCGAACTCAGCCACCAGATTTTGCTGTCCCTGTTCTTCCAATAAAGAGGTGTTCAGTACTAACAGGGCCGCCAATTCTGCCTTACGACAGCAGTCCCGATCTGCATCCAGTCGGGCTAGTTCAGCGCGAACCTGAGTGGCAAAACTCATTTCTAATGTCCCTCCGTTATGGTTTCCCTCGATAGAGAGTATCAAAAATCACCCGGGCCAGCTTGTTAGAATCGTGCCAGGCTACTTCGGTGTCACTGACCAGATCCGCCTCAATAACTTCTATGCCAAGTTCCTGCAATTCAGACACCTGGGCTTCCACCGGGACAGCTTTTTCCTCCAGATAGCGGTTCAGCCGTTCCTCATCGATATGGCCGTTGTTCACTACTACATAATCAAATATCTGCTCGCCGATATGCTTCTTGATAACTGCGATGTGATCAGCTGCTGAGTAATTATCAGTTTCCCCATTCTCAGTCATAATGTTGCAAACATAAAAGGTCAAAGCCGGCGATTGGCTAATGGTCTGCACTACCCTGTCAACCAGCAGATTAGGAATAACGCTGGAAAAAAGGCTGCCCGGACCAATCACGATGGCATCCGCTTCCATCAACGCTTCTAAGCTGGCCGGAACCGGGGTACAGGAGTCCGGTACCAAGTACAGCCTGTCGATAGATTCCCGGTAATCGCGGATGGAGGTCTCCCCAAACACGGTAACGCCATCTCGCATTACCGCTCCTAAAACTACCTGTTCCAGGGTTGAAGGCAGGACATTGCCCCGTACTTTCAGCACTTTACTTACTTCTTTGATACCAGATTCGAAATCGCCCGTAATTTCCGACATGGCCACTAGCAACAGGTTACCCAAATTATGCCCCTGCAGGCTATCACCCTGAGAAAAGCGATACTGAAATATCTTGTCCATCAGAGTTTCCGTCTCAGCCAATGCCACCAGACAGTTACGGATATCACCGGGTGGCAATACTCCCAACTCCGCCCGCAGTCGGCCTGAGCTACCTCCATCATCGGTCACCGTTACTATGGCGGTAAGTTGAGAAGTGTATTGTTTCAGCCCTTTGAGCAACACGGAAAGACCAGTGCCGCCGCCGATAACGACCACCTTGGGTTCTGCTAGGAAAGAAGCCATTTACTCCTCCACTCTATACTTTGCAATATCTCTATGCTGTACCAGGACGCTGTATCCCAGTTTCTTTAGTTGCTGACCAATATAATCGCCCAAAACCACCGACCGGTGTTGACCTCCTGTGCAACCAATAGCCACAGTCAAATTAGTCTTGCCTTCCTGTATATAATGGGGGATCAAGAATTTTAAGAGGTTTAGAAACCGACGGGTAAATGACTTGGTAATAGGTGAATCCAGAACATAGTCTATGACTGGCCGATCAGCACCTGTCATGGTGCGCATCACCGGGTCATAATAGGGATTTGTCAGGAAACGAACATCAATGACCAAATCTGAATCCATAGGAATGCCCGCCTTATATCCGAATGACACCAGATTGACGGTAAAAGGATTGGTTTCATGCTGGCTGAACTGATTATGCAGCTTTTCTTTCAGTTGGCGGGGATCCAGAATAGAAGTATCGACTACCACATTAGCCTGTCCGCGCAATTCCTCCAGCATATCGCGTTCCAGCTGGATGGCTTCCAGTAAGCTGCGTTTATCAGCCAGTGGGTGGCGGCGACGGGATTCTTTGAAGCGGCGCACCAGAACCTCGTTGGCAGCCTCCAAGAACAGTATTTCAAAAGGTATGTGATCTTCTTTCAACTCCTGCAGAGCCCGGGAGAGGTCGTTAAAAAATTCCCCTCCCCGTACATCGATTACCAGAGCTACTTTTGCTATTTTGCCTTCTGACTGCAGACTAAGTTCTACAAATTTATTCAGCAAAGCGGGCGGTAAATTATCAACACAGTAGTAACCCATATCTTCCAGGCAGTTTATAGCCTGGGATTTGCCTGCTCCGGAAAGGCCGGTAATGATTAGAATGTGTATGTCGCGTTTTTCTTTGCCCACCGGGTATGTCCTCCCCTATCCAAACCGTTGACAATGCGCCGAAGGTCAATATCCAACTCTGCCACAACTTCACTGCCATAGCGTAGATCTCCAACCGTATCGGTGAAATGCGCATCGCTGTTGATTATAAAATCTACGCCTGTTCTCTCTGCTATCATTATATCAGAAACATCAGGATGCTCGTGAGCGCAATTGATTTCAAACAGGACCCCCTGTTTGACACAGGCTTGCGCCACCTCTTCTATATCTACCCTGAAAAATAAGCCGGGATGAGAAAGGATATCTATTTGCGGGTTAGCATAAATGGCGGCCGTGAGCGCTTGGGTATTAGCCATGACCGCTTTTTCACGCTGGGCTTTGCTAAGACGACGCAGGGAATTCTGAACAAAGATGCCCACCCCATCCTGGAGGGAAGTTGGCAGAGTATAAGGGTGGAGTCCGGCTATGACAATATCCAATTGATCAAGGATTTCGGGGGGCACATCCAGATTCCCCTCCAAATCGCGAATATTAGCCTCAGCACCTACCAGAATTGTCAGATCGGGATAAAGAGGTTGCAGATTCTTGATCCGCTCCTTGGTCTCCAAATATACCTCGGGGTTTTTCACTCCTATGACGGCGGCTAGAGGGCCATGGTCTGTAATAGCTACTTCCCTTAATCCCCGTCCCAAAGCCGCTACTATGATTTGCTCTTCACTCTGCCGCCCATCACTGCGGCGGGTATGAGTGTGATAATCACCATAAAACTCCATAAGCCATCTCCTTAGGAATATCATTTTTTGTAGGATATCCACAGAAGGCCGCGGCTAACCACCGAGGGCAGATGCCACCCCGATGCAAGAGGGGACGGTTCTTTCTGTCATTTTTCTATCCAGATCCACGCAAGTTTGCGCAAGTTTGGGGACGGTCCTTGGACTTGCGCGTTTAAGTAATTTGTAGTGTAATGTTCTGTTTAACGCTGACGCGCAAATCCAAGGACCGTCCCCAAACTTGCGCGGCCGCTCTAGCGGGCTAGTTCCGATTTCAGATAGTCGATCACCTGGACCGGAGTGGGATTGATGCCATATTCATGAGCCAGGTAAACACTGGTGTAATCGCCCAGATATACCAGACTGTAAAAGCGTGCCAGGAAGGATTGGCCCTGACTGGATACCTCCAGAACCTCCTGTACCTGCTTTTCTATGATTTGACGGGTGATAGCCATACGCTTTTGGATCTGCGGGCTGTCTCCCTGGTCGCGCAGTATGACCACTGCCAAATGGGACAGCAGTTCCTTGGGTACCTCAAAACCTACAATCTCATTGTGGTTCAATTCCGGAAACAAATTATAGTAGGCCGGGCTTTTGGCATTCTCGTTGATCTGGGCTTTCCAGCGCAAAGCAACCGCCTCCGTTAGACCCGTCGAACCCCAGATAATTGGTATAGCTCCCCGCAGGTGCTCTGCTAACTGTCGAGCCGGATTGTTCGGTTGACTCACCTGGGGATCCAGCTGCTGGCGCTGTTGGCGTAATACCGCTATGGTTTCTTCTATTTGCGGGCGCAGGTTATTTAGAATACCGATTTCTTCAAGGAATAGGGCCAGGGGCGCAAACAAGTATCCGGTAGCAGCGCGCGGCACCAGATTTCCCGGCACCTTAATAACTGAATAACCGTCGTTGGCGGCCCATTGCGCTAATTTCCCGCCGCTGGTCAAACATATGATGGAGGCTCCCTTTTCCCGAGCCTGCTGGTAAGCACTTAAAGTCTCTTCCGTATTGCCCGAATAACTTACCGCCGCAAAGAGAGTATTCTGATTCACAAAAGCCGGCAGATCATAATTGCGGTTTACCACTATGGGCAGTTCAGCTCGGCTTGCCGCTAGCGTTCGGACTATGTCACCGCCAATGGCTGATCCTCCCAGGCCAGAGATCACCATATTTTGAAACGGTTTTCGATATTGGCCGGCAAAGTCGAAAGTCATCTCCAGACTTCTGGCAAACTGCTCCGGCAGTTCATACAAAAAACCCATCATCTTTTCAGCTGTTAATGAAGTCAATTCCTATTCCCCCTTGTTGAGATTTCGCTATGTGGGGCAGAAGAGCGCAAGTTAGGGGACGGTCCTTGGACTTGCGCGTTAGCCTT
>CAZTZX010000030.1:0-19614 GCA_964618175.1 uncultured Syntrophomonas sp. | reverse complement strand
ACCGGAGTTCTTACCATGATAATAGGGGCTATAGCTGCGATATCACTCCTGGTGGGTGGTATCGGGGTTATGAATATAATGTTGGTATCTGTTACCGAACGTACTCGGGAAATCGGGATTAGAATGGCCCTGGGGGCTCGCCGCCGGGATGTATTACTGCAGTTTCTAATAGAAGCCATAGTGCTGTGTATAATCGGAGGTATTGTCGGAACCCTACTGGGGGTGGGCGGTGCCTTTTTAGTGGCTAAGCTGGCCCAGTGGCCTCCGCTTGTTTCCTGGACTACCATTTTGCTAGCCTTTTTCTTTTCAGCCTGTATCGGAGTCATCTTCGGACTGCTGCCTGCCAACAAGGCATCCCGACTCGATCCAATTGAAGCTTTACGCTATGATTAAAAAGCATTCCTCTTGTCGTCAGAATGTGCCGATCTGTACACAACCTCTCTTAGCGAGTGCTGCCCAGTGGCAGCAATCGGCAAACAAAAACTCCCCAAGGCGTTTGAAGCATTGGGGAGTTATGCAGGTGGTTACGGCATGAAAATGCCTCCGTCACAATGGATAACCTGACCGGTTATATAGGAAGCCTCATCACTGGCCAGGAAAAGACACAGATTAGCAACTTCTTCCGGCTGTCCGGGCCGCGCTAGCGGAGTAATGAGTTTCATTATGTCGCGAATATGTTCTGGAATACCGTAGTACATATCCGTGACAATGGTGCCGGGAGCAATAGCATTTACATTTATGCCCCTACCGCCAGCTTCTTTGGCCAATGAACGCGTAAAACCAACCACAGCTTCTTTGGAAGCAGAATAGTTAGTCTGACCTACGTTGCCAAAACGGCCCGCTGATGAAACATTGATGATCTTGCCATAATTCTGTTCCCGCATGATTCCATAAACTGCCTGGGTCATATTAAAATAACCCTTTATATTAATGTTCATAACCAGATCCCAATCAGCCTCATTCATTTTATGAAACATGGTATCGCGGTTTATCCCCGCATTATTGACTAGGATATCTATGGTTTGATACGAGGATATTACCTTTTGTACTGCAGCCTCGATGGCCTGACGATCAGTGACATCAACTTTATAGGCGGTGGCTTCTCCTCCATCGGCCCGGATGTCTGCGGCCACCTGGCTGACATGATCTTCATCCAGATCAAACAGGGCCACTTGGGCACCTTCACTGGCGAAACATTTGGCGATGGCTGCCCCAATGCCTTTTCCGGCTCCGGTGATAACGGCAGCTTTATTTGTTAATCTCATTTACGAGTCCCCCCCTTTAAAGCACTTATCCCTTTTTAACCCTTAATTCTTCCTCCACTTCCTGGCGCAGGACTTTCTTTTCTATCTTGCCAAGCAAAGTCATGGGCAGCATTTCCCTGAACACATATTCCCGGGGAACCTTGTAGTTGGATAGGTATGTTTTTAAGAACTCCTTGAGCTCTTCGGCTTCGATTTTAGTATCGGGTAAGGGCACCAGGTAGGCACGGCCAACTTCGCCGGCAATATCATGAGGCACTGCCACCACTGCACATAACATAACTCCGGGATAGCGCATTATGGCTTCTTCTATTTCGGCAGGATAAATATTCTCTCCATTAGTGATGTACATTTCCTTGGAACGGCCCACCATGCGCAAGTTGCCGTTCTCATCGATAAGGCCCAGATCTCCTGAGTAAAACCAGCCTTCCTTATCAAAAGCCGCTACGGTCGCTTCCGGAAGTTTGAAGTACTCTTTTATCACGGATGTGCCCCGGTAAGC
Source organism: uncultured Syntrophomonas sp. (assembly GCA_964618175.1). GTDB lineage: Bacteria > Bacillota > Syntrophomonadia > Syntrophomonadales > Syntrophomonadaceae > DTU018. The sequence goes on along the minus strand of CAZTZX010000030.1, from coordinate 17,850 downwards.
AATCTCCCCTACTTCCCCATCTACTACCCTTTGCCGCTTATGATCCACCAGTTTCATTTCAAAATCCGGGGCCACTTTGCCAACTGTTAAGTTAAGGGTTTCCAGGCTGTCATCCTTAGCAGTATAAGTGATCAAACCTGAGACTTCGGTTAGACCCAGGCAGTTATAACAATTTTCACACATGGTAGCCTGCATTTTGCGTAAGGTTTCCAAGGGTGCCATAGCCCCACTGATCACCACAGTATGCAAAGATGACAAATCATATTGGTCATAATCGGGTGAGGCAAACTGCATGGCAAACATGGTAGGTACCTGGCCGAGGATGGTCACTTTGTGCTGTTGTATCAATTCCAGGGTCCTAACCGGGTTGAAAGGTTCCAGTACCTGAGCAGCGTTGGATACAATAGCCGTAGCGCCGACCTCAGTAGCCCCGCTGACATGATTGACCGGCAGATGATTGATCCAGATATCCTCAGCAGAAGCTCCGCACGTACCGATTTCCACCAGGCTCATATGGATGATGTTCTGGTGGGACATAAGAGCACCTTTAGGTACCCCAGTGCTGCCGGAAGTGTAAACGATAATTAGTCCATCATCAGTAGATATCTGCGCTTCTCTTTCCAGCAGTTCCGTCACATATTCCGAGTAGTCTGACTGCATTATCTCATCGAAAGCCAAAGCGTTTTCCAACCGGGCTTCCCCGCCGATGATGAAAATGTTTTTTACACTGGGGCAATTAGGTAATATCTTTTCTAACCGGTCTTGATAGTCAAATTCATACATGGAATGCAGGATAAACATGGCCCGGGCTTCAGAATTGTTCAGGACATACTCCATCTCTTTATCGGTCTGACGGGTACCAACCCCAGTAATAATGGCTCCGATGCGGGCCGCGGCCATATAAAGGTAAAAGAATTCGGGTCGAGGTGTCATCAGATAAGCTAATCGGTCTCCTTTTTGTACCCCCAATTTCAAGAGATAACAAGCCAATTTCTCAACATGGCGAGCAAATTCATGATAGGTAATACGCTGCTCTCTATAAAGGAACGCAATATGATCAGGTCTTTCCCGAACCGCTTGGTCCACATAGTCAGACAGCAGTTTTAATGATCCATCGATATAACCCATGAGATATTCACCCCTTTAAATAATCTCGTCACTCTACCTTATAATGGAAATCATTGAAATATTCCTAAAGGTATACAAACTTCCCAATTGTTCAAAGGAACTAATCATGGTTTTTGGCAGGGAAAAGTGCTTTCATTTCCGAACTTATATAGGTGCGTTTTTGTGATATTATTAGACATGACGTATATGAGTGCCATCATCTTGCTCAAAGCATTCCACAGATTCCTTCAAAGTGTGGCTTAAACCACTTTGATAAGAATATAAGAACAAGACTATTGGAGGGGATTATTAGTAATGAAGAAGACATGGAAACTAATGTTAGGAACCATTTTGGTCTTTGGGCTGCTAATGAGCGCCGTTGGCTGCAGCAGTTCTGAACCGGGAGATGACCCTGCCCAATCAGGGGACGCAAATCAAGCCGAGGTCTTTAAGGTAGGCCTGGAATGCGGATACGCGCCCTTCAACTGGACACAGTTGGATGGCAGCAATGAAGCAGTACCCATTCAAGGAACTAAAGAATTTGCCGGCGGCTATGATGTAGAGATCGCCAAGCTTATTGCCGATGGTCTGGATCGGGAATTAGTAATTGTCAAGACCACCTGGGATGGACTGGTACCGGCAGTACAATCCGACACTATCGATGCGATCATCGCCGGCATGTCCCCCACCGCAGAGAGAAAGTTGACTATCGACTTTTCGGACAACTACTATAAATCCGATCTGGTCATGGTAGTTAAAAAAGGCGGTGCTTACGAAAGTGCTACCAGCATCCAGGACTTTTCCGGTGCCAAAATTACTGCCCAGCTGAATACTTTCCATTACACTGTCATCCCTCAGATCAATGGAGTGGATCAAAAACAGGCTATGGAAGACTTTCCCGCGATGCGCGTTGCCTTGGAGTCTGGTATTATTGATGGGTACGTATCGGAAAGACCCGAAGGAGTTTCCGCCAGTTCAGCTAACCCCAACTTTGCAATGGTGGTATTTGCTGAAGGACAGGGATTCGAAGCGTCTGATGACGATGTAGCCATAGCAGTAGGACTGAAAAAAGGCAATCCCGACCGCGAGGAAATAAATAGGGTTTTAGCTGGAGTTTCCGAAGAACAGCGACTGACTTTAATGGACAACGCTATTGCTAATCAGCCTTCTAACTAACAATTAAGCAGCTTTTATACAGGAGTGTAACTAATGTCAGCTGATGCTTCATTTTTTGCCTGGGTTGCATTCATATGGGATCAAAACTGGCCCCTTTTTCTAAGAGGGGCCGGTAATACTCTTTTGATCGCTCTGACCGGTACCATTATTGGCTTTTCAATTGGTATCGTCATTGGGGTGATTCGTACTATTCCTGTTGATCACAATACCAGCCTGCTCAAAAAGGTCATATTGAGAATAGTCGATGTTCTCTTACTCTGTTATATAGAAATCTTTCGCGGTACTCCCATGATGGTACAAGCCATGGTGGTATTCTATGGTGTAGCTCTGGTCTATGGCCTCCACCTTTCTCCTATTCCGGCGGGTATAGTGATCGTCTCTATTAATACCGGAGCTTATATGGCAGAAATCGTGCGCGGCGGCATCCTATCCATTGATAAAGGTCAGTTTGAAGCGGCCCATGCTATTGGCATGACCCATGCTCAGACCATGACCAGTATCATCCTGCCTCAGGCGGTACGCAACATCTTGCCGGCTACCAGTAACGAGTTCGTGATCAACATCAAGGATACTTCGGTATTGAGTGTTATTTCCATATCCGAACTATTTTTCATGTCAAAATCCGCAGCCGGAGCCAACTTCCGCTATTTTGAGACCTTTTTGATCACCTGTGTTGTCTACCTGATCATGACCTTTACCGTTACCCGTATCTTGCGTTGGTGTGAGAAAAAAATAGAGGGACCATCTGTCTATACTATCCACGGTTCGCAGTCTGTTCCCGAAGCACAGTTTCGAATAGTGGACGGGGGTAAACTGCATGGATAGAATCATAGAAATCAAACACTTAGGCAAGAGTTTTGGGGCTAATGAAGTATTAAAAGACATCAACTTTTCGGTCAGCAAAGGTGAAGTAGTCTGCATCATCGGATCCAGTGGTTCCGGTAAATCCACCTTGCTACGCTGCATAAATCTGCTCGAATATCCCAGCAGTGGTGATATCCTCTACCACGGTCAAAATATTTTGGAACAGAAAATCTCTAATGCCGTCTATCGCGCTAAAATGGGTATGGTTTTCCAGCAGTTCAATCTTTTTAATAACCTTTCCGTTTTGGACAATTGTGTGGTTGGACAGATCAAGGTATTAAAAAAGGACAAGGCTAAGGCCCGCAAAACCGCCATGGAATACCTGGAACTAGTGGGTATGTCGCAGTTTATCAACGCCAAACCCAATCAGATCTCGGGCGGACAAAAGCAGCGCGTGGCTATTGCTCGTGCCCTGTCCATGGAACCGGAAGCGTTACTGTTCGATGAACCCACCAGTGCCCTGGATCCGGAAATGGTGGGAGAAGTGCTTAAGGTAATGAAAGAACTGGCCAAAAGTGGCCTGACCATGCTAGTGGTGACCCATGAAATGGGTTTTGCTCGGGATGTGGCTAATCGGGTGGTTTTTATGGATGATGGCGTGATTGCGGAAGAAGATGTGCCTGAAATCATCTTTAATAATCCCACCAACGATAGGACCCGCGCCTTCTTGAAGCGCATATTGGAAGACTGAACTAAGTTTCCCATTACTCCTGATCTGGATAAAGCCAGCTGTTCCAAACAGTTGGCTTTTTTGCTGGTTTCCTTTGGCAAAAATCCGCGCAAGTCAGGGAACTTTTTCAGCGCTCTCGGACGCTTCTGCCCTAATCATTTCTGCTGCTCTTTATATAATCATGCATCCCAATCTCTTTCGGAAATCTAATAGCTCTTTTGGTTTATTAAAAATCTATTTGCTAATTTTAACAGTTGCCCCAACAACTGCATACAATGGAATAGCTTACTGCTGTAAGACTATATTGATTTGAGAAGGAGGGGCTTATATGGGCAGCTATAAAAATGATAGCTGTTATCCGCGCCGTGATCACAAGCCAGACCAGGTGCACATGCAAACTAATACCGACAAATTTATTAGAGAGTCATTCCGCCAGAATAGTTTTTGGCTGAGAATTATGCAAGAACATGCCCTGTTTATTAGGCTGGGCCTGCCTTGTGACGAAACGGCACTGATTCGCGAGGCTCAAAGACTGGAAGATTTGTTCAAAGAATTACGGGCGGAACTGAGAAGATTACCCCACAAGCAAGAGGCATTTCGATGTTTCAATAATGAAGTTATTCAAGCCTTGGGGAAAATCATTGATTATAAGAGTACTGTCCTGGAGAGGTTGATTACCTGCAATCTGGGGGGATCCAACCTGCCTTTGCTTATTGATCACGTTCGCAGAGAAGCCATCCGCTTTCGAGTAATTCTGCTGCGACTTCAGAATGGTATCAAAGTTCCTCTGGCTGAACAGGCACTTCAAGAGGAGATTTTTTGGCTACGCATAATGGGAGAGCACGCCCACTTTATTGCTCATTTACTGGATCCATCGGAGAGACCGCTGGTTAGTCAATCTTTACAATTCGCTGGCAATTTTGAAACGCTGCGCTTACAGGCTAAGGATTTGGAATCCATGGAAGTCCCCCGCGCTTTTGAAAACTGGCTGTTACCTGAGAAACTAGCCGGCTGTCCCCTACCTCCCGGTTTTGGTGATCTGCCTGCTCCATTTCTCATTCCCCGATTAGTGCGCTTTAATGAGGAGGTCATAGATTTAACCAAAGAGATTCGTGATTTCAAAGAAGTAGCCTTACAGTTAGTGGAAGATTGCCAGGTATTGAGTATTATCCCTCCGCTGCTAGCCGATCACGTTCTGCGCGAAGCAGAAATGGCTCTGGAAGATTTAAGAATAATCAGCCGCAAAATATCTAACCCTGATCCCCCCCGCCAAGGTGATAGAGAATCGAAAGATTATTAAACTTGGACTATTGAGAAAGGCCGTCTTCATTGATTTGAAAGACGGCCTTTTTTGAATCCTGGGAACGGAGATGTTTTTGTTGATCTCTTAATATTACCTACATCCATTTACTTATCTTCGGGAGTAATGTCAAGTAAGTTATTGACTCTAAAATATTTGCATTTATGTTACCTGTTTACTGGATGGTTGTTCCGTTGCTTATCAGGTCGCCCTGGCATTTATGTTGCCGGTTGGCTAAATGGTTGTTCCGCTCATTATCCGGTCGCCTTTAGCAGCCTTGATATTAATGCATCAACTAGGCCCTCGTCCAAATCAACGTTGCGCCCAGCTTGGATAGTGATCGACTGTCCGCTATAGACCGAAGAATTAACAATTTGCATGGTACTTTTCGAGGCATTTATGTTGCCGGTTGACTGGACGGTTGTTCCGGGCTTAAACCAAAAATATACGCAAAAGCCTGCCGTATTAAAACAGCAGGCTTTTAAGAAAAGTATTATTTAGTTAACCCGGTTGAGGCTCTACTCCGGAAGCGAAGCTAACAGTTCGGCATAAGATCGGAATTGAGGCCGGGCATCTCTTGGGCTCAATGTCCCTGCTATACTCATATGGTCAACTTTTTCTATTTTACCCAGGTAGTTCCACTTGCCTTTTTGCGGTGATCCATTGTAATCAATGATTTCATCATTGGATCCTACGTGGGGGCCATCAGCTGTTACTACTGATACCAGTCCATCATTCTCCCACCAGCTTTTATCGATCACAACCGGTTTGTTTTGGGTGTAAGACCCAATATGCATTAAGAATGCATAGAATAAAGGATTCATTTCAATCCGGGGAATTTGATGTCCGGTTATTGCGCTCTTTTATGGGAATTATTTCTTTCATTATAATGCAGTAAAACCTATAATAGTAATTAAATCATCATTTTTCGAAAGTGAGAAGCCATGCAAAATAGTTTGCAACCAACTTATTATTTTGATTGTGATCACCCGGACATTCGCAATGCTGTCCAGAGTATAACCGGGGAGTGTAAGAATCAGGTTGAAGCACTACAGAGACTTTTTCTCTTTGTTCGTGATCAGATCCCTTATAATATGTATGCAGTAACCGGTAATCCAATGTACTATAAAGCCTCTAAAATCCTGGAAATGGGCACCGGTTTTTGCGTGCAAAAGGCCATCCTTTTTACCGCTCTGGGGCGCGCGGCAGGAGTGCCGAGTCGATTGGTTCTGGTAGCCATCCGCAATCATCTTACCCCACCCGAGGTAGTGAAACTATTAGGCGGCAATGTATTCTTTCCCCACGCTTACAGCCAATTTTTCTTGGAAGGTCGTTGGATAAATGTTGCGGCAACTTATGACCAACCATTATGTGCCAGACTTGGTGCCGCTGTTCCTGAATTTGACGGTTACCATGATACTCTACTGCCGGCATTTGATCTAGACGGACATCAGTTCATCGAATACATAGAAAACTTCGGAATCTTTGATGATCTGCCCTGGCAGCTTATAGTAGACAAAATGCCGGAGTACTACGATTCCGGCCTGGAAGAGTGGTTTATTGATGAGCCCGTTTATATGCGCTACAAACGAAGCGGCAGCGGAATAGGCTAATAGCCCTGCTATTTATTACGTAGAAGAACCGCCTGTTTATTGAAAACAGGCGGCCAAACCAAATTATTTGAGCATGAATCCTGTTAAACAGGAAAATTTATAACATCTCCAACTAGACTATTTGACGTAGGGAGTAACCACCCATTTGAGAACGTTATCCTTCTTATTGCCAAACACATCATAGCCTTTCACAAGATCATTCAATGGAGCACGATGTGTAATGAGGAAATTGGTATTTATCTTCCCAGCTTGAATCAGGTTGATCAATTCCGGAATACGGTTAGCATTAACCAAACCCATGCTTATCCTGATGTTCTTGATCCATAATGTATTCATTGGCAAGGTCTGGGGCTGTTCAAATACCCCTATAATGGAAACATTCCCCCCCGGTCTCACTGCATCCAAAGCTAGTTCATAGGTGGGTTTGGCTCCTACTGCCTCAATACACCGATCGGCACCCCGTCCACCGGTTAGTTCTCTAATGGCTTCGGGGACATTCACTTTCTTAGGATTAAGCCCGATATCAGCCACACCATTCTTAATCGCCGCGTCTAACCGCTCATCAATAGTGTCAACCGCAATTATCCGTGCCGGGCCCCATAACCGGGCCGTGGCCATGGCACACATGCCCACTGGTCCGCAGCCCATTACGGCAACAGTATCGCCGGGCTCAATACAAGCTTGTTCGGAGCCAAAATAGCCTGTGGACAGAATGTCACCCACGAATAGTACATCTTCTTCGGTCAAACCTTCTGGAATAAGATGACATCCCAGGTTGGCGTGCGGCACCCGTACGTATTCTGCCTGGCACCCGTCTATCATGTAACCAAAAATCCAACTTCCTGTAGTGCAATGGGAATAAGTACCCCGAACACAATAAAAACATTCGCCACACTGTGTTACGCAGGATACAGCTACTTTTTCGCCCACTTTTACATTTCTCACGGCTGGCCCGACTTCAACCACTTCACCGCAAAATTCATGCCCAATGATTCGCGGTGTTTCCACTTCAGGCATTCCGCCATGCCAGATATGAATATCTGTGCCGCATATAGTGGACGTGGTCACCCTGACGATCGCATCATCCGGTTCAATTATTTTCGGTACCGGCACATTTTCAATAGCAATCTTTTCTGGTCCCCGATAAACCAATGCTTTCATAGTTTCCGCCATTTTCCAAACCCTCCTAAAATTTTCCCATTTTTGTACCTGAGAAACAACAATCCATCGAATCGGTCTACACATCACCTCTCTTTAAAAATAGGAAAGACCGATATTCCTTTTCGCCCGAGTTAAGAAATACAGGTCTACGTTGAAGCCACCTTATGGTAACTTCTTCATCCACCAATTATTAAATTGTGTATGGATCTACTGTGTCAGGATGCGATTGAATACCATGATATGGATCCAAAAATCATTTTCCGGTTCGATATCATAAGTCTGATGAATAACCTTGGCCTTGAATGTTTCTTCGAAATAGGTAACATTATCGAGTGAATGCTGCCGGGCAACCTGAAGCCGAGCAGCCCGTACCACCGCTTCACCCTCGGAGGTAGCTACAATATATTTTTCAGGTTCCGTTAGAAATCCATCTCCGCGAATAATGAGCATATCTTCCCATATAATAACCTTGGTATGATCGACACCTTTGCCCAGTTTTATCTTAAAATACTTTTCCATATATAACTTAAGCTCGTGTTGCATTTTCCTGCGCTGGCTATCATCCATCTTGAAGTTGTCCTGTAGATTGACTAAAGAATTGAGCCTGGCTTCCTTCTCCGCTCCCACTGTTCCCCCTCCGCTCATAGGCCTTTTGTCCAAAAAACCAATATTTTCCGCAAGGTGAAAAACCCGTTGCAAAAAATATTGGTCTTCTAAATAAGGCCACCCTATTTGGGTTTCCCTTAGCCCACCATATATTCTTCCTCTATGTCATCATAAAATACTTTTGTAAAGATAGCAAGATATTCCTCCAACCAAAGGTTCTCTAGTTTACAGCTTTATAAGACTTTAGCCATTTACTTAATTTTAAACAAAGTATTAATAACCTTTATTTTTAAGCATCTGCAGGGGAACATAATACTTGGTATATCTGTGCCCCTGTTTATCGGCATATGCCCCCTGTTTATCAGGCACCATCACCACCGCTCGTTTATGTATAGCATGCAGCACCCCCGCCAGCATCCGGCCCTCCAGCGGGAATACCACCGGATCACCTATAGTTAAACCCAAGTTCTGGCGGGCAATTTGTTGTCTGGTCGGTAAACAGTGGTGGCTTTCCGTATGACCGAACACATTGAAAGCCAGGCTCTTGAATCGTGTCTGCTTGCAGCTGGAATTCTGAAAATGGATGAACTCAATCACATGAGTCAATTCATGCTCGAAGACTAACTGCAAGGCCTCCAGACTGTTTTGGGCAGGGATCCCTCCTACCTGGTTGGCTTCATCTACTGCTCCATAGGCAAATATGAGGTCAATACCTATCTTTACCTCGATTATCAGTTTTTCCGGCCGGGCCGGGTCAGCACCCCGGGGATAGTAAGTCTTGCCGGCGCTCTTGGTCATCCGCCGGGAAAAGGAAAACAATAGTGTGCCCGGAAAGCACGCCTTAAACCAATTGCCTAAGAACACCTCGTCATAGATTTCAAATAAAAGCCGTAAATCCGGGTTGCCGATAGTAGTGATGTCGGGGCTTTTCACATGGGAAGACCGAAGCAGCAAAAGTTCTGCCACCTGGGCTCGCTTTTCGATTATTTCCTCATGAGTGTACTTTAGCTGAAGAATATTGCCCATGTTGACTCCTGCCCTTAACGGATAAAGTTCATCTTGGTCTTGGCCTCTATAGGGGGTTCTTCCACCACTCCCCGACCGTTTTCCACCAGTTGCATAAGCCAGGCCATATTTTTACCCAAAACCCGCATGATCTGTACTCCCTCTTTATCCTGGTTCTGCATAGGTAAGGTAATGGTTCAACTGATCACAAGTGGATACCCCCCAGAACAATTTCCCATGTTCTTTATTTTACCTCATAACCCCTCGCTTGTTGCGGTAACTTTACCAAGGTGCCTGGTCGCTATGCCCGGCGATCCCATGCAATGGTAATAGAATCTAGGGAGGCCAACGAAAATTCATTAAATAATCTGTGTCTGAATATTTTGAATATAAGCACCCATTTAATTCTTCTCGGGGAAAAAAGTTTGCAAAGGAGGGGTACCCGTGATCAATGAGGGTACAGGTATTGTTTATGATGATGTGAGCAAGTGTGTTGATGAGGTGATTGAATATATTGGCAAAGATATCTGTTTTGCTATGCCTCTGGCCTTGGGTAAACCAGTTCGCTTTGTCAACGAACTTTATAGAAGGGCCAAGGAGGACCCGTCCATCAAACTGAGGATCATCACCGCGCTGCCACTTGAAAAACCGCGCGGTAAATCAGAATTAGAAACCCGAGTATTAAAAACCATTGTTCCCAAACTTTTTGACGGGGTGCCCGATTTAGAATATATGCTGGATTACCGAACCGGTCAACTTCCTAAAAATGTGGAAAATTACGAGTTTTACAGCAAAGCCGGTGCTTACCTGCATGACGCTGAGGCTCAGCAAAACCACATTGCCTCGAATTACACCCACATCGTTCGTGATGCTTTGGATTTCGGAGTAAATGTCTTTGCTAACTTGGTCAGCTACAAGGAGCTAGACGGAAAAATGTATTACTCCATGAGCTGCAACACCGATATTGTCGTCGAAGGAATCAAGCAAATCAAACAACGCCGGGCCACAGGCAAAAAGTATTTAATTATTGGCGAAGCCAATATAAATGCACCCTTTATGTATGGGGATGCGGTGTTTGAAGAGGATGAATATGATTACATCCTGCGGGGGCCAAATTTTGACTATCAGCTTTTTGGTGCCCCTAAAGATCCGGTATCAGTGCCTGATCATATGATTGGTATCAACACCAGTACCTTAATTAGGGACGGCGGAACCCTGCAGGTAGGAATTGGCGCTTTGGGAGACGCCATTGTGGCCGGGCTGGTGATGCGCAATGACCACAATGCGGTGTACCAAGAAGTGTTGGATAAGGCTGGCATCAGAAAGAGATATGCTCAACTCCTGGATGAATGGGGTGATACCAGTATCTTTGAACAAGGTCTCTATGGTTCTTCGGAAATGTTTGTAGATGCCTTTATGCAGCTTTACAAAAACAAAATACTTAAGCGCCAGGTTTTTAACAACGTTCCCCTTATGAAACTAATAAATCAGGGTCATCTAGGCGCCGATAATATTCCTGCCGACATTATCGATAAGCTGCTCGATATGAAAGCCATTCGTTCTCCGCTAACCGAAGATGATTTCAATTTCTTGACTCACTACGGCATTCTGCGCAGGGGCTTAGTATACGAAAACGGTAATATCTCTGATGGAGAAAAGCGCTATGCAGTCGATTTATATGATAGCCAAAACCGCATAGCTCTAAGAGAGTTACTTGGCAGCAAACTGCTCAATGGCCATATTATACTGGGGGCTTTTTTCGTGGGGCCTAAATCATTTTATAAAGCTCTTAACGATATGAGTGAAGAAGAACGCCAGCTGTTTGCCATGTCAGGGGTGGAAAAGGTAAACCAGCTTTATGGAGACGAAGAATTGCGGACTCTGCAGAGAAAGGATTCTCGCTTTATCAATACCGGTATGGTAGCTACGCTGCTGGGATCTATTGCCTCTGATCAACTTGAAGATGGTCAAGTGATAAGCGGAGTCGGGGGCCAGTACAACTTCGTGGCTATGGGTCATGCCCTGCCTGATGCCCGGGTAATTATGCTGATCAAGAGCGTCAAAGGGAGTGGCAAAAAGCTCAAATCAAACATTGTGTTTAATTACGGCAGTTGCACTGTACCCAAACATCTGCGGGATATAATCGTAACGGAATATGGGATCGCCGATGTACGGGGCAAACCAGATAAAGAGGTGATAGCTGCCATCATCAACATCGCCGACTCCAGGTTTCAAAAGCAGTTGCTTAATCAGGCTAAAAAGGCGGGCAAAATACCTCTGGATTATGATATCCCTCCAGAATACCGTGACAACACACCAGAGAAACTCAAAGAACTCTTAGCTCCCTATCAGGCGCAGGGTTATTTCCCGCCCTTCCCCTTTGGAACTGATTTCAGCCCTGAGGACTTGCAGTTGGCGGGATCATTAAAAGCCCTGAATGCCTTGGTCTCCTCGTCTCCAGGGAAATTGGTAAAAGGGCTGTTGACGGAACTGTTTCGCTCCACTCCCGCATCAGCTCAACCCCATCTGGAAAGAATGGAGCTGGCTAGACCAGCATCGGTTAAGGAGCGCATTTATAGAAAACTGGTAGTCTTGGCCTTACGAAACAACGGCTGTCTGAATTAATTCGCGCGAATGTCATAGGGGTTGCCGCAACGCGGCAACCCCCAACTTAAGAACCGAAAAGCTCTGACTTTCCTCAGACAACTTCATAGCCGGCATCTACTATCTTTTCCTTAATATCGTCCAGTTTCACCTTATCATCATCAAATTCCACTACAACCTTTTTACTATCCAAATCCGGCTCCACTTTGGTCACTCCCGGCAGGGAATTTACCGCCTGCTTGACCGCGCTCACGCAATGCATACAGGACATACCTTCTACATTCAATACCTTGGTTTCATTAGCCATCCAAACTCCTCCTGTAATTCAAATATTGATTCAATCGGCTCTATTGGGATCAAACCCTCGCAGGCTCAAGGAATTACTAACCACGGAAACGGAACTAAAAGCCATCGCCCCTCCAGCAATGACCGGACTCAACATCCCCAGAGCGGCAATCGGGATCCCTATAATATTATAAATAAAGGCCCAAAACAGGTTTTGCTTTATTTTTCGCATGGTCTGCCGTGACAGGCGGATCGAAGCGGGGATGGTGCTTAAATCGCCTCGCATCAAGGTTATATCGGCTGCTTCCATAGCCACATCTGTACCAGTTCCCATGGCCATACCAATATCGGCGGTGGCCAAAGCAGGTGCATCATTAATGCCATCTCCCACCATAGCAACGATCTTCCCCTGGGCCTTCAGTTTCTCGACTTCTTCAGCCTTGTTTTCCGGCAGGACTTCGGCTAGCACCTGGCTTATTCCCACCTGGCGAGCAATAGCATCCGCCGTACGTTGATTATCCCCGGTTATCATATACACTTCAATGCCCATGTTCTGCAGGTCAACGATGGCTTGCCGGGAACTCTCCTTGAGGGTGTCCGCTACAGCCAGTATGGCTTCCAGCTTATTGTCCACTGCCATAAGCATAGCGGTCTTGCCCTGATCCTCGAGCTCAGTTATCTGGGCTTCGACTGCTTTGGCATCAATACCCTTTTCATTCATCAGCTTGCGGGTCCCTACATAAACTTCCTGTCCCTGGACAACGGCCCGAACTCCTCGGCCGGGAATGGCTGCAAAACTATCCGGGTCCTCAAGTGATCCATACAACTCTTGGCCTTTGGCAAATATGGCTGTTCCCAGCGGGTGCTCGGAGCCTTTTTCCGCTATACTAGCTATGCGCAGTATGTCATCCTTCTCCATGCGGCCAGTTTTAATGACATCGGTCAGCTCCGGCATTCCTTTAGTGATGGTTCCGGTCTTGTCTAACACCACAGCATTTAACTTATAAGCGGTTTCCAGATGCTCCCCGCCCTTAATGAGAATGCCGTTTTCGGCACCTTTTCCGGTACCAACCATGATCGCGGTGGGAGTAGCCAGTCCCAGAGCACAGGGGCAAGCAATGACCAGCACTGCTACCGCGCTGACCAAGGACTGGTTGATCTCCTGACTCAGCAAATACCAGCTTACAAAGGTGACCAAGGCTATGGCCAAAACCACCGGCACGAACACTCCTGCTATCTGATCGGCAATTTTTTGAATAGGGGCTTTAGACCCCTGGGCATCCTCCACCATTTTTATGATCTGGGCCAGGGCCGTTTCTCGCCCCACTCGGGTGGCTTCCAGCTTAAAGGTGCCATATTTATTTATGGTTGCACCAAAGACAGGATCTCCGCTGGTCTTGTCCACTGGCAGGCTTTCACCGGTCAGCATGGATTCATCCAGGGAGGAATGCCCTGCCACGATTTTCCCATCTACCGGTACTCTTTCTCCGGGGCGAACTACCACCAAATCCCCCAGCTCAACTTCTTCAATAGGTATGTCCTCTTCGATCCCGCCCCGAATTACCCGGGCGGTCTTGGCCTGCAAAGCCGCCAGTTTTTTGATTGCTTCCGAGGTCTTGCCCGTGGCAACTGCCTCCAGATATTTGCCTAACAGAATAAGCGTAATAATAATAGCGGAGGTTTCGAAATACAGGCTTTTCATCATACCCGGATCAACTTCTTCAAAAAGGACATTGTATAAGCTGAAAAAGTAAGCCGCCGACGTTCCTAGGGCAACCAGCACGTCCATGTTGGCACTTCCGGAACGCAGTGCATAATATGATTGTTTATAAAACCTGGCCCCAATTACAAACTGAATAGGGGTAGCTATAGCCAACTGAAAATACTGGTTGTTTAAAAATGATAATCCGGCCATCTCCAGACCGAGAACATGTAGTAACATAGACAGCAACAACGGAAGACTCAAAGCTATGGAAATCACCAGCAGGATACGCAGGTTTTTGATCTCTTTTTCCTTCTCCTGGGCTTCCCAGTCCCGATCGACTTCCTCTATCTTTTCAGCTTCATAACCCAAAGACTGTATCGCTTGGATGAGGGCGGTAACTTTAATCTCCTCAGGCTGATAATCTACCGTGGCCCTTTCTGTAGTCAGGTTGACATTAGCTGTTTTGACTCCCCCCAAAGAATTCAGCTTCTTCTCCACGCGAGCAGAACAGGCCGCACAGGTCATACCTGACACTTTTAAGGTAATCTTATTCTCTTCTGCTTCCCTTTCCCTAATTGTTTTAAAACCCAGCTTTTCTATTACCTCATCAAACCGCTCCGGTTGAAGCAGATTGTCGTCGTATTCAATATCAACTCTTTCCAGAACTAGATTAACATTGGCTGAATTAACCCCTTCCAGGCGGTTAAGCCCTTTTTCAATTCGGGCAGCACATGCCGCTCAGGTCATTCCAGCTACTTTCAGTGACTCTTTTATGCTGCTCTCCTCCTAACCGCTAATTCTTATTACTTATTCTAGTATGCCAAGAGTAAACACTAATAGTCAGCCACAGCCACAGTCTAAAGTATTGCTGTGTTCGCATCCTCCTGTGTCTATTCGGATAATATTTTTATTTGGTTTCGGCCGGCTTCCTTGGCTTGGTATAAAGCTTGATCAGCCCTCTGGAACAAGTATGTAGGGGGAAAATTGAGATCGGGAATTATGGATGCCCCCCCAATACTGATGGTAGCGTAGAATTTGGCCGACGAGAAATTATCACCCGTGATAGCAAGATCTTCAACAGCTTGGCGCAGGGTTATAGCCATCTTTTCAGCCTCATCTTTTCCGGTCTCTGGCAGGACCACAACAAATTCGTCTCCTCCATAGCGCACTGCCAAGTCACTAGCGCGCCTAAATAATCCGTCTATGGTGCGGGCAATCTTAATCAAACATTCATCTCCAGCTTGATGACCGTAAGAATCATTATATCCCTTGAAATGATCTACATCTACCACCAGCAGAGCCAGCGGCTTCTGGTTGCGTAAACAGCGATTCCATTCCATCTCCAAGATCTTATCAAAGTGCCGTCTGTTCCATAAGCCAGTTAAGGGGTCTTTCAAGGTGAGCACATGCAATACCTGATTTACCTTTTCCAGTTCAGCTTTTTGCTGCTCGATTTCTTTTTTTGACATCTCCAGAGCAGTAGTACGTTTTTTTACTACTTCATCTAGATTGGCGTTTATTTCTGTTAACTGCCTGGTCATCTCTTCCTGTTTGTCAAAGACATGCGCGTAATTCTGGGCCAGTACCATTGATTGAGTAAATACGAAAACCAGTAGGCCTAGAGAAGAGAGATTGCCGCTACGAAATATTGATCTCAAAAGGGGGGAACCATGATCCCCCATCCACACACTCAAGAAAACTATATCATTCAGCGATGCTGCGAATAACACAAATGCTCCCACAACGATCAAGGTGGTGCCAGGCTCCTTGCGACGCAATACATTGGTCAAAAAATATAAAAGGTAGACAATCACCACTATAACGAACAACTGATAGATCGGGTTTATAACCGAAAAAATGCGAGCGGGCGTTAAAAGGACGACAGCTGCAAAGCTAAATCCAACCACTTGCACTATTCGCAACAACCGGGTGGAAAAATGAGAAGGGAATATCGACTTAAAGAACATAACTAGTATAGGTACCCCTAAATAAAAAGTCATGGTTTGCATTTTATGTGCCATTTCCCAGCTGAAACCCGGATAGAGGAAAATAAAGAATCTTTCCCCAACTAACAAAGTCCTTATAGCTATCAATAAACAGTACAAACAGAAGTAAAGAGCAGCGTAGTCTTTTTTCCTAAATATAAACAACGCCAGATGATATAAGCCTATAATCAGCAAGCTGCCAAACAGAAAGAGCTCATAAGCTATACTTTTGTATCTTAAGCCCAGAATTTGCTCCTCGCTACCCAGGATAAGGCTTTCCAGAACACCGCCACTACGATGATAAAAGTTAGCAACTTGAATTACTATTTCATTTTCACCTGGCTGGACTTCAAACAAGGCTACTTGGGGAAGGTACTGAGGAGTCACATCAGACCGATTGGTTCCGATCGTTCCCGCTGCAGCTATAAGTTCATTATTTACCCGCAGATTATAAGCGGTAAATATCCGGGGGATTTTTAACCCCCATCTGTCGTTAGTATCGGTTTTTATTATCAACCGATAAGTAGCATATCCATCTCCAGGTAATTTACTACCGTTAATTCGGTATCCGTTCCAAGAACCTGGCAGATCTATGTAGGCAGAGGTCGGCTTGTGGTCACTTAGTTCCTGCGGATCCAGCAGTTGATCCCAGTAAAAACTCCATTGTCCATCTAACTTGACCACTCCAGTGTCTGGTTGCCATTCGGTCAGGTCAAGAACCCCTTCCACCGCCCTAGGGCTCTGTTCTGAAACCCCGGCAGAACACCCTCCCAGCAAAGGCAATACCATGAGGAGGATCGCTATAATGAATAGGTGCAATTTACTAGGATTCATATGTAATAACTCCTTAATCAACTCAAACTACAGCTATTATTCTTATTGAAACCAAGATAGCATATTGGGGAAACATTCAGAAGACTTTTGCAGCGGTGTTAAGACGTTTCCCTGTTGCACTTCTACAGAATTCGTTTTTTATCTTCCGGCAGATCCAACTCCAACGTCCCCCCAGCCTCTTCCCGTTGTTGTAGTAGTGTTTACCTGCCCGATTATCAAAACCTGCTTTTGTCGCAATCAGGCTGATAGGGCTGCCTCAAGCGTCATATAATGCACTCACATTATATTAGGTATCATGCAGTTCTTCAACTTTTGCGGCTGGTAGTCTTGGCGATTTGTTGTTGGAGGCAAAATCGTCAAATATGAAAATAGTCCGCCCTCGGAGTAGGACGGACAGGTGTTAATAGTAAAAGGAGCCTAATTTGCGTTGCGGCAAATTTATATAATCACTATCACTGATTCGGATCGACACTGGGATCGTTCCCCACATATTTAAATTAACCAGGATACTGTTTGTTCTCATTTTTTACATTGATAATTAAAGCGAAAGCGATAGTTCCGTAGGCTATAAAGCTGCGGAAATACTCGCCCAATGCAGCATTGTTGAACAAATTCTGCCCGGCCTGGGGTGAGACAATAAAAAGGGTATGAAAAAGGAAGATCCCCAGAAGTGCATGCCTTATTTTAGCACTTGTAATAGTCGCCCCGCCTGCTAAAAGGGCCGCGCAAGAAATAACTCCGGCATTCATATGGGCTGTATAAACATCAAACATGCCTATGTTCTGCAGGTACACCAACTGGCCTAAAGCAGCCAGTAGAGTGGATATTATAATTACTTTTATTCTGATCAGGTTCACATCAATGCCAAGCACCGCACTTGCTTCAGTATCGCCACCTACCGCTTTAACCTGCTGTCCGAAACGGGTGTTTAAAAT
>CAZTZX010000029.1:2023-20661 GCA_964618175.1 uncultured Syntrophomonas sp. | reverse complement strand
TTGCACCCTTGCGGGCACCACTTATTTCAATTCCCTTCAGGAATACTTCATTACTGAGGTTGCGAGCGTAGCGCAGCAATCTCTATACAAAGGGACTGCTGCAGAAGTTCGTAGGGGACGATGCCCACATCGCCGTTTTCCTGGGAATCGATGAGACCATCATAAGAACATGGCTTGGGCAGAGACATCGGTAATAACAGCATATGATATACGACCGTGCGGGGCGATGTAGGCATCGCCCCCTACCCGCCTTTTCCAGTCCCCTGTCTCTCCTTTATTTAGTGTTTATTAAAATGAGACCGGCAATGCAGAGGATTATGCCTGCTGCCGTCTGGGTGCTTATGGCTTCTTTGTATACTGCCACCCCAATAGGAATGAGTAGAACAGATACAGATATATTGGAAATAAGTGCCCCCAGGCTGATGTTCCAGCCGGCTCTATAGGCTAAAAAGAAACCCAGTTCCAACCCAAAGATAGCTACCCCCAGGGCAATAGGAGCCCAATTGAGCTTCCCCATTTCTACCGCCAGGGACTGTCCTTTGAGGCTGAAGCTCAGGATAAATACACACAATAGCGCTGCCGTTAAATAGGTAATGATCAAGGCCAGCATGGGATTAACATTCTGCGGCATCGATTTCTGGCAGATGTGATAGAAAACATTGGCAACAATAGTGAGAGCTATGGGTAAATAATAGTAATAAGCCATGGTTATTACCTACTTTCCGAAACTTTCTCCACGCAAGTTCGGGGACGGTCCTTCAACTTGCGTTTTGATTTAACTCTCGGATAACTAAAGGCTGTGCTAAAACGCAAGTTGAAGGACCGTCCCCGAACTTGCGCTAACTTGCGGCGCATCTTCCCCTATTTTCCCTTGCCCTTTTTCTCATCCAGGGCGGCTTTTAAGAGATCACCTAAGTTGGTACCCAGTTCTTCCTTGTCACTGTATTGCTCGATCATTCTTTTGGTCGCCCGGCTGGATCCTCCTAAGCGACCGGATAGATCTTCTTTTTCCGGTTGACGGTGGCCGCAGGAGCGATCTGGGCAGGACAGCATACGACCCCTTTTACCATTTACAATCAACATAGGGCGGCCACAGCGGGGACATTTGGTTTTGGATACATTATCCGCCTTGTAAACTCCGGCATCATCTTTCACTTTGGCTACCATTTGTGCTGCTTCTTGGCGAATGTCATTGATAAACTTAGTCTTGCGCCCTTGACCGCGGGCAATATCGGTCAATTGTTGTTCCCACTGAGCAGTCAGATCAGGTGACCGCAAAGCGGCAGGCACTAGGCCGATCAACTGCGTCCCTTTGGAGGTGGGTATCAGTTCCTTGCCATGCCTTTCAATATAACTGGCATGGATCAGTTTCTCTATTATTTCCGCCCGGGTAGCCGGTGTACCCAGCCCGCTGCCCTTAATAGACTCTCTTAATTCCTCATCTTCGATTAGTCGCCCGGCATTCTCCATAGCGGTCAGCAGAGTAGCTTCATTGTAGCGTGCCGGAGGTTTGGTCTTCTGTTGCCGCGATTTTACTGATTTGACTGGCACAGTTTGACCTTTATCATGCTGAGCCAGAGTTTGTTCCGGCTCTTCGTCATTATCGGTTTCCTTATCGCGCACCACGGTTTGTACTGCCCGCCAGCCCCGGTCAGTTTCTACTTTGCCCCGTGAATAAAAACTCTCCCCCTTAACGACGGTAATTATGCTGGTCTGATCATATCTATAAGGGGGATACAATACTGCCAAAAAGCGGCGCGCTATCAGGTCATAAAGGCGTTTTTCCTCTTCAGACAAAGCGGTCAGATTCAAGGGCTGTTCGGTAGGAATAATAGCATGATGATCTGATACTTTGCTGTTGTCTACCAGACGCTTGCCAGGTTTCAGCGGCTTGCCCAGCAAAGGTTTAGCCAGTGCCGCATAGGGCCCGGCCCCCATTCCCTTCAGCCGGGCTGCCAGGGTGGGAACCAGGTCGGTGGTTATATGGCGGGAATCAGTGCGGGGATAAGTAACCAGCTTATGCCGCTCATACAGATCCTGCAGGATGGATAAGGTTTTCTGTGCCGGCCAACCGTAGCGTCGATTGGCATCCCGCTGCAGTTCGGCCAAGTCATAGGCCAGGGGCGGGGGTTCACTTTTGGCCTCGGTTTTGACTTCCTTTATAGTACCGGTCTGATCTTTTATTTTACCTTCTATATCGGTTGCCTGGGTGTGCTGATAGATGCGATTGCCATTGACTCCTCGCCATTCTCCAAAATAGCTTCCAAAGTCAGCCCTTATAGTCCAGTAATCTACCGGCTTAAAATTCTTTATTTCGTTTTCCCGCTGAACCATCATAGCCAGAGTCGGTGTCTGTACACGCCCGGCATTCAGCTGGGCATTATATTTACAAGTCAAGGTGCGGGTCACATTCAGCCCAATCAGCCAATCAGCCTCCGCTCTGCAGACCGCGGCATCGTAAAGATTATTGTAGGTGGGGCCGGGCTGCAGATGCGCAAAACCTTCCCGTATGGCCGCATCAGTCTGGGAAGAGATCCACAAGCGCCGGAAAGGTTTCTTCCAGTTAACCTTTTCCATGATCCAGCGGGCCACCAGTTCGCCTTCACGGCCAGCATCGGTGGCAATTACCAGATCCTTTATATCTCCCCGGCTCATTAACTTCTTCACTACCTGAAACTGGTGGGAGGTTTGGCGAATTACCTTCAGCTTCATTTTGCCGGGTAGCATAGGCAGATCTTCCAGGCGCCACTCTTTCAGTTTCTGGTCATATTCTTCCGGTTCCGCCAGAGTGACCAGATGGCCCAGGGCCCAGGTTACTACATAATTTGGCCCTTCCATATAGCCTTTGTTTTTGCTGCTGCATTTCAAAACCCGGGCAATTTCTCGGGCTACGCTGGGTTTCTCTGCTAACACTAACGATTTCATAATGCAATATACCTCTCTAAACGATTATCTTATTGTATCACAGGGCAGGAATATGTAACCAAGATTGGGATAGAAAGATGATAGGCATAGGCATGGGGAAGGTTCGAGACTGCTGAAAAGTACCCTTTTATGTGTCATCCTGAGGGAGGCACGACCGAAGGATCTTTCCCTCTGGCACCAATAAAGATTCTTCGGCTACGCCTCAGAATTTGCATGTACTTTTTCAGCAGTCTCGGAAGGTTCTTTTGCCTTGTTTTTCCTCGAAGGCAGGGGACGGTTAATGTGAAAGCGAAGGAATAAATGGATATTCTCATCCATATCCTGTGGCAAGCCTGCGCGGGTCGGCACGGAGACCGACCCCTACCCCTACAGGGCAGACCCGCAGGCTAACGCCTACCACAGCAGTTCATAATGCATGGCGTCACTGTAACTGTTGCCCCAGCTGAAGCCGGCGGGCTGGAAGGCTTTTTCCCAGAGGATCAAATTAGGATCATGGGGTTCTTTAGCTGGGTTTACGCAGCGATAGTGATCGCTCGCGTTGATGTCGATGGCGGTTCCCCAGGAGTGGTTGCTTAACGAGCGGCTGGCGGACCAGCCTATATGACGGGGCACCCAGGTACCGTCCATAGTCCGTATTAGGCTGGTCAAGGGCACGGTTTTGCCGTTTATATTGGCTGAGCCATTTTGGATATAGGTAAAGGCTTTTATGAATGCTCCCGCGGCATCTTTATGTACCTGCACCTGACGGTTTATACCGGGCAGGGTGATGGTTACTATGTTTTCTTTTACCCACTGACGATCTATTTCTATCCGTCCCTCATAGGTATCTCGATAGCGAAACTGTCCAAAACACCCATTGACCTTGCTCAGCTTAGGATAATTACTGTTGAAAGCTGGTTTATAGCTGGAGCTTGTCCCCCGTGAAGATATGTCCGGGGTGGCTTTGCCCGATGGTTGTGTGACTACGGCAGCAACCTGCACCGGTTTCTCAGGCTTCGCTTGGACCTCCAGGCTTATCACTTTCTCAGAGCTTATTTTGCCATCTGAAGCGGTGGCTTTGATCTCATATGTACCCGGCTTCACCTTACCAGTGTCCCACTTGTAATCCAGGTTTTCACTCCGGACTTCCGAACATACTGAACCATTTATCTCCAGAATAATGCTGATCACTTGTTGCTCATCGCTGGCACTTGCCGTCATCGATATGGTTTCTCCCTGCGTAACGGCGGATCGATCGGCCGGACTATTGATGGCAATGGTGGGAGCCTGGTTTTCTGGTACAGCCAAGCTTTTAATTTCTCCCTGACCGAATCCTTTGCTATTGACGGCAAAGGCTTGATAATAATATGTAGTGCCTTCCAGCAGATCAACTATTTCAGCTCCAAAGCCTTCTGCATCTGCCGGAATAGTAACGGTCTCCGCGTTTTTTAGATCAGGGCTTGTCCCCCATATAAAGCCGTACTGGTTGATATTCTGGCCGCCCGCATCGGTTATGGTACCCATCAATGTGGCCTCATTCTGGTTCTGGTTAAGGCTGAATTCCCCGGTTTCCACCAGGGGTGGCGAGGAAGCATAGGCGAACTTAAACACCAACAGTAATAGGACAGCGACAATTCCAAGTGTCAGTGGCATGGTTATGCGATTTGATATGTATTGCATTACTTACTCCTTATGTCGGCTTTTTACGGCACCGGCTTCTTCATCTCGATTCTATGTATATACAATTATTCTAACTTTGCCAGTAAAAATGCGTCAAAGGTAACATAAGGTAAATGCGGGCTGAGGGAGTTTTTAGGGGTGCGAAATGGGGTAGCGGAGTAGCAGTTATTGCTAGGCATAAGACGGACCAGGCCGCAATCATTCCGCAAGCTGGTCATTATTAACATCAGCTTTGGCATAGGTATTACAGAGAGGTCAACTATTGGGCGTATATGCCCGTGTCCAGGTAAGCGTATAGCATCCATGGGGGGTATGTGTTGTGGCAGCTATATCCACTATCCGTTTTGTGGAAACAGATGACAAGGTTATCTTTCTTACCTTTGATGACGGACCGGAACCGGTCTTCACTCCTTTGGCTCTAGAGGCTTTGCAGAAGTATGACAGCCAGGCCACCTGGTTCATTCTGGGCAAACAGGCCGAAAAAGATCCCGGTCTGCTAAATGACATTTACCAGGCAGGTAATGATATTGGGGTGCACAGCTATGACCATGTCAGTTTGACCAGATTATCACGCCTGCAAATCATCCAACAGCTGGAGGGGACCAAGGCACTGATCAATGAAGCCACGGGACGGTTCTGGCCTTATTTCCGTCCGCCCAACGGGGCTTATAACAATAAGGTGCTGGAAGCAGCGGCTTCAGTGGGATTTCGATGGAATGTCATGTGGTCAGTGGATCCCCGCGATTATCAGTCTTTACCCCAACAGATAATTGATCATGTTTTGGCGAATATTCAGCCTGGAGCCATAATTGTTCTGCACGAGGTAACCCCTTCCACCACCCGGGCTTTACCGATCCTTTTGCAGGAGATCGGTAAACGCGGCTACCGGGCCCTCAATCTGGGCCAGTATCTGCAGGACCATTCAGGTGGTTACGAGGAATGATACTGACGATCCTAAAGTTGATGACACAGCAGGAGTCCAAGACTGGGAAAAAAGTGTCTGTCATTGCCCCCTTCGGGGACTTCTGATGTATCCTTGCAGATACAACTAAGGTTGCTATGAAAATGCCTCTCACCTAAGCAGTAGCGGAAACTTTAGCGACATTAGTAGTGAGCGGAGTGAACATCGGTGGTGCCTGAAAGGCGTCCGAGGGGAGGCCCCCTCCGGGGACTTCTGATGTATCCTTTCGGATACAATCGATGTAGCTAAAGCCTCCCCTACCTCCAAGGAAGTATTTTCATTCATCGTGGTGGGTTTATAGCCGTGCAAATTCTGAGACGAAGTCGAAGAATCTTTACTGGTAACAGAGGGAAAGATCCTTCGGTCGTTCCTCCCTCAGGATGACAATTATAATGGTCTTCCCGAGACTTGTGCCGGAATGAATGGGTAAGGTGGTAGGGGGCGTTGCCCAGATCGCTCCGCGCACTTGTTCAGTAGTCGCGGGGGATCCTCCCCGGCGGCCTCCCATATTTATGGTTTACAGGATCCGCAGGGCTCATATCCCGCATCTATGGCCTCCTGCCGGGAGTCGAACCACACTTGGTTGTATGATTTGGTTTTTTGTCCGTGCTGACAGTCGGGGTAGTGAAACTTCTTGGTATTGGCATTGCCTAGCCAATTGCTGGACTCAAGGCGTTCTTTTTGAGCCGTGACCGGCTCTTCGTCTATTACCCCCCATAATCCCCGCTCGGCCTCACGGGCCTCCTGCTGAGCAGTTTGGAAGCGCTCCACATACCGTACATTGGGAGGATAGGTGGCTATCTGGGCATATCCATCAGAAAGCAGTACTTCGTTAAACATTTCTCCATCCAGCCAGACGTAAGCCAAGAGCCGGCCATACCGATCCCTTTCCTCCACATCAAACTCCAGTTCAACAGTTTGATCAGTCAGCTTCTCTTTGGTGAAGTCGCTGGCTTCTATACCATAGGGCTCCTCTCCTATGGTGGGATGAACTGTTTCGGGAGTATCTACTCCTATCAAGCGAACCTTTTCTTTGGTTCCTTGGATGTTAACTTCTACAGTATCCCCATCCACTACCCGGATCACCCGGACAGTGTTGGCATCGTCCTGACTGATCGCACAACCTATGGCTAGAAACGAAATGAGTAAGCAGACCACCAGATAAATTGCTCGCCTTAAATTACTGCGCCGTATGTATGAAATATTCATGTTTTACCTCGTCTAATACAATTGTTACTATCTGCCTATGAAGCGCTGAAACAACAGTAATGGAGTCCGGCCACCTTCCCTTTTATAAATATTTGGAAGCTTCCCGAACACTCAAGGGCGCCAGAGTGTGAGTGTCTATAAACTCCCGCACCCATTCCCGATTGGTTTTAGAGTACTCCCGCAGAGCCCAGCCTATCGCCTTGTTAATAAAAAACTCTTTACTGTTGCTGTTTGGTTTGATAATCGATGACAAGACATCGGTGTCGGTCTTGCTCTTGAACTTCAACTGAAACAGTATAGCAGTTCGAGCCAGCCAGATATTGTCGCTGTCTGCCCAGGGCAGCAGACAGTTCTGTACCACCTCGGGATGTTTTAGGCAAATGCTTCCCACAGGACTGGCGGCCAGTTTGTCCACCGTATCCCACCATGATTTCAGGACGATCAGGGTCTGCAAGTGATATATATCCGCCGACTGCAGTTTGTCTTTCAGGGCAACCAGATAATCAAGAGCTGCATACTGAAATTCTCTTTCCGGCAAGTCCCATAGCCTGTAAACATCCTGCCACTCAACCTTTCCCTGCCGCCGAGCTCTTTTTATAAAATCCTTCTGCAATGTAGACCGCTCCGGCCGAGGTATCCCCAGAAAGGAAAACTGATCCTTCATATAGGCGGCCATACCGATGGCCCGCTGGGGATCGCGGTTAGCGTAAAAGGTTTTGATCAGTTCTTCCATGGCATTATCTCCATTCTCCTGGCATACTTCGTCGGCAGGCCCGGGGTCGGTTCGAAACCGTTGAAGAAGTCCTTTTATCTCATCTGGAACGACTTTTCTTTATCTGTCATCCTGAGGGAGTAACGACCGAAGGATCTTTCCCTCCGGCACAGTAAAGATTCGGCGCAAGTTAGGGGACGGTCCTTGGACTTGCGCTTTTATGATGTTTAATCTAGTGATTGCACAGTTGCGCTAAAACGCAAGTCCAAGGACCGTCCCCTAACTTGTTCCCCCGACTTGCGGGCTACCAAGGTATGTTGACTTTGAATTCTTGGTGACAGACCGGACAGGTTACACTGTGAGTTCCCTTTTTGCGCGGCAAACGCAGTACTTTCTGGCAATGAGGACAAGTGCGGTAACGATGAGTTCTTATGTCCTTTAGTCTGCGTATGTCCAGAGAACCCTGCTTCTTGATGGGATTCCAAATCTTAAGGAATCTTTCGTTCTCCACCTGCCGGCTATAAATATTGCGGGAAAAGGCCCGGTAAATTATCCAGAAAATCACTATCCACAGTATGACCTCCAGGATAACAGAGCGGATAATGAGATTAGCAAACAGCAATACAAAGGCCACCGTCACCAGGGCATAATACATCTGATCAATACCGTAGCGTCCCCTCATCAAACGCGCTAGTTTCTCCTGCAAATTCTCCATTTTAGTCACTCCTATTATAACGGTGAGCCACCGCGGCAACCTAAATTAGCCAGACAAATACCACCGCCTAAATGGCCTTGATGCCAACCGGGCAGGCCTAAGGCCCGGGTGGGTGGGTCTTGGCTGGGTAGCTATCCTATTTATTATTCATGCCGATCCTGATATATCCGATTCCTTATTATGGCTGGAATGTACACTCATGGTACACTTCATTCCAAACATCGGGCCTCTCCTCAGTAAAGCTTCTTTCCCAGAAGCTAATCTGCCCAGAGTGATCTATCAAAAGGACTGTAGATGTCTTGGTTCCGTAGCCGCGCATGCTGACAAATGCGGGTGCCAGGCCTCTTTCCATTTCCAGGCTTACCCCGGTCTGGGGTAGATCCTGGTCTTCGACCTGCTCTTGATCAGCCAAGATGGCAAAGAGCTTTTCTGGCTCGACCTGGTTATGCTGCAGAGCCGCCCCTAGTTCCTGTTTTCCTTTGATCACTTTGGGCCAGGGATCATCCAGCAAGGCGTTGCTCAATCCATGTATTCCGGGAGACACCGGGCGTAGGATCTGCTCGCGGTTGGAATAGTAATAGAGGGAGTCATGTTCGCCGATCAGCAGGTTAAACCCGTTATACTCCCGACCTGCATCAGGGATCTGGTCGATATATGCTGATGGAGTCATAGTGTTGTCCAGAAATTTATGCACCAAATGACCCCGGGAAGGAGCCGTTTTTTTATTGCGGGACGGATCCCGGTAGTTGGTCAAGGCAGCAAAGCGTCCTCGGGTGGTAATGCCCATCCAGGTGCCGCCTTCTTTTAAGTCCCGACCCGCCAGAATCTGTGGATTGTCCTGCCAAAAACCTGCCGGTGAAGTGGGACGGCTATAGAACTCATCCCGATTGGCGGCTACCACTAGTCTATACTTAGGATGACTCTCATAAGCAAATAGTATTAGGCACATATTCCCTCCATGTTTTAACCATTATAAGACTGGTTGGTAAATAATTCTGTTAACTGCAGAATAGCACCTAAATTGCGGCAAGTAAAGGATGCATTAGTGCATAAACTTTTCGTAAACCAGGTGAATAGATGCAACTTTTTCATCAGAGGCAATGGATTGATTAAGGAGAGTTCCGTCATCCTCGAAGTTGAAAATCAGCCACTGCCCTTCCCCCACTACAAACCATCCGGGAAGATCGTTGCCTTCAAAGTGATCCTTAGCTAGCGGATAGTTTTCTTCATAGGCAGGCAAGACCTGCTCAGCTTTATCTCCGACCTGATCTCCGGCAGAGGTTGAGTATTCGTCATAAACATTGATCTGTAATACGGTACCGCTTTCTTCTCCTATGACAATCTCGATATTATCATCACCGTAATACCAGCAGGAGGTTGGTTCTCCGTACCAGCTTCCATCAGCATGCAAGATTTCGCTCCTATAGTCATCCCCTAAGCTTTGCTCGACCTGATCAATACTATCACCCAAGCTAACACCGGCCAAAGTAATTGGTCCATCAAAAGGTGATCGGTCGTATGAGGCTCCACATCCTACTACTAGCATAGTAATAAATACTACCAGCATAATCGCTACATATTTGCGCACACTTACTGCCTCCCATCCAGATTTGCTTAATATATAGTACCGCTAACCATATCAGAATCTTACACATAAGGTATAGATGCAAGCGGGGACGGTTCTTTCTGTCATTTCAAAAAGCAACAACTGAAAACAACAGTTATCATGAAATGACAGAAAGAACCGTCCCCGCTTGCATCGTGCTGATACCTTATCAGATGTCGGCAGTTATCAGAACCAGCTTTTCGGGGGGGAAATAGAGGCGATAGGAGTCTCCCGGGACTAGGGGAACTTCGACAGTCTTGGGCACCCAGACTTTAATGTCAGTCTGGTCTGGGACGGACTCCAATTCAAAACGACAGCTAAACAAGGAAAGCTCCTCGGTACACTCCAACAACCGAGCTGCTATACAGTTGTCCCCTTCATTGGCCGCTAAGCTCACATACTCGGGACGGATAGCAACAGCTATCGTCTGATCCAACTCTATTTCTGCCAAGTTTTCAGCTGATAGGGTCAGATTAGAACCCGCCACATTCAGCTGTAACCGGGATCCCCTGACTTGTCTTATGCGGGCTGGGAATATGTTTTCCATCCCGGTCAGATGAGCTACCTGCCTGCTGGCAGGGTGTTCAATAATGCTCTGTCGGTCTCCCCACTGCAGTACAGAGCCTGCCTCGTAAATGGCCATTTTGCTGCTTAAGCGGTATGCCTCGGCCAGGTTATGGGTGACAAAAAGCACATGTACCCGGTAGTATTCCTGGATCTCCAACAATTCTTCGGACAGACGCTGCTTAACTATCGTATCCAGAGCGGAAAACGGTTCATCCAGCAGTAATACCTGCGGTTCGGCAGCTAAAGCCCGAGCCAAAGCCACCCTTTGTTGCTGTCCTCCGGATAGCTCGGCTGGGAAGCGCTGTCCCAGACCTTCCAGCCGCATGCGGGGCAAAAGTTCCTCTACCCGGGATTGGCGCTCGGCAGTCGGCAGACTGCGTATGCCAAAGGCTATATTATCGAAAACGGTCAAATGGGGAAATAAAGCGTAGTTTTGAAACAGAAACCCGATGTTGCGCTGGCGCGCGGGAAGGTTGATGCTTTGCTCACTGTCAAACAGAATCTGTTGGTTCAACCTGATATGACCCTGATCAGGAGTCATCAGCCCAGCAATGCATTTTAAGGTCATGGTTTTCCCGCAACCGGAAGGCCCGAGAATAGCCATGATTTCACGATCTAAACGAAAAGCCACTTCCAGCTTAAATTCAGGCAGGGTCTTTCTGATGGAAAAATCAAGCATCAGTTAACACCTCCCGCTTCAGAGGCTGCACACGGCGTTGCTGATACTTTTTCCAGTAATTCAATCCCACGATACTGGTCAGTGATATCACCATTATGATTAGCACCCAGGTCAGTGCTTGTTGTGATTTGCCTGCTTCCACCAGGAAGTAAATAGCTATGGGTATAGTTTGGGTCTTTCCCGGAATATTACCGGCCAGCATAAGGGTAGCCCCGAATTCTCCCAGGGAACGGGCAAACGCTAGAATAGTGCCGGCAGCTATGCCTGGCCAAGCCAGGGGTAAGGTTATGCGCCAGAAAACCGTCCATTCCGATGCTCCCAACGTTCGGGCCGCATCCTCAATATTGGCGTCAATTTGTTCAAAGGCACCCCGAGCCGTCTGGTACATGAGAGGAAAAGCCACAACTACCGCGGCAATAACCGTGGCGGACCAAGAAAAAACCACCTGTCGCCCCATTTCAAAAAAGAAATTACCCAGTATCCCGTTGCGCCCGAAAACGTAGAGCAGAAGAAATCCTACCACCGTGGGAGGCAATACCAGAGGAAGTATAAAAATGCCGTCCAACAGGCTTTTTCCAGTGAATTCCCTGCTTGCCATCTGGCGAGCCACCGCGATACCGACGATAAAGGTGATGGCAGTTGCTAATAATGCTGTTTTTAATGATATCCAAAGTGGTGCTAGATCCATCACTATCATACTTTCCATTCAAAGTTTAAGTACTTATTGTTCTATCGGAGTAAAACCGTATTGTTCCAAAATCGTTTGGGCCTTATCACTGAAAAGAAAATCCACAAAATCCCCGGATGCTTCCTGGTTCTGGCTGGCCTTTACCACCGCTACCGGATAAACCAGAGATGAATGAGTACTCTCATCAGCCTGGGCCACTATTTTAACTTTATCAGATATGTGGGCATCAGTTTGATAAACCAAACCGGCTTCGGCATCGCCGCTCTCCACATAAGCCAAAACCTGGCGCACATTTTGGGCATAAACCATCTTGTCCTGCAGCTGATCCCATTGATTGGTGGCCGTAAGCGATTCTTGGGCATACTTTCCTGCCGGTACTGAATCCGGTTCACCCAGAGCAATTACCCTAGCATTAGCTAAATCATCAAACCCATTGATAGTAGTATTGTCTTGGCCAACTACCAAGACGAGTCTGTTTTTCAGAAGATCGCGGCGCGTTTCTTTGACAATCAATTCCTTCTCATCAAGGAGATCCATCTTGTTTTGGGCGGCCGAAATAAACACATCTGCCGGGGCACCCTGTTCGATCTGCTGCTGCAGTTTACCAGAAGAAGCCAGATTAAATGTAAAGGTTACATTAGGGTGTTCTGCTTGGTATGCCTTTTCCAATTCGACGACAACATCAGTCAGACTGGCCGCTGCGGATACCAAAAGCTCAACCGGTTCAGCAACTTCTTGTGGCGGCGCTGCTTGCTCCTGCTCCGCCTCCTGACCGCATCCTACCATACCCACTGCTAAAAATACAAGAATCAAGCTGGCAGCCAACCAAACCCTTCCCTTGGAACGAAAAGTTATCATCCTTATGCCCTCCTCTTTCCCATTACGATCCATTTTTAATATCGGCTTGACAACTACCCTCCTTGCCTTCAATATGTACCTGTATTTTTGAGTCTGTTTAAAATTAAGGTTAGCAGACAGATCATCACTCTAGGCTAAATAAACATGACCCAACTAAAACTAACTAATATATGCTATATATACACATAATATAACATAAAACTACTCGAAGGACATCTGGTTTTGAAAATTTAATCGATGTTGGGATAGAGAGAGGATGGGAGGATAATGCAAAGGCTAGGCGGACGGTTTACTCGACACCTTTATCCTGATCATTCATCTTAGGGTGTCAAGAAAACCGTCATACTATTGTATATAGTAATTTTCTACAAATCGCTATTTTCCTGTTATCGGTAATAAAGGAGACACAAATTCAGCAACTTGCTGACCCCAATTGGCATATTCTATGGTATGCTATTACAAATCCATACTTAATCTGAAAGGAAATGGTGGCTGGTTAGATGAGCAGCAAGCTGAAATGGCTAGTACTTCTAGCTGTAGCTGGGTTTGCCATGATGCTGATGACCAAAATACCGGCATTGGGTTTGGCGGAAGCTAAATTCTGCGGCGTATGCCATGCGATGGATGAGCAAGTCTCAACCTATCTCCATTCACCCCATGCCAACTATGCCAATTGCGGTGACTGTCACGATCCTCATGGATTAGTTACTGGCAGTGCTTTCGCGGCCTATACGGGAGCACGCGACCTGTATCGTGTAGTTACTAACACCATTCCGCTGGAGATCCGCACTACTGATCTCAGCAAGAAAGTCATTCAAAATAACTGTATGCGCTGTCACGGGGATATCATGGCCGATATCGGTAATACCAGCTACAACAGCGGAGGTTATTGTTTTCATTGTCATCACGAGATCGTTCATGAGAAATGATGGGCAAGGAGGAGGATACCTTGAGTTCAGACCAGATCAAAAAGCTGCTGTTAATTGCAGTGCCAGTTCTATTAGTTGCATTGGTGGTGACTGTATTCCTATTTAACCGCCATAATACTGTTGACCTGGAAGGACCTGTCGGAGAAATAGCTGCTAATGAAACCAATTCGGAAGCTTGGGCCCACTATTACCCAGCTCATTGGGACAGCTACCAGGCCAATTACACCAACGTGGATAAGCCTTCTCATTTTGACACCAAGCCCTATCTGAAAACCATCTATGCCGGCTTTGGTTTTGCCCAGGAGTATAATGAGCCCCGCGGTCATATCTATACCATCGAAGACATTCTCGCTGTTGACCCAGCCCGCAAAAAGGCAGGTGCCTCTTGTTTCACCTGTAAATCCACTCAAATTCCCGAAACCATAGAAAAATATGGAGAGCAGTATTACTTCATGACCTTTGATGACCTGAAGGATGAGATAGTGGAACCTATCGGCTGTTTGGACTGTCATGATCCCCAAACAATGGAATTGAGGTTGACCCGCCCTGCTTTGATCGATGCCCTGCAGAGACAAGGCCGGGACTTGGACAGTATCTCCAACCAGGAAATGCGCAGTTTAGTATGTGCTCAGTGTCACGTGACCTATTATTTTGCACCTGAGACTAAAGAGGTCACCTTCCCCTGGGATAAGGGAATTAAGGCCGATCAAATACTGACTTACTATGATGAAGAGGGCTTTAGTGAATGGGTGCACCCGGATGCCGGCACTGGTTTGGTAAAGCCGCGCCATGCCGAATATGAGACTTTTATGGACAGTACCCATCAGTCAGCTGGAGTGGCCTGCGCCGACTGTCATATGCCCTATACCCGCGTGGGCAATAAGAAAATCAGCTCCCACACCTGGCAAAGTCCTTTGAATAATATTGAGGAAAGCTGTACTACCTGTCATCGCAATGGCACTGATTGGCTGACCGGACGGGTGGAAACTATACAAGCGCAAGTTATCCAAACACAGGATCTGGCTGGCAATGCGGTAGTAGATGCTATAAATGAACTAAAACTCAGCAGTGCCGCTCCCCAGGTAGATCAGGCTAAGCTGGAAGAAGCGCAACGACTGCACCGCGAAGCCCAATGGTACCTGGATTTCGTGGCCGTTACTAATGGCTACGGCTTCCACAATCCAACTGAAACCATCAATAACCTGGGTATTGCCATTGACTCCGCCCACAAATCAGTACTGCTGGCCCGTGAAGCCCGCGGGCTTGAGTAGACCTCGATCATTCTGTCAGTTAGCCAAAAAAGGCCTGAGTCCGTTGGATCTCCCGGATTCAGGCCTTTGCGCGCAAGTTATCTGTCATTGTCATCCTGAGGGAGGAACGACCGAAGGATCTTTCCCTCTGATATTGGATGCAAAAGGGGACGGTTCTTTCTGTCATTTCATGATAACTGTTGTTTTCAGTTATTGCTTTTCAAAATGACAGAAAGAACCGTCCCCTCTTACATCTTAGCCCGGGATAGTCTTTATATAGCACGTCCGCGGTCTCGGGCCATCAAATTCACAAAAGTATATACCCTGCCAGGTCCCCAGCACCAGGTTTCCGGACGCTATGGGGATAAGTTCTGAAGCTCCCAGGGTGCTGGCTTTCAGGTGGGCAGCGGAGTTGCCTTCGCTATGGCGATCTTGGCAATGGCTCCAGGGGTACATCTCTTCCAAACGCAGCAAAATATCGCGGACCACATCGGGATCAGCGTTTTCATTGATAGTGATAGCTGCGGTGGTATGCGGACAGAACACTAAAGCCATACCTTCCGTGATAGCTTCCTGACTGAGCACTTCCTGTACCTGAGCCGTAATATCCAGCATTTGTTGGTGTTTCCCTGTCCTCAGTTTTATCATGTGCAGCAAGACATCACCTCCCTGATCCTAGATAGGTTTACCAGGTTTAGCAGCTTTTTGTATGCGTTTGACAATTACCTGCACTGACCATGATACCAGCAGCAAGATTATTATAAAGAATCCGTAAAACGCTAAGGCTATACTGTTGGGTTTAGCCAGTATGGCTCCTGGCGAAGGATCGTTGTCAACCATCTTGCGACCCTGTTTTTCACTGTAATATTCGGGTATCTGGGGCACCCCATCCACAGCTTCAAAAGACTGCAGATACCTAGCCAAAGAGGCCCATTCCTTTACTTCATTATTAGCTGTGTCTCTTATAATCTGGGCTTCAAAGTCGGTGATAGGAGTCCCTTCCTTGTTTTTAGGCACGATAGACAGTAGGCCGAAGGATTTATCACCTACTATGGAGAGCATTTGGGCGGAGTACAGTCCAGCTGCAACTCGATAGAGTTTATCGTCCTGGATCTCTTCTTTGGAGCCATCTGATTTAAACAGAGCAGCATCGGTCACTTTATTAAAGATAATACGGTGGGGGTTAAAGGTATAGGTGAGACCAGACATATACAACTGGGCCGGTTTCATAAGGGGCGCTACCGAGGCATCCACCTCACAGGCTGTTTTCAGCTCCTTACCGGTCAAATAAACTGACAGTAGCGGATAGCCTGATCTCTTGTCGGGGCCGATCCCCAATGAACTCACATTAAAGGCATCGGCTACTGTTATATTGCCTTTTACGAAAGAAGCCCGGATGGTACCGGCAGGAACAACCGCCACATCTATAGGTTCGTAGCGATCCCCCTCCGCCTGTTGTACCGTATAGATATAGGCATCGGTGATCAGGTTGGCCAGGGGTTGTTCATCATGTATGTCCTCTAAGTATGCCACCGGTGTAAAGCTGAAGGAGGTGTGAGCCAACACATCATCAAAGTCCAGGTCTAATCGCTTTAGGTATTGGTCATGCACCAGGGTTTTATATTCCTCGATACGCTGGCTGATGGCTTCATCATCGGCAATATCCGCTCGCATAGGCAACAGTTCGTAGTCTGCCTGTGACCAGATCCCCGGTGATTGGTTCTGCACAGTGATCCTGCCGAGATTTTTTCCATAATGACCAGCTGAGCAGATATAAGTGTCGCCCACTACTATGGGGTCAGTTAAGGTGGTATGGGAGTGACCACTTAATATCACATCGATCTCTGGTACTTGCTGGGCTAAAATCACATCTTCCGACTTTTCCAAATCACTATCGGTACCGGAATGAGATAGACAGATGATCATATCGACTTTTTCCTGCTGCTCAAGCTTAGCCACGATCTCGCGCGCAGTCTCCACCGGATCCGCAAATTCTACTCCGGCCATGGGAGCATTAGAAACAGCATTATCGCCGATAATGCCAAAAACTCCGATCTTGTAACCCTTGCGGTGCAGTATGGTGTAATCTTTGACTCCATATCCATACATAGCGTGCTGTAACTGCTGCACATCTTCACCAATGATCCGGCCTTCAGCATCTACCGGATACTGGAGGTTGGCAGCTAATATTTGGGGCAGTGGGTCTCCGCTGGCTTTAGCCGCATTCAGGCTACCAGCTAGGCCATCGGGGCGAAAATCGAACTCATGATTGCCCAGAGTGGTAGCATCATAACCCATTTGTCCCAGTAGCCTTAAACCGGGCGATTCCTGACTGAAGATGGTCTGAAATAAAGTACCCATTGAAGAATCCCCGCCATCTAGCAGAAGTAAGTCCGGATCCTTTTCTCTTTCCTGGTTAACAGCAGTCTGTAGACGGGCATACCCGCCCTGCTCGAAGGCTTGACCGTCCTCTTCTACCGTATAAGGCAGCAGGTTATCATGTAAATCATGGGTAAAAAGAATGGTTAGTGAAGCTGGATTATTATCGGCTATTACATAAGGTGTGAACACCAATACGGCAGCTATCAACAGAATTAAGCCACCGCCTAGTTTTTTCTTCATCCTGTTCCCCCCCCATTTATAAGAGACGTGTCAACTCGCGTTCTATATGGTAAGGGTGGACGACCCTGTCCACCCGGTTTCAACTTCGTATCGCAACAACGTCCCCTTGACTCTGCCTGTTTCCTACATTTTCCCCCTAGTTGCCTAACTCTTT
Source organism: uncultured Syntrophomonas sp. (assembly GCA_964618175.1). Lineage (GTDB taxonomy): Bacteria > Bacillota > Syntrophomonadia > Syntrophomonadales > Syntrophomonadaceae > DTU018. The sequence continues at coordinate 3,127 of CAZTZX010000029.1, read as the reverse complement.
TAGTTGCTCGGGTGAAGGATGATTGGGGATAACGGCTATTTGGTCATTATTATATTGGAAAACCATATGATCTTCGCTGGTAATTTCACCTATCACCGCAGCTGCTACACCATTTTGGGTGCGGATAGCGGCTAGGACTTCTTCCACATCATCCGGCTCTACCTGCAGCAGCATACGCGCTTGGGTTTCACAAATCATAACTTCTTCGGGAGTGATATCTTTAACCTTTACTGGCACCTTGGCTAGATCGACTTTGGCTCCCAGACCGCCAAAACGGGCTGATTCACAGACAGCCGCCCCAATACCGGCCGCACCCAGGTCAGAACAGGCCTTGATCTTACCAGTCGTAAAGGCCGCTAAAGTCGCATCCATTGTCGCCCGTTCTTCTTCAAACACGGCTATGGCCGGATGCATGATATCCACCAGGCCAGCCCGGAACAGAGTGTCATTGCCATCGGTGTCGGTGGCGCCGATTATGATAATTTTGTCTCCGGCTGATTTGGCTGGTTTGGTCAAAGGTTTCTCTGTCACCTGGTGACCGATGACTGCCACCACTACTGCCGGAACTATATCGCTGAAGGAAGTAGAGAATCCTCCTCCCACCACAAAAACATCCATGGTACCGCACATATCGGCAATACCCTTTAACATCAGATTGATTCTATCCTTGCTGGTCATGACCTGACATTCTCCACAGGTGCATTTGCCATCAAAGCCACACGGGCCTACGATAACCTCTTCTTCCAGAGGACGTGTCCCGATGAAATCCAAGAGGAAAACCGGCCGGGCTCCCATAGCCACGACATCACGCATGGCTCCGCCTGCGCCGGTTGCGGCACTGTCGTAAGGACTGGTCACACAGGGTGAACAGTGGCTTTCCATCTTGGCCACCACCAGACCTTCTCTATCAGGCAGCTTGAATACGGCGGCATCATCATTGGCATCGGGTCCGACGAGCAAAGCTGATGGCCAGGTCTGGTTGACTTTATCATTGAGTTGCTTAAAAAGGCCAAAATCAATAGCCTTATCGGTATTGTGGTGCAGGTGCACAAATAGCGCATGCATGAGAGCCTTTTCAACCTTATTCATTTAACATCCTCCCTA
>CAZTZX010000029.1:0-1923 GCA_964618175.1 uncultured Syntrophomonas sp. | reverse complement strand
CAAATAGCGCATGCATGAGAGCCTTTTCAACCTTATTCATTTAACATCCTCCCTATAATAATTGGCTGTCCATCTTCTGATATCCAGCATTTCCAAACCATTAAGATTTCAATATATTTTATCATAAATGAAAGACAGAGCGAATCAAACCTTTGCAAGTAAGACTTCCCCTGCCTATCTGGTCAGCGGCCCCCCGCTACTTCCCACAGGTACAGCGATGCCACTGAACCATAGGGAGAATATCTTTTCCGATACTTATCGAATTGGCCTTTGTTCAAGTCGGCTAAACCGTACAGATTCATCATACCCTTGCGAATAGCATAATCGCCCCAGCTCACTACATCAGGGCGCTGCAGGGAAAATATCAGCATCATCTCTGCCGTCCAAACCCCTACACCATGAAGCGAGGACAATCGTTTTATTATTTCCTCATCAGGCAAGCTATTTAGTTCATCCAAATCCAAACTACCCGCAAAGGCCGCCTCGGCAACTCCTTTGATATACGTGGCTTTGCGCAGTGACATGCCTAGTTGTTGGATCTCTTCCGGGCGGGGAGCCGCTACCCTGGCCGGAGTTATTTCACCGAAATGATCCTGCACCCGATTCCAAACGGTAACAGCGGCTTGTTTGGAAATCTGCTGCCCGACTATGCTGTTTATCAGGGCGGTAAACAAATCGGGGATGACTTGCCGCTCCACTCTGCCGATTCTTTCGATAGCAGCACCCAGCTTTTTATCCTTCTTCTTTAGATATTCCAACGAATTCTGCTCATACTCAAAAATAACCATGCTGCGTTTATCTCTCCTATGCTAAGTTAAGTTGAAGGCGTTAAATACAGCAGATGTTCCTTCAGTTTACATCTCTTGTTATTATAACTGTATTGCTCCCTACAGGTATACATAAGAGCAGACAATATATATGATGGTAGGGGAGGTGTATTTAATTGATGTCTGAATCTACAGTTAACTGGGCCCTGACGTGGACGCTATTGAATATGTTAATTCCCATAACTATTGTAGTGGCAATTGTTTGGTATACCAGGCAAAAATTAGCTTTTCAGAAGGGCTTGCTGGAGAGAATAGACCGTTTGATAAATGTGCTGGAAAAGAGTAACGGATGAGTTTTCCCTAAAACCACATGCCCATCCAGCACCTTCTTTCTCAATAACAGTTCCTGCTGTGGAATGCACATAGAACGCCCTAACCAGCAAAGTCTGTTAGAATTAGCTAACCCGAAATGACTACAGAATTGAAGTGATTTTTGTGCGCAGATTATTAAAAAATCTATTCAGCCGGGTAGTAATATTCGGATTGGCTATCTTGGTACAACTTGCCATATTGGTAGTAATTATCTGGCACTTCAGTAACTATTTCGCGGCTTTTTATGGCGCCTTCGCCTTGGTCAGTTTGGTTGCGGTTTTGGTAATTGTCAATAGCCGTGCCAATCCCGCCTATAAGATCGCCTGGATCATTCCCATTATGTTGTTTCCCATATTCGGGGGAATATTCTATCTGATGTTTGGCGGCAACAAATCCAGTCGTAAAAGCAAACGCAAAATGGAGCTGATCGGCCAAAAGACCACTTATGCTCTCGGTCAAGATCAGGAGATCTTAGACCAGTTGGACAAGGAACACCCAGGTGCGGCCAACCAGGCCCGCTATATATACGACTATAGTTACTACCCGGTTTATACCGGCACCACCAGCCATTATTTGTCCTCCGGGGAATTGAAATTCGAATGCCTCTTGGAGGAGCTGAAAAAGGCCGAGCGCTACATTTTTCTGGAGTATTTCATAATTGAGCAAGGCAAGATGTGGTCGGCTATCCTGGACATCCTGGTGGAGAAAGCCCAGCAAGGAATCGATGTTCGGGTCATATATGATGATGTGGGCTGTCTGCTCAAGCTGCCCTATGGCTATGATC
>CAZTZX010000028.1:15593-22280 GCA_964618175.1 uncultured Syntrophomonas sp. | reverse complement strand
TGGATCTGTATTGGTTGCATGGTAACTGTGCCGTCCGGGCCTGTCACCGGCTGGGAAATGGTAACTACTACCTGGCCCTCCAGGGTTACTACCTCAGCCACACCGTTGGACAGGGAGACGAAGAATTGGGTTCCTCTGACCCCCATTACAGCAGTAGGTGTGCGAATCTCATATTTAGCTCCCGGGGCCAGTTGGTTCTTTACCCGGGTATAGACCTGTCCGGCTTTGAGATTAAAGGATGATTTGTCGGCATTATTGCGCAGAGACTGTACTAATTCACTGATCATCAGCTGAGTATTGGCGCCAATCTTCATTTCCTTGTCTTTATCTACTTCCAGGGTGACTTTACCGTTGGCACCGGTAATGATGGTGTCGCCCTGGGTCAAGCCCATACCCTTATAGGCCGCAAAAGATTTTTCTCCTCCGGCTCTAAATACTTTGACATCTCCCTGGGTATCTAGGATCTTGGCCACCCTCAGGGTGTCTTGGGCTAAGGCGGTATTCCCTGTATAAGGAAGGGAGGGGATCGCTAACGCTACTATAAAAAGAACTATCAATAAGTAACTTATCCTTTTCATCACTTCACACTCCTTATTCCTGTACCGTGACTGCCCGGTAATCGGGTACCCAGTCTACAATCCAGCCCATGCTTTCGGCCAGGTAACGCAAGCCCACGATGGTGGTGCCATTTTTGTTATACAAATTCTCATCCTGGCCGGCGAAGGTCACTGACCTGGTGGTACCTGTTACCGTGATGGTACCGTCCTGTACCCAGTCTACTGTCCAGCCCATCTTCTCACAGATCGCCCGCAGTGGCAGCATAGTACTTCCTTCGGAAACGTAAGGCTGACTGTCAGCGTTAAATAGCACTTTCGAACTATTTACCCAAACCTGGATCTGGTCGGAGGGAGGATCGAAACCAGCACGGGCTGGTTGAAGATTATCAGGCTCTATGTTCAACTGCCAGAGAAGATTATTATCAGCATCAGCAATATAGAGACTGTTGTTATAAGCTGCCAGACCAACGGGACTGCCTAATACCGCAGCACTTACCGGGCCATCGGCTCGTCCGAACTTGCCGGTGCCCAGCAGAGTAATGACTTCGCCATTGGTTAGAATAGCCCGCACCCGACTATTCCAAGTGTCCGCTACTATCACATGGCCATTATCCAAAACAGCTAAACCTTTAGGAAAATTAAAGGCTGCTTTATCGACTGCACCGTCCTGGAAGCTGCCCTGATAGTAGTCAGTACCGGTCAATAATGTGCCCCGTGACCCGGCCAAGGTTTGTACTTGCCCGTTGCTGGCTTTTCTGATCAATTGGTTGCCGGTGTCGGCGATGTAGAGAACGCCGTGCTTATCCAGTGCCAGAGCGGCCGGTTCGTTGAATAAGGCGGTATCGATGCTGCCATCCTGGTAGCCAGCATTTCCGGAGCTTGAGCCGGCGAAAGTGGTAACAACTCCGGCGGGGTCGATTTTGCGGATAGCATTATTCAAGGTATCGGCTACATAAAGATTACCGCTTTGATCCAGGGCTAAGCCGCTGGGGGAATCGAACTGCGCTTCCAGAGCAGAACCGTTCTTATAACCGGCCTTTCCTGTGCCCGCCAATGTGGTAACCTGGCCATCGGCAATTTTGCGGATAACATGGTTCTGGGTATCGGCCACATAAATTATGTTTTGCGGTGACACCACCACTGCTCTGGGCCGGTTGAACTGGGCTGCTGCCGCAGCACCGTCTTTATAGCCTCCCCGGGGGAAGCCCAAGGAATCCTGGCCATTATTACTGCCCGCCACTGTTTCCACAACCCCATGGGCTATTACCCGAATGGAGTTATTATAGGAATCAGCCAAATAGAGATGGCCCTGATTATTCACTGCCAATCCATAAGGCGAATAAAATTCTGCTTGGTTAAGAGATCCATTGGTTATCCCCGGTGCGCCCGTGCCCGTGAAAATATGGAGAGTATTCTCTTGGGCAGATAGGGTCTGAGGAAAGCACAGCAGCGAGAATACTATTACTCCGACAAAAAACACCTTCTTGACCATGAATAAGCGCATAAAAACACCCCAAATGTAAATATTTTAGATATTGTTTATATTCTCGCTTAAAATTACTATTCCTGCCAAAATATTGTCCAATGAACAATTCTTTTTAACCGTAGAATGCTCCCTAAAGGTGCATTTTTTTTGGTCGGGTGAGAAAACTATTGTTGATAACAAAGGAGATGGCGTAGTGCGAATACGGCATATAAAGAATCTTCCTCTGTTTTTTGCACCAACCGCCTCGATAGTGGGACGGGTAGAGCGGGCGGTGATAGGTGATAATCTGCGCCTGGCTTATGTCATAGTTGAGACGGATGAATGGGAAACTGGCATGGTAAATGCCCAAGACCTGGAAGTTACTCCCGAATCCGTTATTATTCATGACTTGAATAGTATTAAATCCTACCAACACGGGGAAGAATTATCGATATATGAAAGGAAATTGGGAGACCGGATCTATGATGGGGAAGGTAAGGAGATTGGGGCAGTCAGCGACTTCTTTTTATCCAATGATCAGAGAGTGAGAGAAATTGAGGTCTCAACCGGGGTATTGAGCGATATTCTGCAGGGACGCTGTCAGATCCCCATTGAGCAGGTTCACTGGAAAAGCATCAGCAGTGGTCTGATAGAGCAACAAGGGAGTGATTAAATTGATTACTCGTTGTCCCATATGTCGCGGTATGCAAGTGGGCCGAGTAGGCAGTGACCAATATTATTGTTGGAACTGTTTTATGGAGTTTAATTATAATCGCGGCAAGGTGAATCTCTATGAAGTAGCCGAAGATGGCACCTTGATAGCTACGGAACGTTCATCGGGATTAATGTAAACGGAGGTGGAACTATGAGGGAATGGTCAGCTATGTTGATGGGGGTTGTGCTGGGTGTAGCCGGTACCTGGTATTATCTTAATAATGAAGGTAAGGTTAATCAGCAGACCCGCCAGATAAAAGCCCGCTCCAGACGGGCCATGGATATGGTCAGTAATATCGGATCATCAGCTGAGGAGATGCTGAAGAGGTAGCTGTGGCAGAGTTTAATAGCCAGCGTTTAAGCCGTTGGATTATAGTACTGGTGGTTGTTGCAGCCACCATTTACTTTTTATATAGGGTTCGCGAGGTGATCATGCCTTTTGTTTGGGCCGGCCTGTTGGCCTATCTGCTGTTTAGACCGGTTCAGTTTATAGAAAAGCAAGGTCTTAAGAGAGTATGGGCAATTCTACTGCTATATGTGGTCATTTTTCTGGTGGTAGGGACGATGCTCTATTTTGCCTTGCCTGGGCTGATCCGGGAACTGACGGATATGGCGCGAGTTATTCCTCAGTACGCCCAGGAGGCCCAAAATATGGCTGACCGCCTGCAAAATCTGGATATCCCGGTACGGCTGGGGGAAATCGTTAAAGAGAATATCTCCCGGGTCAATGAATTTGTGTACCAGGGTTTACGTAATTTTGTGGGGGGACTATACAGCTTTCTCAGCAAAATGCTGGCCATTGTCTTTGCACCGATTCTAGCCTTCTATGTACTTACCGACTGGGAAAAAATACGGGATTCTTTTCTCAAACTGTTTTCTCCGCGCGGACGCCGGGAAGCGCAAGAGTTGTTTTCTTCAATTGATATAGTACTTATTGAGTTCTTCAAAGGCCATCTGATGGTAGCTACTTTTGTAGGTGCCATGGTAGGGCTGGCGGCCCTTTTGCTGGGAGTAAAGTTCCCGCTTATGCTGGGGATCCTATCCGGCGTCACCAACCTGATTCCCTACTTCGGTGCATTTCTGGGTGGAGTGCCAGCCGTAGCTGTAGCCTTGGCTGACTCCTGGCAACTAGGTTTATACATGGCCCTGGCCATATTAATTATTCAGCAGGTGGAAGGCAGCTTAATTACTCCCAAAGTTATCGGCGGCAAACTAGGGATACATCCGCTGATAATAGTCTTTTCCCTGCTGGCCGGCGGAAAACTCTTGGGTATTTGGGGCATGCTTTTGGCCGTGCCGTTGGCAGCTGTATTGAAGGTATTGATTGGCTGGCTGTATCTGAAATTAGTAGAGTAATCTCGGCTGGAATTGACACAACCTCTTAGATAAAAGAAAATAAGTAGACAAGTTATTGTAGTCTGTTAAACCTAAAGGTTTAGGTTAACAGACTACTAGTGGGAAAGAGGAGGCTACCAACGTGTGGACCAGTAACCAAATCCGTAAAACCTTCCTGGAATACTTCCAGCAGCATAACCATACCATAGTAGACAGTTCATCATTGGTTCCAGTAAATGATCCTACCTTGCTGTTTACTAATGCCGGTATGAATCAGTTTAAGGATGTGTTCTTAGGAATAGACCGCCGCAACTACATACGGGCGACTACTTCACAGAAATGTGTGCGAGCGGGCGGAAAACATAATGATTTAGATACCGTGGGACGGACTCCCCGGCACCATACTTTTTTCGAAATGCTGGGTAATTTTTCTTTCGGTGATTATTTTAAAGATGAGGCTATTCGCTTGGCCTGGGAGTTTTTGACCGAGGTAGTCAAACTGCCCCCCGAGCAACTTATCGCTACGGTCTATAAGGACGATGACCAGGCTGCCCAAATCTGGGCTGATAAAATAGGCGTACCGCCCCAACGCATAATTCGCTTGGGTGAGAAGGATAATTTCTGGAGCATGGGAGAGACTGGCCCTTGCGGCCCCTGTAGCGAAATTATTTTTGATCGGGGCCATGAATATGCCTGTGGCGAAAACTGTGCTATCGGCGACTGTGACTGCGACCGTTGGCTGGAAATCTGGAATTTGGTGTTCATGCAGTACAATCGGGATGAAGCCGGGGTCATGACCCCTCTGCCGCGACCCAGCATTGATACCGGTATGGGCCTGGAAAGGCTGACTTCCATCCTGCAGGGTGTGGCCAGCAACTTTGATACTGATTTATTTCTGCCCCTGATTGCCCAGATCGAAACCCTGACCGGGCAAAAATACGATCAGGGAGAAAAAGGGTTCCCATTCCGGGTTATTGCCGATCACAGTAGGGCCTGCACATTTTTAATAGCGGATGGAGTTTTGCCCAGTAACGATGGACGGGGTTATGTTTTGCGCCGGATCTTGCGCCGGGCGGTGCGATTTGGCAAACTGCTGGGGATCAATCAGCCCTTCCTGTATAAGAATGTGGACGTAGTGTGTAGTTTAATGCAGGATGCCTATCCTTATTTAAGTGAGCGCCGTGACTTTGTAGCCCAGGTCATTCGCATGGAAGAAGAACGCTTTTTCGTTACCCTGAATGAAGGGCTCAAGAAAGTAGAAGAGATCCTGCAGCAAAGCCGCCAGCGGGGTGAACATATTATTGATGGTGAAGCAGCCTTTATGCTCTACGATACTTTTGGCTTCCCGCTGGATTTGACCGAAGATGTAGCCAGTGAAAACGATTTTACTGTGGACACGGTTGGATTTAACCGTATGATGGAGGAACAACGTAATAGGGCTCGCCAGGCCAACCAGGGCGAAACCGCTTTTGTCCAGGATATTCTCTTAGCGGAATTGCTGGCTTCCATTCCGGCCGTAGAATTTACCGGATATGATCGTTTGCAGGAGGAGTCTACTATTGTGGCTCTGGTGCAGAATGAGGCCCGGGTCGCCCAGGTAACCGGAGGAGAGCTGATGCTGGTAAGCGCAGCCACTCCTTTCTATGCTGAAAGCGGTGGCCAAGTCAGTGATAGTGGTGTGATTCAGGGCCCTAATGGGGTGATGGAAGTTCGGGCGGTCCATAAAACCGCTGACTGGATCATCCATCTGGGAGTCGTAGACGGATCGTTTCAAGAAGGACAATCCGTACAGCTTAAGGTAGAAAACGGCCCGCGCTTGGATACGGCTCGCAACCATACCGCCACCCACCTATTGCATCGGGCATTGCGCCAGGTTTTGGGCGAGCATGCCCAGCAAAAGGGCTCTTTGGTGGAACCGGATCGTCTTCGTTTTGACTTTTCTCATTTATCTTCGGTAAGTGATGAAGAGCTTAAGGAAATAGAGCTGCGAGTAAATCAGGCTATTTGGAATGCTTATCAGGTGACCACCGCCGTTAAAGGGATAGACGATGCCCGAAAAATGGGTGCGGTAGCCTTGTTTGGTGAGAAATATGATGACCAGGTTCGGGTAGTACAGGTGGGCGATTTCAGTATGGAACTATGCGGAGGAACCCACATCTCCAGCACCGGTCAGATCGGCTTTTTTAAGATTCTAAGTGAAGGCAGTGTTGGGGCAGGCCTGCGCCGCATAGAGGCAGTTACCGGACGCAGCGCCTGGCAGTACGTTAACAGCCTGGATCAGGAACTGAAGACATCTGCCCAGCTGTTAAAAACCACTCCCCAGGAGGTCAGCCACCGGGTGGAGCAATTGAATCACCAGTTGCGCGAACGGGAGCGGGAGTTGGAAACCCTGAAAGCCCAGATGACCAAAGCCGCCAGCCAGGATCTGCTCGAAAAGGCCGAAACGGTTGGCGAGGCTAAGGTACTGATCGAGGCGGTAGCTGCAGCTGATGCTAACAGTCTGCGTCAGAATGCTGAAATGCTGCGGGATAAACTTGGTACGGCTGTAGTTTTACTGGGGTCAGCCGCCAATGGCAAGGTGTTATTTGTGTGTTTTGTTAGCCCTGAGCTGGTGAA
>CAZTZX010000028.1:0-15493 GCA_964618175.1 uncultured Syntrophomonas sp. | reverse complement strand
GATTTATCAAGGCGCAAACGCAAACAGGTTATTGACAAAGTTGCGGCAGTCTACATCCTACAGAGTTATCTTGATGCCCACAATTCAAAATCATAAGTTTGACAAGTAAAGCAGGTAAATATTAGAATGTGACTAGTTTTCGAAATGAGGTGAAGTAATGACCCACGAGGAGATATTTGATGAAGAGTATCCCATCCTGGTTCTGGTAGATGACGAAGGCGTAGAGCATCAGTTTGAACTGCTGGCGGAACTGGAAATTGAGCAGGATGTTTACCGGGTTTTAGTTCCTCTGGAAGATGAAGAGGAAACGGAAGATGAAGAAGAGATCGAGGTTATCATTCTCAAAGTAGTTCACGATGAGGAAGGCAATGAGTTCCTGAGTGATATAGAAGACGACGAGGAATGGGAGCGAGTGGCTGACGCTTGGCAGGAACTGGTGGAAGCAGAAGAACTGTAAACATAGTGAAACAGGGGAGAAGCAGGGACTTCTGCCCTGTTTTTTTGTGAAAAACTGTATTTCACGTCATCTAGGCCAGGCCTAGACATTTTTCTTATTAAACTACTGCTAGGATACAGATGATAATATCGTATAATAGGGGAAGAGGAAAATAGGCTATACTACATTCTAGGTTGTGGGGGTTAACTCTTGATTAGCGACAAACTTAAAAGAGGGCTGGTTTTTGTTATGGTGGTGATCGCCGGCATAATTGCGGCCCTGGTGCTTTATTTTTACCAATTTTTCTATCAGACTGACCAATTCCTACCTGGTGTTGACATTGCTTCGGTACCGGTGGGAGGACAGGATCGGTATCAAGTGGCTTCTGACATAGAAGAACACTTTAATAGTTTATATCAAACGCCAGTTAACTTTTATTTTCGGGAGTTTTCTCATAGCACTACCCTGGGTGAAATCAGCAAAAAAGCCAGCGTCGACAAAGTTATCGATGAGATATGGGAACAAGAGCAGCAACGTGGTATCCGCTCTAAACTATTTAATTTAGACGGAGCGCGGGAGATTGCTTATGCCCCGCCGATAGAATATAACCAGGCTATCCTGGAAAAACTGGCTGAAGAGTGGAATCAACAGATAGGACAGCCACCGGTTGATCCGCAGCTGGAAGTTGATCGAGCCCTGGGATTGGTTGTGGTGCCGGGTAAGGAAGGGAAACAAGTAAATATTGAAGCCACCTGGGAGCCAATGCCTACTCAATGGTCTTCTTCGGAGCAATTGAGTATTCCGATAATAGTTGACCGGGTTTACCCATCCATCAGTGAAGAAGACCTTAAAGTAATGGGGGAACTGTCTTCTTTTTCTACCTGGTATAACAGTGGTGAGATAGATCGAACCCACAATCTGGTAATGGCCGCATCAGCCATAAACGGGCAGGTGATAAAACCGGGCGAGGTTTTTTCCTTTAACCAAACGGTGGGTGCCCGCTCTTTTGAAACTGGCTATCGGGATGCCATGGTCATCGTAAGTGGTAGATTTGAACCAGGTGTGGGTGGTGGAATATGCCAGGTATCTTCCACCCTGTATAACTCAGTTCTTAAAGCTGATCTGGAAATCGTCGAGCGCCATAATCACGGTTTATCAGTGGTTTATGTACCGGTGGGACTGGATGCTACCGTTGCCTGGGGGATACAGGATTTTCGGTTTAAGAACAATACCGATCATCCCATTTATATCCGTACCGCTACCGGTAGCGGTCAGATAACCGCTACCATTTATGGACATTTGAGCAACAAGAAGCGTATTGAGCTTACCAGCGTTATTGATAAAGTGATACCCTTTGAGGAGATCCGCCAGGAAGATCTCACCTTGGATCCGGGCGAGGAGAAAATCGACCACAAGGGCTTTCCGGGCTATGTGGCCCGTTCCTTTAAGCTGGTTTACGATGAAAATGGTAATGTCGCCCAACGTAGTCAGTTGGCGACTGATTATTATAAACCCCTCCATACTCTGATATATACCGGGCCGGTACTGGATACACCGATAGACGAGGTTGATACTAACACTGAAACCCCGCCGACCGGTGATCAGATCATTCCATCTGAAGAGGAGCCTGATCCCAGCAGTGAAACAGGCGAAACAGAAGAGGTACCTCCCGTTGACTCAGGAGAAGGAAATGAGTGAGATCTCGATAAAAAAGAACCCTAGACTTCGACCTGCTATTTGGCTGGCCTTAATTTTCTTGATTGGTGTGATCTTGGTGGGTTATGCCTATTTGAACCGTCAGTATGAGCCGGCAGATCCTGCTGATCACCGTCCCATAGATGTGCGCATACCAGCCAATAGCACTGCGCGGGAGATCGCTATCCAGCTGGAAGAAGAAGGTTTGGTTCGCAGTGCCAGCGCTTTCTTGTCCTACTGCCGCCGAGAAGGATTGGACAGCCAGTTGAAGGCAGGCCATTACATATTTAAGCGCAGTCAGTCAGTGGGCGATATAGCCGGAGATATTGCCCGAGGAGCTGTGGTAACTCAGTCCATCACTATACCTGAAGGCTATACGGTGGATCAGATGGGCCGATTATTTGTCAAGCAGGGTCTTTTTACCGAGGCGGAGTGGCAGGAGGCCTTAGGAGCAGACTATTCTTTTGCCTTCCTGGAAGGTGTGTCTGCTCAGGCGGATCATCCTCTGGAGGGATTTCTGTTTCCAGACACTTATGTAACTCCAGAAGATATAACGGCTCAGGAAATGATACAGCATATGTTAGCTACATTCGACCACCTTTGGCAAGAAAAGCTGGCGGCTGCCGCTACTCAAACGGACCTGACTATTAATGAGACGGTTACGCTAGCCTCATTAATAGAGAGAGAAGCTCAAGTCGGCTCGGAAAGGGAAGTCATAGCGGGGGTCATTTACAATCGTTTGGCCCGAGGTATGTTACTGCAGATCGATGCCACCGTGCTGTATTGTTTACCCAACCATAAAGAAATCGTGACCTATGCGGATTTGGAGATTAATAATCCTTACAATACTTATAAATATCCAGGTTTGCCGCCTGGCCCTATAGCCAACCCAGGCCTGGCCAGCCTAGAGGCGGCCCTGCATCCTCAGCAGCACAACTATTTCTACTATGTAGCCCGCGGGGATGGCAGCCATCATTTTTCGGTAACCTTTGAAGAACATTTAAAAGCCAAGGGGCGATATATTGACTGATAACTGGGAACAGGCTATAAAACTACCGGAACTGGTTTTGCCGGCCGGTGATTTGGAGAAACTGCACACGGCCATAACCTTTGGTGCAGACGCCGTGTACGCCGGTGGCCACAACTACAGTCTGAGGGCTTATGCCGGTAACCTTGACCGCCCTGATTTGCAGGCGGGAGTAGCCGGGGCTCACCACCAGGGAAAACAGGTATATATTACGGTAAATATTTTTGCCCATAACCAGGACTTAACTGATCTGCCCTCCTATCTGGAAGAGCTGGAACAACTGGGGGTGGACGGTATGATTATATCCGATCCCGGCATAATACGCATGGCCCAACGCTATGCTCCTTCCATTCCTATTACCATCAGTACTCAGGCTAATGTCACCAATTATGAATCAGCTGCCTTCTATCGAGATCTGGGAGCGCGCCGCATCGTAGCCGCACGCGAACTGAGCCTGGATGATATCCGTATGATAAAGGAACGCGTGGGCATTGAAATCGAGATTTTTGTGCACGGAGCCATGTGCATGTCCTACTCGGGACGTTGCCTGTTGTCGTCATTTATGACGGGGCGCAGCGCTAACCGGGGCAGGTGTGCCCATCCCTGTCGTTATCAATATTCTCTCATGGAAGAAAAACGCCTCGGCGAATACTTCCCGGTTTATGAAGATGAGCGAGGCAGCTACATACTCAATTCCCGAGATCTATGCCTCTTGGAGCATCTTCCCCGACTAGTGGAGGCGGGTGTGGATGCCTTCAAAATAGAAGGACGCATGAAAAGCCCGCTTTACCTGGCGATTGCGGCCCGGGTATACCGGGAAGCCTTAGATACTTATAGACGGGGTGCCTTTAATGACCCAGCCCAACTTGATAAATGGATGGGCCAGTTGGGTGCAGTGGCGACCCGCCCATTTACCAGCGGGTTTTTAGACGGAGCCGACTCTGACCTACAGGATGCGGCTAATCAGAAAAACCCCAATCGGGCTGAGTTTTGTGGAGTGGTGAAGGGCTACGATAGTGAGCGGGCTCGGCTGGAAGTGGAGCAGCGCGCCAATTTCGGGCCAGGTGATCCCCTGTGGCTGCTAACTCCGCAATCGGGCTCACTACCTGTCCAACTGGAACACTTGTACGACAGCGATGGTGAAGAAATCGACCGGGCTCGTCATCCCCGCCAGCGTGTCTTTATACCGTGGTCTCCACCGGTTGCCATCAACTCCATTCTTTATCGGCTGAAAGGAAACGGCTATGAACAGTAATATAATGGCCCAGGTCCATCCGGCCGACATCGATTTGCTCACCCGTTTGATAGAAGCTTTTGACCATTTAGGTATCGTTTCCACTCTTGATCGCTCTGAGGGTCTGGTAGTGATTCGGGGAACGGAAGATACCGTAGCCGATCTTGCGGAAATCCTGAACAATCTGCCTTTCCCTCTGACCATCCTGCCCCAGGAATAACTCCTCCCAATAAAGTTCATGCTAAGGAAAAGCCCGAGCGAGGCGTGGGGAGGCAAAAGAACCGTCCGAGACTACTGAAAAAGTCCTGTTTTACCTGGCTGTGCCTTACGGCATGCCCCGAGGGGGTAAATCCTGAAAGATTTCTTTTATTGTTATCCTGAGGGAGGTACGACCGAAGGATCTTTCCCCCTTGTACCAGTAAAGATTATTCGTCTCCGCCTCAGAATTTGCACGCGCTAAGCGCACCACGATGAATGAAAGTACTTCCTTGGGTGTAGGGGAGGCTTTAGCCTCCCATCGGAAACTAAAGTTTCCGCTACTGCTTAGGTGAGAAGCATTTTCATAGCGACATTATTCGCGACCAAAGGGAGCATCAGGAGTACCCGAAGGGTGCAATGACATGATGCTTTCTCAGCGGTCTCGAACCGTCCCGTGCCTCGATTTGGAGGAGTATACTTGCGCATATACCGCATAACAGTTTTAATGGTGTCATTTCTAATAATTTTTGGCGGCTTGACCTTGCTGATGGCCTATTATCAGATCGTGCGTGGGCCGGATCTGGCTGCCCGGGCCGTAGCCATGCGCAGTCAGCAGATCGAACTCAAAGAGTACCATCGCGGAGTGATCTGGGATCGAAACCTACTTCCTCTGACCGGGACCCAGACAGCTTTCGCACTGTATTGCTTCCCCCAGGAAGCCTTTCAACCAGAGAAATCCCCGGGAAAGAAGGGCGCCATCAGTGATGTGGCCATAAATGACCTGGCGCAACAAGTGGCAGCCATGGTGCCGGAAATGACCAGTACTAAGGTGACGAAAGATATAAAAAACACCTTGCGAACCGGGGAAGCCTTCGTGCGCCTGGCTTCCGATCTGACTGCCTCTCAGGTGGCCCTCTTGCAAAGCCGGGACCTTCCTGGAGTGGTAGTGGCGCCGGTGCAAAAACGCTATATTGCCGATGGATTTCTAGCCCATATTATCGGCACGGTGGAAAAGGGCCCAAGAGCACAGGGCCTTTCCGGTATAGAAAAAGTATATGACGATGTTTTAAGCACTAATCCGGCCTCTCTGGAAATGATATCGGTTCAGGATGCCCGCGGAGAAATGATAAATGGGCTAATGTATAAAATTCGCCAGGAACAGGATCAGGCTCGAGGCTCAGTTGTTCTGACCATTGACAAAAGAGTCCAGACCGCTCTGGAAAAAATAATGGATGAACGGGTACAAAAAGGGGCGGTGGTGGTAATGGATATAGAAACCCGCCAAATACTAGCTATGGCCAGCCGGCCTACCTTTGATCCCTATCAGGTGAGCCGGGTCATCGACATCGGTCAGGAAAGCCCCCTGATGAATCGGGCCCTCACCAGCTTTTATCCTGGCTCACTTTTCAAACCGCTGTTAGCGGCTGCGGCTCTTGAGGAAGGGGTAGTTGACTTTACTACTCCTTTTCACTGCAGCGGTTCCTATCGTTTCAATGAGCAGGTGGAGATTTCTTGCTGGAAGGAAGAAGGGCACGGTGACATTACTTTTGAAGACGCTTTGGCCCATTCCTGTAACCCGACCTTTATTGAAGTAGCCCAGTTGGTCGGCCGTAAAACCCTCTTGGAGTATGCGCATAAGCTCCATTTGACCGATGAAAATCTACTGGGCTACGGCCCCTATAAGGCAGGCAGTGGCATAAATATCAATCCAGGCCCGGCGGGATTGGGCAACGCTGCTCTGGGGCAGCAGGGAGTGCAATTGACCCCGCTACAGCTAACCTCCTTACTGGCTACCATAGCTGATGACGGCAGCTGGATTGCGCCTGCCCTAGTTCTCTATTATACGGATGATCACGGTCAACAACACTATCCTGTTCCTCAGCCTCAAGAACAGGTATTATCAACTGATACTGCCCGTAAACTGCAGCATATGTTAAGCCTGACGATAGAGAAGGGTACCGGTCGTAGTGCCGCTCTGGCTGAAGTCAGTTTGGCTGGAAAGACGGGAACCAGCCAAACCGGTCAAATAAACGAACAGCGGGAAGAGATTCTGAATACCTGGTTTGCCGGCTATCTCCCTGCCGAACATCCCCGTTGGGCAGTGGTAGTAATGGTAGAGGAAGGTGTCTCTGGAGCGGAAAGTGCAGCTCCGGTGTTTAAAGATCTGGCCAAGAGCCTGCTCCGGTTATACCCTGCCGCCGGTTAATGCATAAATCGACCGCAGGTTTGGGGACGATCCGAGACTGCTAAAGAAGTGCGTAGGGGACGATGCCCACATCGCCCCGTTTCCCTGGGAATCCATCATATGAGCACGTTCCTATAATGATGCGATTGCGGATAAACTATTTCCATAAAATAGAATGAACGCGTGGTAAGCGGGCAAACAGGGTCGTTTGCCCCTACCATAGTGAGATATATCGTAGAGGTGGACGGCCCTGTCTACCCGGTCTTTAACTTTTCGAGCAGTCTTCGAACCCTCTCCTAATTTGCGGTAACAATACATTCGCGCGCTCTATTTCGCCAATATTTCCCAAAGGAATCGGCCTGTGAGTGTCGAAAATATAAGCTTGTTTTTTGAAAAATTTGAAAGGAGAAAAAAAGGTGGAAAAAGTTCATGTCATTGACCATCCTTTGGCCGGCAATGCTCTGCGGATAATGCGCAACCGCGATAGTCATATCAAAGATTTTCGAGAGGCCTTGAATTCTTTGGGTTTGCTGTTGGCAGTGGAAGCCTGCCGTGGGTTGGAATTACAACAACAGCAAGTAATAACTCCTCTAGACACACCAGCCGAGTGCTCCTTTGTAGATGACAACCGCATCCTGCTGGTACCGGTTCTCCGAGCGGGCTTAGGGTTTGTGGAAAGTTTCCAGAGCTTATTACCAATGGCGCGGGTAGCCCATGTGGGCATGTATCGTGATCATGATACTCTAGAAGCGCGTCCCTACCTGAACTCAGTTCCTGAACAGGATAACCAATATGATCGGGTTATTGTTCTTGATCCCATGCTAGCCACTGGCAACAGTGGTGTAAAGGCCTTGGAATTTATATTGGATAAGGGGTATAAACCCAGCCAGGTCTTGTTTGTCTGTGCTTTGGCAGTTCGTCAAGGGATTGAACAAATCCAGGCAAAATATCCCCAGATTGAAATATTTACTGCGGCGATCGACCCCCGCCTGGATGATAGAGCCTATATTGTCCCAGGACTGGGGGATGCCGGAGATCGACTCTACTTAATATAGATATGACTATGAGAAAAAGGGGAGGATTACATTGGCCAAACGAGAAATTGGCGTAGCGGAGCGCTTGCCGGTATTACAGACTATTCCTCTAAGTCTGCAGCATCTGTTTGCTATGTTTGGAGCTACAGTGCTGGTGCCGGTTATTTTCGGGGTAGATCCTGCCACTATCTTGCTTTTCAATGGTATTGGCACTCTGATTTATTTGTTTATCTGTAAAGGGCGTATCCCTGCTTATTTGGGATCAAGTTTTGCCTTTATTTCACCGGTTTTGATTGTCTTACCACTGTATGGTTATAATGCTGCTTTAGCGGGATTCATTGCTGTCGGCTTGGTATTTGTGCTGGTAGGCCTAATAGTAAAAGCTGTTGGAACCAGTTGGATCGATGTAGTGTTTCCGCCCGCTGCCATGGGGGCAATTGTAGCGGTTATCGGCCTGGAACTGGCTCCCACTGCTGCCCAAATGGCTGGTTTGATTCCAGCAGATGGAATGACTTGGGCTACCTGGGCACCTGATCCGCAAATAGTGATCGTCTCTATGTTTACGTTAGCCTTTACCGTTTTTGGGACCTTGTTGTTCCGAGGATTCTT
This sequence comes from uncultured Syntrophomonas sp., assembly GCA_964618175.1. Classification (GTDB taxonomy): domain Bacteria; phylum Bacillota; class Syntrophomonadia; order Syntrophomonadales; family Syntrophomonadaceae; genus DTU018. The sequence goes on along the minus strand of CAZTZX010000028.1, from coordinate 7,075 downwards.
AGCTATTATTCCCATATTGCTAGGAGTGTTGGCCGGTTATACATTGGCCTTTTTTATGGGGATGGTTGATGTGGTGGCCATTCAAGCTGCTGCCTGGTTGAGATTCCCCACCCTCTACTTGCCGGAATTCAATCCTGCTGCTATAGCCATCATCCTGCCGGCTGCACTGGTGGTAGTAGCGGAACATATAGGGCATCTGTTTGTGACCGGCAGTATAGTGGGTGAGGATCTAATAGAAGATCCCGGACTACATCGTTCCTTGATCGGTAATGGTTTATCTACCATGCTGTCGGGTTTCATGGGTTCGACTCCTAACACTACCTACGGTGAGAACATCGGAGTATTAGCTATCACTAAGGTATACAGCACCTGGGTGATTGGTGGCGCAGCCTTGTTGGCTATCCTGCTTTCCTTTGTAGGTAAGCTGGCTGCGGCTATACAGTTTATTCCCTCGCCGGTAATGGGCGGAGTGTCCTTGCTTTTGTTTGGAATAATTGCAGCTTCAGGTATCCGCATGCTGGTAGAAGCCCAGGTGGACTACAGCCGCCCCCGCAATTTGATTTTGACCTCGGTGGTCTTGATCATTGGGATCAGTGGTGCGCAATTGACCTGGGGAGCGGTTACTCTCAAAGGTATGGGTCTGGCCACGGTAGTAGCTATACTGCTCAGCATTACTATCGCCCTGCTGGATGTCTTAGGATTGACGGCGGACGAATAATAAAACATAAAAATCATAAAGGCAAGGGTGCAAGCCCTTGCCTTAGACTGTCAAAAAACGGATGGTAGGGGTCGGTCTCCGCGCCGACCCGGATTCCCCGGCCTATAGGAGGATTCCTGGAGGACGGGCAGGCACGGAGACCTGCCCCTACGGGCTTCCGCCATTTATGGGGATCGGCGGGGGGGCGTTGGTAGGGGTCGGTCTCCGTGCCGACCCGAGCCGCCTTGTCACAGTATAATGGATGAAAATCCCCATTTATTCCCGCGCTTCCACATTAACCGTCCCCATGCCTTGCTTTTATGATGCCTGAATATCCATATTATCCAGAGTAGCGGATATGATTTGTAGTCCTTTGATGAAGTCATCGCTGGATCTTCCCAGTTCAGCCCTAAACTTATTATTTAATTCCAGACCAATACTCAGTATTTCCTGTCCCATGTCGCGGCCCTTTTCAGTTAAATACAGACGGATCACCCGTCGATCCTGAGCACTTAGACGTCTCTCCACCAGACCATCCCGCTCCAATTTATCCACCATAGTAGTCAGAGAGGAATTTTCGATCTGGGCTCGGATGCCTATTTCGGAAAGGGTAGAGCCGTCATTATCCAGCAGGCAAAACAGGACAAAGGACTGAGCCATATTGACTCCAAACTCGTCGAGGCCCTTTATTATATGACGTTCCACTCTTTTCATGGTGGATTTCAATGCATAACAAATAAATCCAGTAAAATCTTCCATGGGCGTACTTCTCACCTTTCAGTCAAACTCTTCTTATAATTCTGGCCGAATCAGCGGCGGTTGTCAATAATATTGCACACGCGCAGAAATTTTCGAAATATATTGTCTGACCATTATTGACTATTGCAAAAGAGCCGATTATAATTATTACAGATCAACTAATAAGGTTGGGCTTTTAAAAGTGCCATAAAACGATCCGAATGACCATATTTGACTATTGTCGATTGAAGGAGGTATAACAATGGCTAAGGCATTAGGAATTGACTTAGGAACTAGTAACTCAGTAGTGGCGGTTATGGAAGGGGGCAGCCCCACTGTTATAGTAAATGCTGAAGGGGCTCGTACTACTCCATCAGTGGTGGCCTTTAAGGGCGAAGAGCGACTGGTAGGACAGATCGCCCGACGCCAGGGAGCCCTTAATCCTGAAAACACCATTTATTCAGCTAAACGCTTTGTGGGACGCCGCTATTCAGAAGTTGCTGATGAGCGCACTCTGGTTCCTTACCAGGTGGAAAGTGGACCTAATGACGGGGTGCGTTTTCAGGTAAGCGGACGCAAGGTAGCTCCGGAAGAAATATCGGCTATGGTTTTGGAAAAGTTAGTGAAAGATGCGTCCAGCTATCTGGGCGATCCCATCAAAGATGTAGTTATTACAGTGCCGGCCTATTTCAACGATGCCCAGCGGCAGGCCACTAAGGATGCCGGACGTATAGCGGGCTTAAATGTACTGCGCATAATCAATGAACCAACCGCAGCAGCGTTGGCTTATGGATTAGATAGTAAAGCTAATCAAAGTATACTGGTGTTTGACCTGGGTGGCGGCACTTTTGATGTGTCGATCCTGGAAGTTGGCGATGGAGTATTTGAGGTCAAAGCTACCAATGGCGACACTCATCTGGGTGGCGACAACTTTGATAAGCGGGTAGTAGATTGGATGGCCGAAGAATTCAAAAAAGACTATGGTATTGATTTGCGTAAAGATAAACAATCACTGCAACGTTTAACCGAAGCAGCTGAAAAAGCTAAAGTGGAACTGTCTACGGTGATGGAAACCCAGATCAGTTTACCATTCATTACCGCTGATGCGGATGGGCCCAAACATTTGGAAGCGAAATTGACCCGGGCCAACTTCGAAGACTTGATCCATGATCTGGTGGAGCGGTTGCGCGAACCAGTAAAGAATGCGCTCAAAGATGCCCGCATGACCAACGATGATCTGGATGAGGTAGTATTGGTGGGAGGTTCTACCCGTGTACCGGCGGTACAGCAGTTGGTAAAGGAACTTACCGGCAAACAGCCCAATATGGGAGTAAACCCAGATGAAGTGGTAGCAGTCGGGGCCGCCATTCAGGCAGCAGTGCTTACGGGTGAAGTAAAAGATGTGGTTCTGTTGGACGTAACTCCTTTATCTTTGGGGGTAGAAACTATGGGGGGAGTTATGACCACTATAATCGAGAGAAATACCACTATTCCTGCTCGGCGCAGTGAAGTCTTTTCGACTGCTGAAGACAATCAGCCGGCGGTGGATATCCATGTCCTGCAGGGAGAACGGAAAATGGCCCAAGATAATCGGACTCTAGGACAGTTCAAGCTGGACGGTATTCCTCAGGCTCCCCGGGGACTGCCGCAGATAGAGGTAACCTTCGATATTGATGCTAACGGCATTTTGAAGGTCAGTGCTCAGGATAAGTCCAGTGGTAAAGAGCAAACGGTTATTATCAGTAATTCCTCTAATCTGGATCAGGTGGAGATCGATCGTATGGTGGCGGAAGCCAAAAAGCACAGTGAAGAAGACCAGCAGCGCAGCTATGAGGCAGAACGCCGCAATTATGCAGATGGCATTACCTATTCTATCCGGCGTCAGCTAGAGGAGGTCGGAGAGAATGTGGACCCTGCGGAACGCACCAGAATACAAGGGCTGATCGATCAGTTGCAGGAGGCTCTGCAAGAAAAAGCTCCTATTGATAGTATAGAGCAACTGGTGACCCAACTGGAATCTGCAGCGGCGATCTTGGCCGAGGCAGGCACCCAGAGAGCCGCTGAGCAGCCCTCGTCAAGCGATGATGAGGTTATTGACGCCGAGTATGATGAAAAAATAAGCTAAAGGTAGAGGAGGTCCGGAAGTATGGCGGTAAAATTCCGAGATTATTATGAAATATTGGGTGTTCCTCGCGATGCCGATGCTAAAAAAATCAAGTCGGCCTATCGTAAACTGGCTCGTCAGTGGCATCCTGACCTCCACAGCGGCGCCGAAAAGGAACGCGCCGAGGAAAAGTTCAAAGAAATCAATGAGGCTTATGAAGTCTTAAGCGATTCTGACAAAAGGGGAAAATATGATCGCTTGGGCAGCAATTGGCGTAATGGCGACAGCTTTGACCCCGGTAATATGGGTGGTACTTATTATCACAGCAACGGTGATTTTTCCGAAGCCGATTTACATGGTTTCAGTGATTTCTTTGCTTCGATTTTTGGCGGCGGCGGGAGGGGAGGATCCTCCCGCTGGTCCGGCAATTTTAACACCGGGCCCCAACGCGGGCAAGATAGCGAGTATCAGCTGGAACTGTCACTGGAAGAAGCTTATCATGGTGGTGTCAAATCATTAAGAGTATCTTCCGGTTCGCCTTGCACAGCCTGTGGAGGTCGAGGTATTAGCGGAGCCAATATCTGCAGTTCCTGCGGGGGGACCGGCAGCATTCCCGAGAGCAGAACTATTGAAGTGAAAATACCGGCGGGAGTACACGAGGCTAGTACTATTCGCCTTAAAGGTCAAGGGGGACAAGGCAGCGGGAGCGGGCCACGCGGAGATTTGTACCTAAAGGTAGTTCTGAAACCGCATCCGGTCTATAAAGTTAAAGGCCAAGACCTGGAAATGGAGCTGGTTCTGCGCCCTGATCAAGCCGTATTAGGTGACAAAGTTACCGTGTCAACCTTGGAAAGAAGCGTGGTTCTCACCATCCCTGCAGGAACTCGCTCCGGTCAAAGGCTGCGACTGAAGGGCAAAGGTCTGCGGGGCCGCAAAGGGGAAGCTGATGGTGATCAATATGTAAGAATTAAAATTGACCTGGGCTCGGCCATGAGCGATGAGGAAAAGGATCTCTATCGTAAAATCAGAGAACTGCATGAAAGGCGGGATGGATAATGAAGTTAGTGCGAGTGTATTACCACAGTGACTATGATCATGTACCGGTTTCTGAGTTATGTATGCATCCCCACATGCTGACCATTCTGAGCGATTTGGGTGTGTTGGATATTGAGGGAGACCAGGTAGAGATACGATCCCTGCGCCGCTTGAACAAGATCATGCGTCTGCAGGATTTCCTAGGAGTCAATTTAAAAGGAGCTATTATTATAAGCGATTTGCTGGAACGTATCGAAAGTTTGGAAGATCAAATCAGACACTTGGAAGAATCGAGGTGATACCATGAATATGGAACGATTAACGCAAAAATCCCGGGAGGCCTTTATGGCAGCCCAGCAAATAGCTGCTGATAAACATCATCAGGAAGTCAGCGGCAAGCATCTCCTGGTTGCTCTGTTACAACAGGAAGAGGGCATCACCCCACGTTTGCTGGAACAAGCGGGCATGAACCCTCATCAACTGAGCGGTCAGTTAAATCAGCAACTGGACAGTGTTCCTTCCGTTTATGGTTATGAAGGCCCAGTATATCTGAGCGGGGCATTGTCCCGGATAGTAGGTCGGGCTGAAAAGGAAGCCCAAAACCTGAAGGACGAATATGTAAGTGTTGAGCATTTGCTGCTGGCCTTACTGGCTGAAGGAGAGCCGGATGTGAAAAATTTGCTTACCCGGGCTGGTTTATCCCGGGAAGGCCTATTGCAGGCCATGCGCAGCGTGCGTGGTGCCCAGCGGGTCACCAGTGATAATCCGGAAGACAGCTACGAGGCTTTAACGCGCTATGGACAGGATTTGACTCAAATGGCCGCGGAAGGCAAATTGGATCCGGTCATTGGCCGTGATGAGGAGATCCGACGAGTTATAGAGATACTGTCCCGGCGTACCAAAAACAATCCGGTTTTGATCGGTGAGCCTGGGGTAGGCAAAACCGCCATTGTAGAAGGACTGGCTCGGAGAATTACCAGTAAGGATGTTCCGGAAGGCTTAAAGGATAAGCATTTGTTTGCACTAGATATGGGATCATTGGTGGCCGGAGCCAAATACCGGGGCGAATTTGAGGAAAGGCTCAAAGCGGTATTGAAAGAGGTGCAGGAATCCGACGGCCGGATAATTCTGTTTATTGATGAGCTGCATACCGTAGTGGGTGCCGGGGCCGCGGAAGGCGCCATGGACGCCAGCAATATACTGAAACCCATGCTGGCCCGGGGAGAACTGCGAGCCATTGGCGCAACTACTCTGGACGAATATCGCAAACACATAGAAAAGGACGCTGCCTTTGAAAGACGCTTTCAGCCGGTGATGGTGGATCAGCCCACAGTTGAAGATACCATTTCCATATTGCGGGGACTGCGGGAACGCTATGAAGTACATCATGGGGTGCGTATCAAGGATTCAGCTCTGGTATCAGCGGCGGTTTTATCAGATCGCTATATCTCCGATCGCTTTTTGCCAGACAAGGCCATTGACCTGGTGGACGAAGCCGCCGCCAAGCTGCGTACCGAGATCGACAGTATGCCCACTGAACTTGATGAAATAACCCGGCGTATCATGCAGCTGGAGATTGAAGCCGCTGCCTTGGAAAAAGAGTCTGATCAAGCTTCCCAGGAGAGGCTCGCTAATCTACTGAAAGATCTGCAGGATCTGCGCAGTGGATCCGAAGTTATGCAGGCCCAATGGCAGTCGGAAAAACAGGCTATTGCCAGAGTGCAGGAAATCAAACGGGAAATGGAAGAAGTACGCACTGAAATGGAACGAGCCGAACGGGAATACGACCTCAACCGCATCGCTGAATTAAAATACGGTCAGCTTAACGAATTGGAACGCCGCCTCGATGCGGAACAGGAGCTTTTGGCCGGAAAACAGAAGCACAGCATGCTCCTCAAAGAAGAAGTGGATGAAGAGGATATTGCCCGGGTGGTAAGCCGCTGGACAGGTATCCAAGCCAGCCGGCTCCTGGAAGGCGAACGGGAGAAATTGTTGCATCTGGATGAGATCCTGCACCAGCGGGTTATCGGTCAGGAAGAAGCAGTAGATGCGGTAGTAGACGCCGTTTTACGTTCTCGGGCTGGGCTTAAGGATCCCCAGCGACCAGTGGGCAGCTTTATATTCCTGGGGCCTACCGGAGTAGGGAAAACCGAATTAAGCAAAGCCCTGGCAGAGGCTCTATTCGATGATGAGCGGGCTATGATCCGTCTGGATATGTCCGAATACATGGAAAAGCATACCGTGGCTCGCTTGATCGGGGCGCCGCCTGGTTATGTGGGTTATGATGAGGGCGGGCAGTTAACTGAGGCCGTGCGCCGTAAACCTTACTCGGTCATTCTGTTCGATGAAATAGAAAAGGCTCATAATGATGTATTTAATGTGCTTTTGCAGATTTTAGATGATGGACGTTTAACCGATGGTAAAGGGCGTACGGTAGATTTCCGTAATGCCATAGTAATTATGACCTCTAATATAGGAAGTCATGAGATCCTGGAGTATCA
>CAZTZX010000027.1:5234-22962 GCA_964618175.1 uncultured Syntrophomonas sp. | reverse complement strand
GCTTCCAGTTTGAAGTGCCTCGATGAGGCACTGTGAATAACCTGGAATCTTGTCTGGCTCTGGTTTTAACAACCATCCCATAATTGCTATCTGAGCACCAGGAGGAACCAGAGACACGAGGGGACGCGCTCTGTGTGTCATTTAAAAATGACACACAGAGCATAAGTATTCGTGCAAACTATTAGCTTTGGTAAACTGGGGAGGGCATCAGAACCCCTCCCCGGCTTTACCATGATGTTTATCTTGGGGGGACTTACGATGTTGGAGTGGATTCTCGCTTTCTCATGTTGGCCGATTATAGTGCTTCTTGAAAGAAAATTCGGGCGTTTTTTATTTCTATTCTGCAATTCAGGTAATTCTATTGTCGATAACCTATTTTCTGCGGCAAAAAAGAATTCTCACATTCGGGTTCTCCTAAAATGCACTATTTTGTTGGATTCATTCATGGGGCATGTCGTTTATGATGTTATTGTATTTCAGGGAATAACGCATAGAGGGTTTATGCCCTGAGCAGTCTACTGGCTCACCTGGTCTATTCAGGGAGGGGAGGATAATTTACGATGTTGGAATTGATTCAGTTCATAGTCCTTATCTCATGTTTGCCAATTATAGGGCTTTCGGATGTAGATTTCGGTTTCTTTGTTATTTATTGTGCGATTCAAATAATTGCATTATTGATAGCCTATTTTCTACGAAAAAAGGGGCTTGTCACTTCCTGTTCACCTTTTGCACATTATATATTAACCTTTATTATCGGACATGTAGTTTATATTGTCATTGGCTATTGGTTATTTATGAAAATATTTACATTTTTTATTACGTGATTTAGGCAATCGGATTATTTGACAAAAAGTGCAGACCATAAAGAAAACCCCGGGACAAGGGGACAGGTTCCTCGTCCCCCACATCACCAAACCTGTGGCGGATAAATTGCTTGACTACTGTGAGTGGATCATTAAAGATAAGTATTCGTGCAAACTATAGGCTTTGGTAAACCGGGGAGGAAATCAGAACCCCTCCCCGGCTTTACCATGATGTTTATCTTGAGGGGGGCTTACGATGTTGGAGTGGATAATGGCCATAGCGCTATAGCCATTTATGGCTATTTTGGGTTTTGGCAGTAGTGTAGAGATATACTACTATTATTGCCCCATTCAGATAATTGCTTTATCGATAACCTATTTTCTGCGGAAAAGAAGAATTCTAACATCCGGTTTTCCTCTAAAGCATTATATATTAGCATTCATCATTGGACATATAGTATATTCAGTGAGCTTTATGTGGCTCTTTTTATGGTCATTGTCTAAACATGGTTTCTGGTCAGCATCAAAACCCGCACTGGAATTGTGAAGCAAAGCGCACACTCAAAACAGCGGTAGTCCGCATTAATCACTGGACATACAGTTTATGTTAGTAGCTTTGTCTGGGCAACCCCTCGCGGATTTATACCTGAGCAGGTCTGCCGGTTATCTCGTTCTTTGGATATCATGCAAAGACAGCAATTTGATGCCGTATCACCCCAGGCTGACATTTTAATTCAGCCAGCTGTGGGAGGATATTCACCACGGGATTTCGAACGCTCCCGTGAACTGGTTGATCTGGGTAGAGCGGCTGCCCTTGAAAAAATTGAGGATATAAGGAATGCTATCCATCAGTGGGAGAATCAATACGCAGAGGAGAAGTAGTAAAATCAAGCCTTGCTGAGCGTAGAGATGGATCAGGTAACAACAGATTATAGAAATCGGTAGCCATTACATCCAGACTCATCATATCTCGAACCAATGAGCCCAATTTGCCATCAAAAGCCTCTTTTATCTGGCTGCCCCGGCTTAAAATAGGTAGCTTAGACCCACGCTGCATCTGCTGAAGCAGGTATTGACCCTGGCTGGAAAAGGCCAGAACATGATAGTATAGTGGTCCGGTTTGAGCGAATGCTTCGATCTGGCGAGTCTGGATATTGAGCAAAACGTATAGCAACAGGCGGTTAATTCTGGTCATACTGTAACGTTTGGACTTAATAGCGTGCCGCAGTTCATCCCAGGTACCGCAACGCAGGGATGCCTCTTTAAGGCGATATTCAAGACCTTCGGTGACTTCGTTGATTTGACGCAATTCTTGCAGAGGTATGGTGCGAAGCCGATAGAGTATAAATGGTGCTAAATAATGTTGGAAAATTGGCCCAGCTCCTTTTTGAATATCTCGCTCTAGTATAAAGTGGCTGGAGGCGGGAAGAACATCGCGCAGATCAGCCATACCCGTTCCCTGACTAAGGGACTGGCGAATAGCGGTGGCACTGGCAAATTGATTCAGATCTGCACTGTGAAAATGCCCTTGACGCTCCACGATTATCGGTTCTATATCTAGCTGCAGTTCTTCAATAACGCGCAGGTATTCCAGGGCCAAAATATTGTTGGGCTGACTCAGGATTTGCTCAGTATCCTGACCCAAAAAGCTCTGTAAGGCCTGGGCTCGAGCCGACGGAAAGCTGTCCCCTTGCTGCAGATAGGATTTGAGTAGCTGGCGGTATTCTTTTGGTTCATTAACTAGTAGGCGGGCTATAGTCTGTAATTCCTGCTGGCTACCGCTTTCGCTGCCAAAAGCCAGATGGGTAACCAGACCGGTTTTGGCCAACAATATTAATGAAGCGCGAGCGAAATAGTAAGCGCTGCGTACGGAGAAAACCAGTGGCAATTCTAGAACTAAATCGACTCCTCCATGAACGGCCATTTCAGCTCGAGACCATTTGTTTATAAGAGCGGGTTCACCCCTTTGCAGAAAGTGTCCACTCATGACACAGACCACCGCCGCGCCGGGATTTTTTTGGCGGGCGGCCTCAATCAAATAGCGATGGCCATTGTGAAAGGGATTGTATTCAGCTACAATGCCTATTACTTTCATGGTAAGTCTCCCTATGTTTATCGTCCCATAAATTTTACCACTTGGATTACACTTTATGCTAGAATGTACAAAGAAACGGGCAATTAGAACCAAAAATTTTGTTATCTATTAGGGGAGGTAGAAGGATGAGCTTACTTGCTGAAATTAGGGAAAAGGCGGCAAAAAAAGGGCGCACTATTGTGCTACCTGAAGGAACCGAAGAAAGAACACTCCAGGCGATTAAAGGCATCGTTGCTAACCGGATCGCTACACCTATTCTACTCGGTGACGAAGGTGAGATCAAAGCTGCGGCCAGTAAAGTGGGGGCTGACATATCCGGAGCGGAGATCATCGATCCAATTAAGGCCCCGTTTTTTGATGATTTTGTACAAGCTTTTTATGAAATGCGTAAGAGCAAGGGTGTCGATCTGGATAAGGCTAAGAGCACCATGTTGGATCCCTTGTTTTTTGCTTCCATGATGGTCAAAATGGGCAAAGCTGATGGTGAAGTAGCCGGTGCATTAAATACCACCGGTAATGTACTCAGACCAGCTTTGCAGATCATCAAGACTGCTCCTGGAATTCCCGCTGTATCTGGATCATTTATCATGATCGTTCCCAACTGCGAATATGGCGCTAACGGCTTGTTTGTTTTTGCTGATTGTGCAGTAACCATTGATCCTACCGCTGAGCAGCTGGCTGCTTTTGCTCAAGCTTCCGCGCAGACAGCCATGGAGCTATGCGACGTTAAGGTACCGAAGGTAGGCATGCTATCATTCTCAACCAAGGGCAGTGCTAGCCACGAAAGTGTGGATAAAGTGGTTGAGGCGATTCGCATTGCTAATGAAAAATACCCTGATCTTAAGGTGGATGGCGAATTCCAGTTTGACGCCGCTGTCGTTGCTTCGGTAGGAGCTTCCAAAGCTCCCGGTAGCCCCATTGCCGGAGATTGCAATGTAATGGTTTTCCCTGATATTAATGCCGGGAATATAGGCTACAAGCTGGTACAGCGTTTGGCTAAAGCAGAAGCTATTGGCCCCATACTGCAAGGACTTGACAAACCCGTCAATGATCTGTCTCGTGGTTGCAGTGTTGAAGACGTTGTGAATGTAGTTGCCATGACTGCTGTGAGAGCTTAGCAGATCGAGGATACTATTATCTAATAAATACTGATAAACTGAGGAGGTTAAATAATGAAGATATTGGTTGTGAATGCAGGGAGTTCTTCCATCAAATATCAAGTCTTTGATATGACAGATGAGTCTGTTCTGGCCAAAGGTCTGGTCGACCGAGTGGGTATACCAGGAACGACTCTTGAACATAAACCTGCCGGAAAAGATGAAGTGGTGATCAAGAAAGATCTGCCCGACCACACCGAAGGAATGAAGCTGGTCCTGGATGTGCTGGTCAACCCCGAGTATGGCTGTTTTAAGAGCATGGATGAAATCGGCGCAGTTGGTCATCGGGTCGTGCATGGCGGCGAAGATTTTGCTGCATCTATTATTATTGATGATAGTGTCAAAAAGGTCATAAAAGACTGCTTTGACATTGCCCCCCTACACAATCCTCCTAACATGATGGGAATTGAGGCTTGTCAAGCTTTGATGCCTAATGTTCCGCATGTGGCTGCCTTTGATACTGCTTTCCATCAGACTATGGAAGCAGCCAATTATCTGTATGCCCTGCCTTACGAAGTCTATGAAAAGCATAAGGTGAGAAGATATGGTTTCCATGGAACTTCCCACTTTTATGTAGCTCACCGGGCGGCAGAAATGCTGGGTAAGCCTTATGAAGACTGTAAAATCATTACCTTGCACATGGGCAATGGTGCCAGCATGGCGGCCATTAAAGACGGCAAGGTAATAGATACCTCCATGGGATTCACGCCGCTGGAGGGTTTGGTAATGGGAACCCGTTCTGGTGATATTGACCCGGCCATCGTATTCTTCCTGATGGACAAACTGGGCATGAATGCTCAGGATGCCAACAGCTATTTTAATAAGAAGTCTGGTATGCTAGGATTATCAGGAGTATCCAATGACCTACGAGACATTTTGGAAGCAGCCAGTTCCGGTAATGAACGGGCCCAAATTGCTCTCGATGTATACTACAACCGGGTCAAGGGATACATCGGCAACTATATAGCCAAGCTGAACGGATGTGACTGTTTGGTATTCACTGCCGGAGTCGGCGAAAACGGTTACGATGTTCGCGAGAAGGTCTGCGAAGAACTGGATTATCTGGGCATCAAAATGGATGTTGAAAAGAACAAAGTGCGTGGCAAGGAAGTTGATGTAGCTACTGAGGACTCCAAAGTACGCATCTTTGTTATCCCTACTAATGAAGAATTGGTTATAGCCCGAGATACTTACAACCTAGCCAAATAAATCAAGTCGACTTGACCTGAGGCGGGGCAACCCGCCTCATTTGCATGAGTATGTTAAAGATGCGCTTTGTTGACAATACTAAGTTGAGCAGACTATAATTAAATCTGGTATTTTCACGGGGTGTATGATATGAAGATCAACCTTAACAACCTGAAGCTTCCTTCTCATCAGTCTAAGAATTTGCATTTTACCGAGGATCTAGGTTCAGAAGCATTGGGAAGCTGGGGAGTTCGATTTAAGCAACCGGTTGTAGTTGATGGAGTCTTAGCCCATAATGGGGATCAGCTTAAGGTACAGGGCAGTGTGCGCGCGGAAGTAGAGTTGGACTGTTCGCGCTGTCTCAAGCCAGTTGCCTACACGGTTGACACCCAGATTTCGGCTTGGCTAGTAGATGAGCATAAACAGGAAGAATTCAGCCAGACCCAAGACGATGTGATCGTTTATTCCGATGGTCTGGCAGACCTGAAACCACTGGTGGAAGAGCTCATTCTTTCAGAAATACCTTTTAACGTACTTTGTCGTGAAGAGTGCCAGGGGCTATGTGCCATGTGCGGCAGCGATCTTAATACCGGTACCTGTGGTTGCCGGGAAGATAATATAGATCCTCGCTGGGAAAAATTGAAGCAGCTTACCTAGGGAAGGAGGTTTTAAAGGTGGGAGTACCTAAAAGAAGACATTCCCATACCCGCACCAGTAAGAGGCGGTCGGAATGGAGAAAAATAGACAAACCAGGTTTGGTTGAATGTCCTCAGTGCCGAGAACTGAAAATGCCTCATCGAGCATGTCTGGCCTGCGGATATTATAAAGGTAAAAGTGTTCTTTAAACAGTAAACTAGTTGGTCAAAAGTAAGGTATGTAGTCTGTATGCCAGGCTAGTAGCTTACTTTTTTTCTTAGAGGAGGTTATTATGCGTATTGCAGTTGATGCTATGGGTGGTGACCATGCTCCCCGCGAAATAGTGGCTGGAGCAGTGCAGTGGGCACAGCAAAATGAAGGCAGCATCATTCTGGTTGGACTTCCTGAACAGTTGGAACAGGAATTAACCAACTATAATTACGATCATGATAGGATAACCCTTACTGCGGCCAGTCAGGTTATTGGTATGGATGAATCACCTGCACAGGCCCTGCGGCGTAAAAAGGATGCCTCTATCGTGGTAGCCACCAAACTGGTTAAACAAGGTGAGGCTGATGCCGTAATATCATGTGGCAGTACCGGAGCACAAATGGCGGCAGCCATTTTCATTCTGGGCCGACTACCTGGTATTGAAAGGCCGCCGGTGGTGACCGCACTACCGAATGCGCAGGGAACCAAGACGGTGCTTATTGATGTGGGCGCCAATGTTGATTGCCGTCCCCGCCAGCTACTGCAGTTTGGAATTCTGGGTAGCCTTTATGCATCTTCGGTTCTTAGTATAACCTCTCCGCGAGTGGCTCTTATTAACAATGGTCAGGAGGAAGGCAAAGGAAACCAGCTTTGCCTGGAAGCTTATGCTCTGCTCAAAAATAATAGTTCACTTAACTTTGTCGGTAACATTGAAGGTCGCGAGTTGTTGACCAATCAAGCTGATGTTGTGGTATGTGATGGTTTTGTAGGCAACATCATATTAAAGACTATTGAAGGCATGGCGATATTCATTGCCCAGGGAGTCAGTCGGGAACTTGGCACCCTGCCCAAGTTCTTTGCCCAACTGGATTATACTCAGTATGGAGGAGCACCCTTGCTGGGTATAGATGGGATCAGTGTGGTATGCCACGGTAGTTCGAACCGGGAAGCTGTTTATAATGGTATATGTGTAGCAGCTGACTGCGTTGAAAAAGGTATTCTTGAACTGCAGAAGGAGTCCCTGACTGCTTTAGAGAATGCCATACCCAACCAAGATGATAATCAGGAGGGATAAAAATGCAGGAGTTTTTTGAACTCGCTCGTAAATTACTGGCCGAACAGCTAGATATTAGTACGGACGATATTACCATGGAAACGAGCTTTGAATCTATAGATGCAGATTCAATTGATATCGTGGAAATGATAATGGCCCTGGAAGATGTATACGATGTAGAATTTCCCGAGGAAGATCTGGAAACTTATCCTACCATGGGACTATTGATAGAGGCTTTATGGGCCTATCTTGAACAGGTAAAAAATGAAAGCAAATGATAGACACATAGCACAGGCTTTTTTACAGGAACAATCCGTTCCCTGTCAGGACTTGGAGTTAATGGCTACTGCCTTGACGCATCCTTCCTATGCTCAGGAAAGTAATTTAATAACCAATAACCAACGCCTTGAGTTCTTAGGTGATGCGGTACTTAGTTTTGCGGTGGCCGAATACCTTTATAACCAATATCCCCAGCAGGCTGAAGGTGAACTTACCAAAATTCGGGCTCGGGTGGTGTGCGAGCCAGCCCTCAGTCAGGTGGCCGGACAGCTGGATCTGGGTCAATACCTGCTTTTGGGAAAAGGCGAAGAAAAATCAGGGGGCCGAAACCGTCCTTCCATTTTAGCTGATGCGGTGGAAGCGGTTATTGGCGCGGTGTACCTTGATCAGGGCTATGCAGCTGCCCGGGATTTTATTCTGTCTCATCTGGAAGAAGCTATTCAGAAAAGTGAGGCGGGCGATCACTATGATTACAAATCCCGCCTGCAGGAACTGGTACAAGGGAAAAGCCGGGACAATGTCAACTACAGTATTTTAGAAGAAACTGGTCCCGCTCATGATCGCACTTTTGTAGCCGGAGTATTCTATCAAGACCGTTTGCTGGCTACGGGGGTAGGACACAGCAAAAAAGAAGCCCAACAGAGTGCCGCCTCCAAAGTATTGGATAATGAGCAGCTGATCGACAACATTTTTTCGGAGAAGCTAAATGCATGAAACTAACTCGCAATATTGCCATATTCATACCTCACCTGGGCTGTCCTTTCCGTTGCTGTTTTTGCCAGCAGCAAAAAATCAGTGCTACCCAGCGCCCTCCCTCTCTTCCACAGGTCCAAGAGATTATTGAGACTGCCCTTTTGACCATACCCTCAGAATCCGAGGTGGAGGTAGCTTTTTTTGGTGGTACCTTTACATCCTTACCGGAAAAACTCCAAGATGATTACCTGCAATGTGCCCAACCCTACCTACAGAACGGACAGATCAAGGGTATTAGACTATCTACCCGTCCCGATGCCATCGATATCAATAGACTAGGGGCTTTGCAACAACGCGGAGTGACCACTATAGAGTTAGGGGTTCAGTCCTTAAATGACGAGGTTTTAAGCCTTTCCGGGCGAGGTTATCGATCAGATCAGGTGCTTGCAGCAAGTGAAATGATCCATACTACCGGTATCAGGCTGGGGATTCAGTTAATGGTGGGCTTACCTGGTGATAATTGGCAGCGGGATGTGGAGACTACCCGCCAGACTATTGCTCTGGCCCCCGCTATGGTACGAATATATCCTACCCTGGTCATTGCCGGGACAGAACTGGAACAGGAGTTTCGGGCCGGAAATTATCTGCCACTCGGATTAGAAGAGGCTGTTGATATAACTGCTAGCATGTATGGTCTCTTTACGCGAGATCAAATACCCGTAATCCGTATGGGGCTGCACCCTAGTGAGGAACTGCAACACTCGGATACTGTGGTGGCCGGGCCTTTTCACCCTGCTTTTGGAGAACTGGTCTTGCAAAAAATCGCCTTAGACCAAGCCCGCTGCCTGTTGAAAAACTATTTATCACCCATGGATTCTGGCCAGGTTGCCACCTTATATTGCCCGCCCCGTGAATATTCCCAATTAGTAGGCCCAGGGCGCTCCAACATTGCTGCCCTGCAAACCGAGTTCGGGTTAGATGAACTTAAAGTAAAGCCTGATCAAACCCTAGCACCCGGCAGCCTTGGGGTGGGAGACTTACATAGGGGCATTGCCTCCATATTGACCAGAGAATATTATCTGGAGACTATTTAAGCTCTGAGTAAAGCGCAAGTATGCGCAAGTCGAAGGACCGTCCCCATACTTGCAGAGTAAAGCGCAAGTATGCGCAAGTCGAAGGACCGTCCCCATACTTGCATACTTGCGCATACAAAAGGGATTTTTGCAGTGTTTGTCTAATTAATCCATAGCAACCTGAAAGGAAGCTATATGAAGGATAGAATACTAGAAGAACTCAGGGGAGCATATCCGGATTTTGTTTCCGGTCCTCAATTAGCTCAGAGTTTGAATATTAGCCGGGTAGCGGTATGGAAGCATATCGAAGCTCTTAAGCAAGCCGGTTATGATATTGTCGCCGTAAAAGGCAAAGGGTATCGCCTGCACAATGCTGAACAGGTAATTATCCCATCTTTGCTGGAGAAGCAGCTGGATAAATCCCGGTGGGGAAGTCCTCTTTATTTTGCCGCCCAAACCGAATCAACCAACCTATGGGCGCGCCAACTGCTGGATTTAGAACCCCTTATTCCGGAGGGGGCTTTGGTTTTGGCTGCCACGCAGACAGGTGGTCGGGGGCGCAGGGGACGAAAATGGTCATCTCCACAGGGGGGACTGTATTTTAGTATTATTCTGCGGCCTACCTTGGATCTGCAGCGAGCCTCGCTGTTATCACTGGTGTTGGCTGTAGCCTGTGCCAGGTCACTACAGAAGTTTATCAACTATCCCTGCGGAATCAAGTGGCCCAATGATGTAATGATCAATGGGCTGAAAACAGGCGGTATTTTGTTAGAAGCCAGCGGCGAAATGGATAGTCTTGCATATGTAGTAGCCGGTGTGGGGATCAATGTCAATCTAACACCGCCAGACTTACCGGTAGAGGTGCGTAGTCTGGCTACCTCACTGACTGCAGTAACCGGACAAAACTACGATATTAATCTGTTGGCAGCTCATTTACTTAATGACCTGCAGCAGGATTATGATTTTTTCCTGCAAGAGGGATTCCCGCCCTTTTTAGAGGCTTATAAGCAACACTGTATCCACTTGCGGCAGCCGATTTCTGTCAATACGGGGAAGGGCCAGATCAAGGGGATCAATAAAGATATTGATGGTAATGGCAACCTGCTGATAGAAGTGGATGGAAAGCTTTTACCCATCAGCACCGGGGACGTTCAATTGGTAGATTTTCAGGGGGAACAATAATGTACCTAAAGCGCATGGAATTGAAAGGATTTAAGTCTTTCGCTGATCATACCGAGATCCTTTTGCAGCCCGGCATTAATATTATTGTGGGGCCTAATGGCTGCGGCAAGAGCAATGTGGTAGATGCCATCCGCTGGGTCATGGGAGAAGCCAATGTTCATACTATTAGAGGGCAGCGCAATGAGGATATCATATTCAGCGGCACTGACCAGAATAGGGCTTTGGGTATGGCTAGTGTAGAGATCACATTGGATAACAGCGATCAACTATTAGATCTTGATGCGACTGAAATTTCTTTAGCCCGCAAACTGTTCCGATCTGGCGAAAGTGAATATTACTTAAACCGCACCCGGGTACGCATGAAAGACATCCAGGCATTGTTTAGAGGAACTGGGGTAGGCAAACGGGGGTATTCCATAGTAGGACAGGGAGAACTGGAACAGGTATTAAACGGGCATCCTTTGGATCGCCGTTTATATCTGGAAGAGGCCGCCGGGCTTACTAAGCATCGTCAGCAACGGGAAGAAGTTTTACGCAGAATCGCCAACACCAAGGCGGATATGACACGGGTTCAGGATATCCTGAGTGAACTAGTCAGCCGTAAAGAACAGGTCTATGCCAAGGCTCAAAAGGCAGAGGCTTATAAAAAACTATCGCAGGAACAGGACATTATGGAAAGAACTCTGCTGCAGTACGAACTGCAGCGCATGGAAGCCACCCTAAAACAGCGTCTTGATGAAAACAAACAATTGAATGACCAACAGCTTCTTCTACAGAAACAAGTGGATGAGGCGAAAAGCGAGCTGGAGAGGATGGCTGTATCCACCCAAGCCAAACGTACTTTAGCAGAGCAGCTAAGAGAGCAGCGTTATGGGCAGGAAACTAATATTCAAGCCATGCACAGCCAATTGCAGCTGAGTGAGGAACGCCTCAAGAATGCTCGGGAAAGGATTCAGGTTGCCGTTGACGACCAACTGAAATATCAGCAGATGGGCGAAGGAATTAGTCTGGATCTGGCCCGGGTGCGGGAAGAATTCCAGCAAGCATCGGAAAAGCATGAGCTGCAGCTAAAGGCATTCCAAGAGCTCAATGTTAAAGAGGGACAGCTAGTTGACGAAATAACCCAATACGAAGCTAGCCTGGAGCGCCTTAAAACCGAATTATTCCAGGCTCGTAATGAAGAAAGTATTACTCGCAATCAGATCAAAGACGGAGAAGAGAAGCTAACCCGGTTTAAGGAGAAATGCCAGCGCCGAGAGATACAAAAAGAAGAATTGAGTCTGCAAAGGCAGCGTTTGGGAGAAGAACTGGAGCGCAGCCATCACCAACTCAAGGAGATAGAGTCTCGAGTTGCCCAGACTAACCTGGAGATGACCAACTGGGCAGAGAAAAAGTCAGGCTGGGAGGCTCAACGGAAAACAATCGAGGCGCAGCTGGTAGATTACCAGCGGCAGAGAATAAGAATAGAAAACGAGCTATTAGCCGTGCGGGAGCGGCAAAAGGCAAGAGAAGGTTATGCCAACGGGGTAAAACTACTGATGCGGGATGATCATCAGGCTTTGTTCCCAGGGATAATCGGAGTAGTGGGAGAGATGATCGAGGTCCCGGCTGGATTGGAAGTAGCCATTGAGACTGCCGCCGGCAGGGGTCTGGAAAACATAGTAGTAAAAGAGGTAAGTGAAGCTCGCTGGGCGATTGACTACCTGAAAAAGAAACAGGCGGGCCGAGTTACCTTCCTGCCATTGGATGTGCTCAAGGCTGCTCCTATGGAAGAAAAGATGATCAAAACCCTGCAAGCCCATCCTGGTGTGCTTGGATTAGCTGCCCGTCTAGTGAGTTGTCCGAGCGAATATCAACCTGCAGTGGACTATTTATTAGGCCGGGTGCTAGTAGTGGAAGATATGGACAGTGGCATCGGCTTATTAAAGAAATATCATTTCCCCCTACGTATGGTGACTTTGGAAGGCGAAAGTTTCGCAGCCGGGGGAGCTGTAACCGGAGGGTTTAGGGGCAAGCGTTCTGAAGGGTTGTTGCAAAGGCGTCAGACAGAACGCTCTTTAGAGCAATCTCTTCAAAAAGTTGAGCTTGATCTCCAATCTTGCCAGGCGGAAATCGATACCATCAACCAGAAGATAATGGAGCTGCAGAAAACCACTGAGCAGTTGCAGGCCAGTCTTACTGAAGATCGAATTCATATCCAGATGTTGCAGCAGCAAATTAAGGAGTATGAGCAGCAACACGAGCGCTTAAATGATGATCGCAGTGTGTGTGAAGATGAGATAAATCAATTCTATCAACAGATAAAGCAATTGGAAAAGGAAATACTATCTCTTAACCAACAGATAGAAGTGCGGGAAAAACGCGGCAACCAGCTCTCCCAGGAATTGGAACAGACCCGACAGAGTGGCGATGATTCCCGCCGGGAAATAGAAATCCATCGGGCCCGCGTGGCTTCCTATCGTGAACAGCTGGAAACTAAAGCTCGCGAGTCGGAAAACCTGAGGCGCAGCATGGAACAGATGGAGCAGATAGATAGTTCCTACCGGCAGTCAGCTCAGGACGCCCATAGTCTTTATGAAAGGCTGGCCAAGGAAATCAGCCAGGAAGAAAAGCGCATCACCCAATTAGAACAACTGATAGTGGAAGGTCAGGGTGAACTGCAAGAGATACTCATACAGCTTCAGCAGGAGCAGCAGGCTGAGGAGGAAGGCCGCCAAAGCATCGACACCAAGGCCAGCTCTATAGAGCCAGTGCAACAGCAACTAGCACAGGTGCAGCAACAAATACATCAGAATGAACTTTTGGCGGCTCGTCTGGAAACTGAACAAGCCGGATTGCTGAACCGTTGGACAGAAAGATTCCCCGGAGAGGATCACAATGATGAGCTCTACCATGAAATAGAGGGAGGAGTACGGCGCTGGCGTCAACGTTTGAGTGAAATCGAAGCGGAAATGGCCCAGCTGGAGCCGGTTGATCTTACTGCTATTGAAGAATACCAGCAGATCTCCCAGCGCCATGAATTTCTCTCCCAGCAGGTGGAGGATTTAAGCGAGGCGGAAAAATCTCTGGGGAGCCTGTTGAAAGAGACAGAAAACCTGATGACGAAACGCTTTCTGCAGTTCCTGACGGCAGCTAATCAAAGCTTTCAGGAGACCTTCGTGGAAATCTTTAATGGAGGGGAAGCGGCGCTGGTTTTGGAAAATAAGGATGATCGACTAGATGCCGGTATCGATTTTGCTGTAAAACTCCCCGGCAAAAAGGTTCAATCACTGAATCTTCTCTCCGGTGGGGAACGAGCTTTGACCTGCATAGCATTTTTGTTTTCCTTGTTAAGGCTTAAACCTACTCCCTTTTGTTTACTGGATGAAATTGATGCGTCTCTGGATGAAACCAATCTAGGGCGCTATACCCAGTTCATAAAGAGTATGGCTGAGCGGATGCAGTTTGTGGTGATCACTCATCGCCAGGCTACCATTGAATGTGGCAACCATCTATATGGAGTG
Organism: uncultured Syntrophomonas sp.; assembly: GCA_964618175.1. Taxonomy (GTDB): domain Bacteria; phylum Bacillota; class Syntrophomonadia; order Syntrophomonadales; family Syntrophomonadaceae; genus DTU018. Next base: position 9,089 of record CAZTZX010000027.1, on the reverse strand, counting down.
ACTATGCCGGAAAAAGGCATATCTAAGATATTTACTCTGGAGTTAAGCCAGGCCGAGACCCTGGCGGGATAAGCAAAGAGGTGTACATAAGTGGCAATTCTTGATCGGTTTAAGGGGAAAAAAAGAGAAGATGAAGTCGAGCTTACGCAGGATAAGATAGGGGAGCCAGAAGACTCTCAAGAAACACCTTCCGCTGACAGTCAGGCTAAGGATAGTAAACCGCGCCAGAAGTCAGGCTGGTTAAATCGCTTTAAAAAGGGACTGCAGCAAACCAGACAGAACTTGAGTGGTCGCCTGGAGTCGTTGACAAGAAACTCTGCTCGCATTGATGATGACTTTTGGGACGAAATGGAGGAAATTCTCATACAGGCTGATGTGGGAGTGAACACTTCCCTGGAACTAGTTGAGAAAGTCCAGCATCAGGTTAAAAAGCAGAAATTACAGGAACCAGGGCAGGTGTTGGACGTTATCCATCAGGAAGTCGTCAATTTGCTCAGATTTGAAGAAAGCAGCGCTTTACGCCTTAGTGAAAACGGTTCCTCGGTTATTTTAGTAGTAGGTGTTAATGGTGCCGGTAAAACTACTTCCATAGCCAAACTAGCTTATCAGTTTAAGCAAGATAATAAGCGGGTGCTATTAGCCGCCGGTGATACTTTTCGGGCCGCAGCCATCGATCAGCTGCAAATATGGGCCGACCGCATAGGTGTTGAGATAATTAAGCATCAAGAGGGAGCCGATCCAGGAGCGGTAGTGTATGATGCCGTAAATGCTGCCCGAGCTCGGCGAGCGGATGTGCTCATTATTGATACGGCCGGTCGTCTGCAGAATAAAACTAATCTCATGAAGGAAATCGGCAAGGTGCGTAAGATTATTGAACGGGAAATGCCGGAGGCTCCCCACGAAGTACTGTTGGTCTTAGATGCCACTACCGGACAAAATGCCATCAGTCAGGCCAAAATATTTGCTGAAGCGACCGGAGTGTCAGGCATTATTCTGACCAAGTTGGATGGTACCGCTAAGGGGGGCATTGTCCTGGCCATTGCCCGGGAATTGAGAATACCGGTTAAATTCATTGGAATTGGTGAAGGGATGGAAGACTTAAGACCTTTTGCAGCAGAAATGTTTGCCGATGCGCTGTTTGAGCGGAGTTCAGAAGCTGAAGAAGGATAATATGAGCAAAGATAGGAGGAATAATGCATGGCTTTAACCGCTATTATTGGAGGAACCGGAGTATACGATCCGGGTATTTTAGATAATATCAGTGAACATATTCAAACTACTTCCTATGGCCCAGTGAAGATTTTAATGGGTTATTATCAAGGTCAGCAGGTGGCCTTTATACCTCGACACGGCATGGATCACAAAGTGCCTCCGCATTTGGTCAACTATCGAGCTAACATTAAGGCCCTGCAGGAGATAGGGGTCAAAAACATTATTGCTACCGCTGCCGTAGGATCGCTCAATTTTGAGTTTAAACCGGGATCCTTTGTACTGGCCGATCAGTTCCTGGATTTTACCCGCACTCGTAAAACAACTTTTTATGAGGGCGGCGACCTGGGAGTGGTTCATTGTGATATGACAGTTCCTTACTGTCCAGACCTGCGTCAGGCCCTGGTGAACAGCGGAAACGAACTGGAGATCACAGTCCACAATGGGGGAACTTATGTATGCACCGAAGGCCCACGTTTTGAAACGTCTGCTGAAATAGCTATGTTTAAGCAGGTGGGAGGCCATTTGATTGGTATGACCAGTGTTCCTGAAGTCTGTCTAGCCCGAGAATTGGGCCTCTGCTATGCCAATATATCTATTGTGACCAATTTTGCGGCGGGTATATCGCCCAGTATTCTGACCCACAGTGAAGTTGTGGATATGATGTCCAGCCGTATTCAGCAGTTGCGCGAGCTGATCATGAGCAGTATAAAATATATATCTGAGTCGCCCGAGTGCGACTGCGCTCGCATTTTAGAAGAAACCGAGGTTAAACCTAAGTGATTAAAACCATTGCCTGGGAAAAAGATCGGATAGTGATCCTAAATCAAAACAGGCTTCCTGACGAAGTGCTTTATGAATCATGTGGTTCTGTTCAAGAGGTGGCCGAGGCTATCCGGACTCTAAAGGTACGGGGAGCACCCCTGATAGGAGTAACGGCAGCTTTCGGATTGGCTCTGGGGGTCGCTCAGTATAGGGGCAGCAGCGGGGATTTCTCTGAGTATTACTCAGACATCCGGGCGGAATTGGCAGCCACCCGACCGACGGCGGTCAACTTATTCTGGGCTTTGCAGCGCATGGATAAAGTTTATCAGGAGAATGCCGGAATGAGCTCGGCGGAATTGGGACATCTACTGTTAGATGAAGCCCGGGCTATGTATGCAGACGACATCTGCACCAATGAGTTGATTGGTCAGCATGGCGCGGAACTGATCCATAAACCGAGCCGGATCATGACTATATGCAACGCCGGAGCTCTGGCTACCTGTGGGTATGGTACTGCCTTAGGAGTTATTCGTACTGCCTATCGGCAGCAGAAAATCGAACAAGTCTGGGCCTGTGAAACTCGCCCGGTGCTGCAAGGAGCCCGCCTGACCGTATGGGAACTAATGCAGGACAAGATCCCGGTCAGATTGATCACCGATAACATGGCCGGCTATATTATTAAATTGGGCCAGGTTGACGCTATTGTGGTGGGAGCAGACCGAATAGCGGCAAATGGTGATACTGCTAATAAAATCGGCACTTATACCCTGGCAGTTCTGGCCCAATACCACGGCGTTCCGTTCTATGTAGCCGCTCCGCAGTCGACCATAGATCTGAGCATTGCTTCCGGGACAGAAATTCCTATTGAAGAGCGTGCTGGCGAAGAAGTTCGTTCGCTGCGAGGGGTGTCCCTGACTGTCAAAGAGGTAGAGGTTTTTAATCCGGCATTTGATGTGACTGATCACCATCTTATTGCCGGCATAATCACCGAAAGGGGGGTACTGTGCCCCCCTTATGAGACCAGCCTCCGACAGTAGAGGAAAGGAAAGATGAACATGGTATGCGAGCAGGAACGGAAGCAAATAATCCATATCGGTCAGGAAATATACCGGCAGCGACTGGTGGCTGGAACCTGGGGAAATGTCAGCTGTCGATTGGATCCAACTAAAGATATATTGATCACCCCCAGCGGCATGCCTTACTCGTCCTTACAGCCGCAGGATCTGGTCGAGCTGGACAGGGAGGGAAGAATTACCCAGGGCCATCGCAAACCTTCCTCTGAATTTCCTTTACATGTACAGATTTATCAAAAACGCCCTGACGTGGCGGCGATTGTGCATGTACACAGTCCCTGGGCCTGCGCTTATGCCGTTGCCCATCAGCCAATACCCATGTTACTGGAGGAAAGTGCCCAGGTTTTAGGTGATAGCGTCCCCGTAGCCCGGTATGCTCAGGCAGGCAGTGAGGAATTAGCCATAGCGGCCTGTGCAGCTTTAGGTAAGGAGCATAAAGCCGTTTTATTGGCCAATCACGGTCTGGTTGGATTGGGCCAGGATTTAGAGGAAGCTTTGCTGGTCTGCGTGATTGCCGAGAAAACTGCTATGATAGGTTTAATGGCACGATCCCTGGGGACAGTTAACAGCTTAGCAGCTGAGGATGTTAAATATCTGCACCAGGCTTTCCGGGAATACGGGCAGCCGAAGAAAGATAATTAAACCATTGACGGAGGTGTGATCGCATGAAGATCCTACTGAAAAACATTACTATACTACCCATGACCAACCCTAAGGAAATAATTGAAAAAGGATATGTTGTAATCAACGGCAGTCTGATCCAGGCAGTAGGGGCAGGAGAACCGCCCGCAGGTGATTATGAAAAAGT
>CAZTZX010000027.1:0-5134 GCA_964618175.1 uncultured Syntrophomonas sp. | reverse complement strand
CGCACCTGTGCCTTCTTACATAAAGTCAACAGCATGGATCCTACCGTCCTTCCGGCTGAGCAGGCCCTGAGCTTGGCTACAACCCTGGGCGCCCAGGTGCTGCATCTGGAAAAGGAAATCGGCTGTCTGGCCCCAGGCTATAAGGCGGATATGATATTGATAAACCTGGATCAACCGCATATGACCCCCCGCTATGATCTAATGGCTAATCTGGTTTATGCGGGCAAGGCCAGTGATGTGGACACCGTGATCATTGACGGATGCATAATAATGGAAAATCGGCAACTGCAGACCATAGATGAGCAGAAAGTTCTGCGTCAATGTAGAGACATAGCCCAACGGCTGGTGCAGTCAGATAAAGCTTAAGAATCGACTTTCCAGCCCTGGCGGTAGTGGGTTCCATCACAGAAGGGGCGTTTTTCACTTAGACCACAGCGGCAGAGGGAGGTTTTACCTGCTTGCTGACTAACGCTACCATCTGTATCAGTTAATTGAAAACCACCGTCCAAAAGTAAGGGACCATTGCGCAAAACTCTTATCTTCAATGCAGAAGTTGCCTCTGGGTGATCCTTGGAACCGGGACCGTGACCAAGATCAGGATCCACAGCCGATCCATCCGGCAGAGAGTATTTCAAGGCACCAGAAGGACAGTCATCAATAGTGCGAATAATATCTTCGGGGCTAGCCGCCTCAACATTTACCCAGGGTCTTTGCTCCAGGTCAAAAACTTGCGGGAGTTGTTTTAAACAAATGGCTGAGTGCGAGCAGCGGTCAGCCTGCCAGTGCACCACAATGTCTTTGGTACGGTATTCTTTCATAGCCTAAGTCTCCTTATCGTATTTATTTTAACTATACTCTGTGTGACAATTGATGACAAGAAAGAGGTGTGGTATGGTACCGATCATTTCTTTTGTAGGCAGGCATAATGCGGGAAAAACTACTGTACTTACCCAAGTACTCGAGAAATTACAACTGATGGGTATAAAAAGCGCCGTGATAAAGCACAGCCATCACATGCTTACTCCGGATGGTTCGGATTCTGGCAAGCTGTTTGCGGCCGGAGCCCAACAGGTATACTTAAGTACACCGCATGAAATCTTGATCTATCGTCGGGAAGGGGAGAAGTCCCTGGAAACAATGATTGCAGAGGTTATCTCTCCGGTAGATATTGTGCTGCTGGAAGGATACAAACGATCCTCTTATCCCAAAGTAGAAGTAATCAGATACGATGTTGATCCTGAACCATTAGATGTGACTAATGTTATTGCCAGGGTAACTGATTGCGAGTTTGATGATGGAATATTGCAGTTTGGATTTGGCGAGGAAGCCGAGTTGGTGAAGTACCTAATGGAGCAGTTGCGAAAACCAGCTGAAAAAGATTCAGGAGGCGCTACCAATGCCTAGAAAACCGAAATGTCGTCGGGTCTGCCACATACCAAGGGCTAATTATTTTAAGCCTGCCGGCATCCCGGCGGTTGATCTAGAAGAGGTCATCTTAAAGATTGAAGAAGCGGAAGCACTGCGCCTGAAAGATCTACTGGGTCTTGAACAGGTGGAATGTGCCAAATCAATGGGGATATCGCGGACTACCTTTCAGCGCATATTAGTGGATGCTCACCAAAAAGTTTCTGATGCGATTATTAACGGCAAGGCGTTAATGCTTCAGGGAGGGGACTACCATTTCGATCGACATCCGTCTGACTAACTATACAGAACTCAAACGCAATTCGCCGCTCCCCTCGAGACTATAACCGCCCAAAGAAGTCACTCTTGCTGCAAATTCCTTACTCTTGACAACATCGATCAGAAGCTGCAAGTAATCGGGTTTAATTAGATCAGGCAATATGCATAATTCATAGTCTTCTTCGATTATCGGGATAAAGTCGAGGCCCGAAATTTTGGCACTGGCATAGACTCCCATACCTACATCACAGGCATCATTTTTTACAGCGGCGGCTACCGCCAGATGGGTGAATTCTTCATGGTTGTATCCATAAATGTCTTCATTGTTCAGGCCTTGTTTATCCAGGAGGTGATCCAAAAGCACTCTGGTTCCAGATCCCTTTTGGCGATTAACAAAACGAATGCCAGAGCGGGTCAGGTCGCTAAGATCAGTAACATGAAGGGGGTTACCGGTTTTAACCATAAGACCCTGACGACGTCTAACCAGGGTGAGCAGTTGCCATTTTATATCGGGCAGATAGCGTCTAAGGTAGCTGGTATTATAGTCTCCGGTGTGGGGATCAAGCAGGTGTATTCCCGCCAAGTGAGTTTCCAGACGTCGCAGGGACATAATCCCACCCATACTTCCAACATTACTGGAAATAAGGCGTATGCCATGGTGGCGTTGCAGCAGATCAGCCAGTACATCCATAGTCAAATCATGGCTGCCGATACATACCATGGTATTATTTATGGGTGTGAGGGAGCGGTGCAGGACTACCTGGGCATGTTCACCGGCATTTAGCCCTTCACTGCCACGGGGGATACGAATGAAGCCGTCCGCTTTAACCAGACTGGTGGTCACTCCTGCCCCGCGGTTCAAAGGGTAAGCATAATAGTGATCGGTAATTTGAGCGCAGTTCACATAAACATACTCATCAACTCCCATGGGGGAAGGCAGCTTACGGGCTACCTGACAGTCCAGAGAAGAGCCTTCCGGTTCACTGAGGCCTTGCCGAGCATATAGAGCGGGGCGGGCAAACAGGTGAAAAACCAGTTGGGCAGATATGGGATAACCGGGAATACCCATAACCGGTTTGCCCTGGATCGAACCCAATATGGCCGGTTTACCAGGCCTGATAGCCAGACCATGAACTAACAACTGTCCCAATTCAGCGATGATGGCTGAGGTGTAATCCTCTCGGCCGGCCGACGAGCCCGATAAAACGATAAGCATATCGGCCTGATAGATCATTTCTAAAACGGCACTTTTTATCTGGTCATGATCGTCCACCACGATCCGGTGCCGAAGAGGTATAGCTCCCCACTGCTGGCAAAGTGCTCCCAGCATGTGACTGTTGGAGTCTACAATTTCTCCCGGGACCATACTGTCAGTGCCGTAGTTCACTAATTCAGTGCCGGTGGGTATTATGGCAACTACTGGCTGCTTGACAACTTCTATTTCATCAATTGCCGCGGTAATCAGGCAAGCCTGTTCAAAGGGACCGATTTTGGTGTAGCTGGGTATGATCAAGTCCTCAGCAGCCATATCTTCACCAATGGAACGTACATGCTGCCAGGGTATCGCTGGTTGAATTATGGTCGCATAATTATTTTCAAAATTGACATCCTCTATCATTATCACTGCATCGTAATCAGCGGGCACATAATCACCCGTATCCACCTCTCCATAACGGTCTGGCGAAATGATGACCGGTGATCTCTCGCTAGCATCATAAGTATCGGCAGCTCGCACGGCAATACCATCCATGGCTGCTGCCGGGTAATGAGGTGACGAGCGCTGGGCATGGATGGCCTTGCTGCTGACGCGGTTCAAGGAGGATTCAATCTTAATAGTCTCCACCGGAGGAGTGCAAAAGCCCAGGGAATCAAGATGACTCATCCATAATTGGCGGGCTTCATCTAAAGGCATGTTTTCTATGTAAATCTTACGCTGCAATTCAATTCCTCCCAGAGATATAACCTCTTTTTAGTCAATTTAGCACATAAGTAAAAGACGTGCTACTGCAGGCGGCCTTTTGCGGCTGGTATATAGTATTATATAATGGATTAAGCAATCGATGACTGAGGTGCTGTGGGATGAGCGAGTTTTTCAACGTAGTAACCATTGAAGAGGCTTTGCGGTTAATAGCTTTATCTTTACCGGGAAGAGATACGGAAATACGTGCTTTGTCTAATGGCTTGGGAAGAGAATTGGCCCAAGCAGTATACAGTCCCGAGCCTATTCCGTCATTTACCCGTTCAACCATTGATGGTTATGCCGTCCGGGCGGAAGATACTTTCGGTTGCAGCGAATCCCTACCTGCCTTTCTGAGTTATCAGGGGGAAATAGTGATAGGACAAAGCCCGGGTTTGATTATTGAGCCGGGTCAATGCTGCTCGATTCCTACCGGAGGAATGATGCCTACGGGCACTGATGCAGCTGTAATGATCGAATATACGGAGCGTTTGGGTGATGATACCGTATTGGTTTATCAAGCGATTGGGCCTGGCGATAACCTAATGCTGAGCGGTGAAGATGCAGTCCAGGGTAGTATGCTGCTCCCCCAGGGACACTGCTTGCGGCCTCAGGATCTGGGTCTGCTAGCATCGGCTGGTATTGAAGAGGTAAATGTTAAACGCTCCTACCGGGTAGGCATCATATCAACGGGCAACGAAATCGTAGCCCTGGGAACTGATCCTCAACCGGCGCAAGTGAGGGATGTCAATAGTATTTCTTTGGCAGGCGCTGTCCAGTCGGCAAATGCTATAGCCAAAACCTACCCGATCGTAATAGATGACCGAGATATGCTAGGTGAAGCCGTAGCAGTGGCTTGTGAGGAAAATGACTGGGTATTGATGTCAGGCGGCAGTTCGGTCGGCGTTAAAGATATGACCCGGGAGGTATTGATGAGCTTTCCCCAGGCTAAATTGCTATTTCACGGAGTAGCGGCCAAGCCGGGGAAACCAACCATGGCCGTTACGATAGGAACTAAGCTGGTGGTAGGCTTGCCAGGTCATCCCGTTTCAGCTTTGATCATGTTTGGGCTTGTCTGCCAACCATTTCTGACTACGAAATCACCTCAGCAATTAACCGCCCAAGCGGGCGCTAATATTGCTTCCCAGGCGGGACGTGATGATTACGTAGCTGTTTATCTGGAAGAAAGGGAAGGCCAACGAATAGCCCAACCGCTGCTGGGTAAATCCGGATTAATGACCATTCTAGCCCAGGCTGATGGGTATATACATATCGACCACGAAAAGCAGGGTGTTTACTGTGGGGAAACAGTTATAGTGACCAGGTTTTGAAGAACAACATCATTCTGAATAGACAGGCCAGCCTGGTGGGGAGCTTATTGCCAGTATCCCTGGCGTGAATGAAAATGACCAAGCTGCTTGCTGCTCCCCGCCAGTAAGGCGTATGATGGGCTGATTAATCATTGAGCAGTGGTTCAATGGCAAGTATTAAGTC
>CAZTZX010000026.1:6089-23767 GCA_964618175.1 uncultured Syntrophomonas sp. | reverse complement strand
CTACCTGTTCTTTGACCCGCAGGCGGATCTCATCCGATATTTCCCTTCCGTTGATCGTCTCCATAATAACCCCCTAAAACTGTAACTATTTATACTCTGATTTACACTGCGCAAGTGGAAAAACCGTCCCCTGACTTGCTTATCAGCGTTTATCTGCGTCTTGAAAGTAGTGCCGAACTGCCGCCAGCATTGCTACACCCACCGCATTGTCCGTGCTCAGACCAGGTGAGGCAAAATGAAGCCTGCCCCCTACTGCCGGGTGCTGCAAGCGTTTTTGCAGACGCTGGGCGATCAGGCCATTGGCCATTACTCCTCCGACCAATAGAACATCTTTTATTTCCAATTGCTCCATATACCTGCGCAGCACTTTTTCCAGTGTCCGGGCTATTACCCCCAGCACAGCTGCACTGACTGCCTCGTGACTGGTTCCTGCTTTCAGCATCTGCAGTGCCCGAGTTTCCGCCCCGGAAAACGAAAAACTGGTCTCATTTATGGCCACCGGAATAGTCACATCATTATTATCAGCCACCGACCCAGCCAGTTGTTCCAAAGCGGCCCCAGCCGGAAAAGGCAGTCCCATGGCTACTCCGATCCGATCTACCAACTGCCCGGCATGAATATCCTGACTGCTGCATAGATGATGTATATCGAAAGAGCCGGACGGGCTGTTTTTCACTAATAGGATATCAGAGGTTCCTCCCGAAAAATGAACCGCCAAAAACTTGGGTCGGTCAAGCAGTTCCAGACTTCCCCGCAGACCTGCCATAATATGGCCTTCCTGATGGCTTACCTGATACATCGGCACTCCAGCAAAAACCGTCAAGGAGCCAGCCAGAGATGATCCCGCTAAAAACACCGGCATATAACTGTCTTCCTGGTTACGAGGACGAGTACTGACTCCCAGGGCGCAGGTCTGTTTATGTAAAATGGGATCCAATCGGGCCAAAAGCCCAGGTAAGTTTTTGATATGCAAAAAAAGGGCTTCCGATTGACGCAAGCCCCTTTTACCATGGTCGACCTCAAGCAGCATTCTCTCATCAGCCAGGATATGGAAGTCGTCATTCACCGCTGCCAATGATGTAGTATAGGCACTGGTATCAATCCCCAGGAACACTTTCATGTTTCTCTCCCTGTATGCGATCCAGTATGGCGTTCACAAAACCGCTGGACTGGTCTTCCCCATAGCGCTTAGCCAATTCAATAGCCTCATCAATGGCTATAATCGGTGATACTTCCTGGCGAAATAGAATTTCATAACCAGCTAACCGCATAATATTGCGGTCAACTGATGACATTCGTTGCACTGACCATTCCCGCGAGTAGCAGGCTATTCGCTCATCAATGATCGGCATGTGCTGTAGGGTTCCTTCTACCAATTCCCAAGCAAACTGCCGATCTTTGTCAGGAAGAGCCTGCTCTTGCAGCAAATACTCCAGCGCCTGCCCAGGTTCAGCCTGAACCTGATCTACTTGAAAAATAACTTTAAATGCGTACTCTCTAGCTTTTCTTCTGCTCAAACTTTCACCCTTACTACCACTACCGGTCCTTAAACATCTGCTTCATCCAGCTATCCAAATTTTTCTTCTCATCGAGTTGTTTACCAATAAAGTACCCTACCCCAATACAAATAATAATAAAAATAGTACGCCAGAAGCCCCAGGTAACAAATAAAATGGCGGCTAGGAGGCCTAACAGTACTCCAATGGTCTTGCCCCGATGTTCTACTAACAGATACGGGATCCACTTTTCCCACATAACAATGCCTCCTTACACGGTCGCCGGTTTGTTGGCATTTCCAAAATCATCTATCAATACTCTAACCTGGGAGACCGTCAGTCCGCCGATAGTTTCCAGGTGTTCTTTCACTATGGTTTGAACGCTTTGTGACATCTCTGGCACACTTACTTCAGGATTGATCATCATATGTAAGTATATTACTACACCATCAGGTCCATTAGATACCGAAGAACGAGTTTCTTTTACTCCATCGACCTTTTTTACCGCTTTGGTAATAATAGTTTTAATAGCCGCTATGGTAATGGATACCTGACCATTTAAGCTGCTGTTTACCACAACATTGGTGGGTTTGGACTCTCCTTTCAGGAGGTAAACCATGACCAATATAGTCAAAGCAATTACAGCGGCGGCACCAGCCCCCAGTATGATCTGATTAGTTGAACTGGCCAAAAATGATTGGATGGCAGTAATCAGGTCATTTTTACCCACAGCCAGATACATGGCGGCTACTGCTATAGCCAATATCAACAGATTGTAACAGAAAAGCACAACTCGCCATAGTCCGGACATCATAAAACACCTCACTTTACCGATATACAGGTAACCCCCTGGGTTATCAGGGGGTTACATCTTGGTATTAAAAGTTACTCGACACTATCCAGGTCAGCCGCCAACTCGTTTTCTGATTCCGGTTGTTTCTTCATTTGTACGGCCACTACCTGAACATTTACTGCGGTCACCGTCAAGCCGGTCATAGTCTCAACAGCTAGCTTGACCTCTTTTTGAACATTCTCAGCTACTTCTGGTATCGGATAGCCGAACTGTACCACAATGTAAATATCAATACGGGTCTCATCATTGTTAACTTCAACTTTAATACCCTTGGCCAGGTTCTTGCGCCCCAACTTTTCTACCAGGTCGGTTCCCCAACCACCGCTCATAGACGCAACGCCTTCGATGTCCATAGCTGCCAGACCAGCTACAGTTGATACTACCTCATCGGCTATACGAATAGCCCCCATCTCCGTAGTTAATTCAGATCTTTTCTGCTCTTCCATGAAGTCACCTCCAATATTACAAGTAATGATATATGGTAATTTTACTAGGTATTCTTCTCAATATCAAATGAACCCGGTTATTTTATATTTGAGGATTATGCATAATTCAACAAATCCTTCAATATTGTCACTCTGAGCGATAGCGAAGAGTCTTATAAATGCCATAGATCCTTCGCTACCGCTCAGGATGACATTCTATAAAATACCATGATACTTTAGGAAAAGTTAATTATGCAAAACTCTCTATATTTAACTATTGTCGCTCATCCGTCGCTGGATGAAGTTTGTGTAGACTTCTCCCTTTTGAAAAAAAGCATTGTTGAGAACTTTCATATGAAATGGGATAGTAGTCTTGATACCTTCAATAGTAAACTCATGCAAGGCACGTTTCATCCGGGCCATAGCTTCATCCCGATCGGTGCCCCATACGATCAGTTTGGCTACCATGGAATCATAATAGGGAGGGATAGTATAACCTGTATAAATGGAGGAATCCACTCTAACTCCCGGGCCACCCGGCTGATAATACCGATCCACCTTTCCCGGAGAAGGCCGGAAGTCATAGTCAGGATCTTCGGCATTGATGCGGCACTCCATAGCCCAACCTCGGAGAACGACATCCTCTTGCTGTATGGTCAAGGGCATGCCGGCGGCGATGCGGATCTGTTCCTTGACTATATCGATACCGGTCACTAATTCAGTCACCGGATGCTCCACCTGAATACGGGTGTTCATTTCTATAAAGTAAAAGTTGCGGTTTTTATCAACCAGAAACTCTACCGTGCCCGCACTGGTATAACCAGCTAAACGCGCCAGTTCCACAGCCACTGTTCCCATGCGGATGCGCAGCTCATCATCCAGCAAGGTAGAGGGAGATTCCTCCAGCAGTTTCTGGTTACGCCTCTGCAGTGAACAATCACGTTCTCCTAAATAGATCACATGACCATGTTCATCAGCCAGGATCTGAATTTCGATATGGCGCGGCTCTTCAATATATTTCTCCATGTATATTTCATCATTTCCAAAGGCCGCACCGGCTTCCAGACGAGCTGTTTGCAGGGCTTCTTTTAACGAAGCTGCATTATGGGCCAGGCGCATCCCTTTGCCCCCACCACCAGCAGAGGCCTTGATCATGACCGGATAGCCGATCATATCTGCTACTTGGCAGGCTTCTTCAAAACTGCCGACCGCCCCAGAACTGCCAGGCACCAAAGGCACACCAGCCTGACGCGCCATTTCACGGGCCTGGACCTTGTCTCCCATCATTTCAATTACCTGAGCAGTCGGCCCGACAAACTTTAGTTCATGAGTCTGGCACAGTGCTGCAAAATAGGCGTTTTCAGCTAGAAAACCATATCCGGGATGTATAGCATCAGCACCGGTATTCTGGGCAGCACTGATTATATTAGCTAGATTTAAGTAGCTCTGGTTAGCGGCAGCTTCACCTATGCAGACAGATTCATCAGCCAGCCGCACGTGCATACTGTTCCGGTCTGCAGTAGAATACACAGCTACTGTGGGGATGTTTAACTCACGGCAGGCGCGGATGACCCGTACCGCGATTTCCCCTCGGTTAGCAATCAAAACCTTATTAAACAAGAAGTCACCGCCTCTATTGTTTCTTAATGAGAATCATTACCTGTCCATATTCGACTGGTTGAGCATTATCGACCAAAATATCAGCGATCACGCCATCTGCCTCAGCTTTGATCTCATTCATCAGTTTCATAGCTTCTACAATACACAAGGTCTGTCCCGCTTCTACCCGGTCGCCAACTTGCACATAATGAGGTGCGTCCGGCGATGGAGCAGCATAATAGGTCCCCACCATAGGCGAGGTCACTTCCATCATGTCATTGTCATCAGGTATCATCTTTTTCCTGACATCAGGTGCAGCTTCAGATACCGCTGCCGTCGTACTATCTCCAGCGCTCCGGTTTTTGCGTAAAGCTAAACGATAATCGTTCTTTTGGACTTCCAGTTCACTAACACTGGTTTGATCCAGGAGCAGAATAAGTTCTCTAATTTCGTCCAAGTTCATTTCTTCATCTCCCCTGAAGCTTTCTGTTGGTCTGAGCCGGTTTACCGGTCTTCTGGTTGCCCGGGTATCTGGCTGAGTTATTTCCAGTTCTTCGCTAACTTCATCATGAGTTTCGATCTGCGGTATATCTTCACTACCCCGGGATTCCCGCCACGCGAAAAATTTTAAGGCTACCTGAGGAAACAAAGCATAAGTAAGAACATCTTCATCACTCTGCGCATATTGCACTGATTCCTGGCGGGCCTTTTCCCACATTGGATCGATCAAGTCAGCAGGACGCACCGATACCACCGGCTCGTCACCAATTATTTTCTTACGGATCTCATCCGTGATGGGCACGGGAGGTTTCCCATACAATCCGCGTACATAGTCCTTAACTTCCCCGGGACATAGTTTATAGCGTTCCCCCATCAGGACATTCAACACCGCCTGAATACTAATTATCTGGCTGGTGGGTGTCACCAGGGGAGGATAGCCCATCTCTTCACGCACATGGGGTATCTCAGCCAGAACTTCATCAATTCGATCGGAGGCCTTTTGTTCTTCCATCTGGGACATTAAGTTGGATATCATCCCACCTGGTACTTGATGTTCAAACACCCTCATATCTGAGATACGTGTGACTCCGCGCTCAAAGCCCTTGTGTTTGCGCAGCTGTTCAAAATGGTTAGCTATTTCAAATAATTGCCGCAACTCCAAGCCGGTATCCCGCTCCGAGTCCTGCAAGGCTCTGACAATGGTCTCAACCGGCGGCTGAGAGGAGCCAAAGGCCATGGGTACACTGGCTGTATCAATAATATCCACCCCCGCCTCAGCAGCTTTCAGCAGTGTAGCTATGGCTAAACCACCTATATAATGGGTATGCAGCTGAATAGGAATGTCCAGGTTTTCTTTCAGCTCTCTAACCAGTTCATAGGAGGCATAAGGTGACAAAAGTCCGGCCATATCCTTGATGCAAATAGAGTCGGCTCCCATTTCTCTCAGCCGCAGGGCCGTATCCACAAAATGCTGCATGGTATGCACCGGGCTGACGGTATAAACCACACTGGCCTGAGCATGTTTTCCGGTGGCCTTGATGGCTCTTAAGGACGCCTCCAAATTGCGAACATCGTTAAGCGCATCAAATACGCGGAAAATATCAATACCGTTAAAGGCTGACCTTTCCACAAACTTTTCTACAATATCATCCGGATAATGAGTGTATCCTACCAGCGACTGCCCCCGCAAAAGCATTTGCAGAGGCGTCTTTTTTACAGCAGCACGAATAGCACGCAGACGCTCCCAGGGGTCTTCATTCAGGTAGCGTATACATACATCAAAGGTAGCTCCTCCCCAAACCTCCAGGGAATGATAGCCCACTTCATCAAGCTTGCCCAGGATAGGCAACATATCACTGGTAGTCATGCGGGTGGCCCACAGGCTTTGGTGGCCATCACGCAAGCTGGTATCAGTAATTTTGATATTATTCATTAGCAACCTCCTGATAACTGTATATGGAGCTAAAACAAACCAGGTAGTATCCCTATATACAAAGATACTCAGGCCTATGGCCTGAGTACAAGTGTTCTTCAACTCCGACTGATTCTATTATAGAAATTAGTTGGGTGTATTTCAATCTCTTTCAGTTATGTATACAGTGTATTCGCCTCTTTAAGCATCACGAGCAATAATTACTATCTGATCCTCTCGGGATTTGGTCACTTTACTCACCAGAGAAGTGAGCTCTTGCTCCTTATCCAGTTGCAGGTGTTCCACGGCTACCACCACCGTGGTACTTTCCGGCTGAATAATGATCACGCAATCCTCATACCCCTGGGCCTTTATCAAATTCTCAGCTTTCATTTCCCGTTCCATGTCGGCTGAGATTTCCACCAACCGCAGGGAAGCCGCCTGACGAGCCTCCTTGTCACTGCTGCTTTGGTTGAGGATCTCCCGCAGCATTTCCACCTGTTTACCACGCATACGCTCCCTCTCCATGCGGTATTCCGCAAAATAGCTATCTTCCGTGCCAGTACTGTTGGGGGTGGCCTGGCTGTTGACCACCGGCTGACTAACTTGGACTACCATCTGCTCATCGTCATCAAGAGACGACTGCATTCCTACAAGTTTTATGCCTATGCTGCCCAACACCGCTAAAATGGCAACCATTAATACTACCCATCCAACTCTTCTTAGCTCAATGACCATCAGCTTCCTCCTTCCCGTGGCATTACTCTGACTCGATGCGGAGAAATATTGAGCAATGTTGCGGTAGCATTGGCGAGATTTTCTTTAACTTGAGGATCTTGCGCGCCATCGGCTACCACTAGAACTCCCAGGATTTCCGGCATCTTTTCCTCCAATAGGAGGGGGGTTCCCGATGAAACAGCTACATCACGGGTACTACTTTCCTCAACGGTGCTGCTCCGCCCGCTTTCCTCTGTCTGGCGCCGTTCATCACGGTCATTGGTAGCATAGGCTTTTACCCCTTCCGAAGACAAGCTAACACTGACTTCCACTGAACCCGCGCCCTCTATCTGAGCCAGGATTATAGCCAGTTCCGTCTGCATACTCTGTTTGATGCTGCTGCCCTCTGACCGCTCGATAAGCAACGGGGCATCCTGGGTCGAGGATGAGTCAGTTGAGCCTATGGGGGGCCACAGCAAGGCTAACAGTCCAATACAGATCACGATCAATATTAATAACCGTCCCTTTCGGCTGTTCAGCCAGGTATGTTTGCCGTTTTCATCACTTCTTTCTCCGCGGATCCATTCGTCCAGCACTCCATCAACCTCCTTGAAAATCAATTTGAATGAGGGTATTATCAAAACCGTACAGGTTTTCCATAATGGTGCTTAATTTATTGCGTATGACCTCCTGCTCTTCCGAAGAAATGGATGATTCGCTCTCTCCAAATAGTCCCACCTGGCTTACTTCCTCATCGCTTGAGGTTACCTGCGGCCTGACCACTAGCTGCAGGGATTCCACCGCGCCCGCTTCATTCAAAACGACCTGGGCCTCTACATCCTCTACACCGGGTACCAGCAAGGCTACCGCACCAATTTGCCCAGCCACCTGGTCAGACACTAAATCCTGCTGGGATTGCCAGATTTGCTGGTTGATCTTCTCCCCCTGCTCCATAATTTGAGCCTCCTGACCCGCGTCTATTTGCAGATCCCACCACTCGATATCTATATTGCGGTCGGAGAATAAGACCCCGGCCAGCGGACTCAGTATCGCAATAAGGACAAACAAACCTATAGCAAAACGAACCAAGGGCCGCAGGGTCCCTTCCGGAAGCATCAATTCCAGGAAGCTGGCAATCAAGACGATCACCAGAACATTTTTTACAATTTCACTTAAGACTGCCATATGATGCTCCTCACTTACGGCAATGCTGCCAGATGATTAGACATGCCCACCACTATGGCGATCATTATAAAGAACATCAACGCCACGGCCGCTACTGCTGCCAGCATTAAAAACAGATGGGCGCTCATCGTATCCAATATGGCGGCGGTGCGGGAATCTCCCAGGGGTTCTGCTATGGCAGCTGCGATCTTATAGATCAAGGCGATAGTGCCAACTTTGATGAGAGGAAACAATACTATTCCCAGTATTATAATGACGCCAAAAATGCCGATAGCCTGCTTGATCATCACCACATAACCGGCCGCCACTTCAATAGTGTCGGAAAACATTTTTCCCACTACCGGAATGGCATTGTCAGTGACAAATTTGGTAGTACGCAGAGCCAATCTATCCATTACCGATGAATACACCGCTCTTAGTGTCAATATCCCCACGAAAAGGGTCAGGAAGAATGCCAGGGATAACTGAGCCATTTGTCCGAAAAACTTAGCCATTTTTTCAACTTTCAATCCTTCGGAAAGATGATTGACCAGGCTCAAAATGGCCGACAGTATGATCAAGGGAAACACTATGTTTTGCATGGCATTGGCAAATGCCGTGCAAGTAGTCATCAGAACCGGAAATAGAGTGGCGGCAGCATGAACATTACCCAGGCCAGCTACCAAAATCAGCATCTGGGGCAGCATACCCATCATAAAACTGACCATTTGATCTATGGTATTCTGTGCTATTTCCAGCACCAAACGAAAAGACCCCAGAGCTATGGCCGCCAGAGCCATGAAGCAGGCTAACTGAGAGACTCGAGCTACCCCCGAGGAAAAGGCGCTCTGTAGATTTACCAGCAGGGCCGACAGGACTGACAGGATCAAGAGCCTGCCCAGCAGATTGGAATTGACCACGATCTCCTTAAAGAAAAACTTCACCACATTTTGGGTCAGTTCTTCGAAGCTAAACTCCCAATCACCCTTAATAAAATCCTGTAACCATTCTTTGACCGGCTTCGTTTCCATGTAAGAGCTTATCTCACCATCGATGTGGTTTTTGTATTCCTCCATCACTTCCAGATCAATGTTTTCGGCAGCATCCTGCCAGGAGAAGGTCGGTTCTTCAGCTGCCTGTAGCGGCAAGGGCAACAGCAGCAATACCCCCAGGGCAAGTCCCATCACCAGTCGTTTCATACCGGTCAACCTCCTCGCCCTTTAACCAGGCAGCAATTCCATCAGTGACTCCAGAATAGCCACCAATATCGGCAAAGCCAGCACGGCAATAATAACTTTAGAGGCAAACTCAACTTTTTTGGCCACCGCCTGCTCCCCGGCATCCTGACAGATTGAAGCGGCAAACTCTCCCAAATAGGCAACCCCCAGTATCTTAAGAAGCGTTCCAAAAAAGAAATAGTTGATTTGGGCCCGCTGGGTCAATTCCTCCAGAACACTTATAATGGAGGCTATTTTCCCCATTAGAAATGTAAAGATTACCACACTGAAAACTATGCTTAACACCAGAGCCATGACCGGCTTTTCCTGCCGCAGGATCAACAGTAACATAGTGGTTACCAGGGCTATTCCGACGATTTGGGCAATCTCCACCTTACATCTCCCCCTGCAGGATTTTTGGTCAAACCGGTGCGATGCTACAGATTAAAAACTGAACGAACCACAATAAACAGCTCGTTCATAAGCTGCACCACAATTATTAGCACTACTACCACCCCTGCCAGGGTGAGCATTTCCGCCTGCTCTTCCTTTTTGGCCTGTTTCAAGACGATCGATAAAATCGAAATCAGAATACCAATGCCCGCAATGCGAAAAATAATATCTATATCCATGTCCGCCCTCCATGATCGGTGATTTTTATAAAAGCAGCAGAACTACTACGGCACCCAGAATAAATCCCCCGTAGCTCCAAATCTTTGAACCAGCATCCATCTCCTGGGCCGCCTGCTCTTCCAGCAGTTTTAATTCTTCTTGAATAAGCCGGACAAATTTGCCCTGCTCGGCCGCATCGGACACCCCCAGCTGAGATGCTACTGTTTCCAGCATGGCAAGATCGTTTTTATTCAGATCGCCGGACTTTGCTAGACTTTGCAGACCGGTCAACCAGGCTTCACGGGCGGTGGCCCCCTCCCTGTTTTGTAAGTGCAGGGCGGCTACCCCAAAAAGATGTTCTACCGGCGGTTGGGCGAAACGGGCGGTACGTTCCATAGCCCTAGTCAAGGGAGTGTGCATATAGATGATTTCCTTTTCTAAAAAACCCAAAGCTAGGCGCAGGTCTTTAAGCTGTGCCAGCCGGCGGCTATAATGCCGAGCCCCATTAAGGCCCCATACTCCAAATCCCGCGATTGTCAGACAGATGCCCATAGTTTTTATCCATAACATTACTCATCCCACCTGATGACTTCTTCTATTCGACCCGGACGGGGTTGACGGGAGAGTATGATCCCCCGCCGAAAAGCACCCTGATCCAGCAGGTTCCTTATCAAGGGGCGTGCCCGTAATTCTTCTATATTGCGGGCATGTATGCTGGTCATGATCGCGATACCGGCATGCAGACACTCATTGATGGCCTCTATATCCTCACTCCGGCCCACTTCATCGGTTATTATTATCTGCGGGGACAAACTGCGTATAGCCATCATCATCCCTACAGCCTTGGGACATGCGTCCAGAACATCAGTCCTTACCCCTACATTTAGCTGAGGAATGCCTTGGAAACAGCCGGCAATTTCCGAGCGCTCATCCACCACCACTACATTATGCGCCGGTACTGACCTGGTTCCATCCGACAGCAGACGGGCCAGATCGCGCAGCATGGTAGTCTTCCCACAGCGCGGCGGAGAAACGATCAAGGTATTGACCGGAATGCCCCGGGGCGCCACCTGATTTAAGAGTCCCAACGCACAATCAGGTACCTCCCGGGCTACCCGAAAACATAATCCCGAGAAATTCTTCATAGTTCTGACTTCCTGGCCGGCAACTACTACCTGACCGGCTAGTCCCACTCGATGGCCCCCGGGTATAGTTATAAATCCCCGTCGTATCTCTTCTTCAAAAGCATAGAGTGAATTGTCACTGATGGAAGCAATACTGCGGTAGAGATCCTCCCTCGATACCACATAACCCTGTCTAAGATCGGTAAGCACCCGGCCATACTGATCCACGCTGTAATCCTTATCGCCAACTCTCAATACCAAAGGCCGATGGCAACGCAGTCTTATTTCTTCCAGATTACCCAGCAAGCGAGCATCGACCCCCAGCAGCAATTTGCGGATATTGGGCGCCAGGTAAGCCGCTATTTCATTGGTCAGGAGAGCCGTTTGGGGCACGACCATTTATATACCACCACCTTGTTGTATATAAATATGGACATACCCAGTAATTTATTCCATAATTGCCAGGACAAGAATGGTGCGATCAGCGCAAGGGTGGTAGGCCCAATGCAAAAAGGGGCGGTTTTGTCTGTTACGCAAGTTCGGGGACGGTCCTTCGACTTGCGCTTTGATTAAATCTCTGAAGGTAAAAACACAGCGCAAAAGCGCAATTCGAAGGACCGTCCCCGAACTTGCGCTAGAATACTTTATTGGTAATGTGGCTTAAGTCTTCGCTGGAGGGGGGAGAGGTGGCCTGCCCCGGGTCGGCACGGAGACCGACCCCTACCAGTTCAGACCACGGAGACAATATGTCTTGCATGGCAGCGTTTGATCAGGAAGGAGAGGGATTAGATACCTCATTATCAAATTCATTATCAATATAGGCGGGATCGTAGTCGAAGGAGCCATCATTGATGAAAACCACCTCATTGCAGCTGGGACAAATGATTTCAATAGTATCCTCATCGTCCAGGATATCGGACTCAAAGAACAATTCTTCACCGCAATGCTGGCATGACAGTTCAATCAATTCATCTTCACATAGACTCTCTTCCAAATCGAACAAGTCATCATCAATGCTTTCTACATACTCGCGAAAATCCTCCATCTCACACTGCAAATGGGTGACTGTAAAAGACAATTCTTCCAATACGCTCAGGATGCCGGTAATGATTTTCCCCTGAGGACTTCCTTCACTGATATTCAGTCCTTCACTCAGTCCCTGCAGATAGCTAACTTTTTCACTGATGTCGCGCACAACAAAATCCTCCTTTTTGTAAGGAATTAAATTAGTCATAGTATTGACACAAAAATAGGGAAATACACAGAAAGATTAAATTTTACTTCTATGCAAGAAGAGACATTGTTAGGCAGGTATTACTGGGCGAAGTGGTAGGATCCGCGCAAGTTAGGGGACGGTCCTTCGACTTGCGCTTTGAATAAAATCCTTCACGGGTAAGAGAATTAGCGGAAAGGCGCAAGTCGAAGGACCGTCCCCTAACTTGCGCTCTTCTCGTTACGCTCGCTCCATGTATTGGGAAGTGCGGGTGTCGATCCGGACGCGATCTCCGCTGTCAACAAACAGAGGCACCTGAATTACTGCACCGGTTTCCACAGTAGCATTTTTGGTGGCACCAGTGGCCGTATCGCCTTTTATACCCGGCTCAGTTTCGGTTACTTCCAATTCCACAAAGTTGGGAAGTTCCAGACCGATGATCCTATTTTGGAAGAGCAGCACCTGGATCTCCATGTTTTCCAGCAACCATTTGATGCCATCGCCGATCTGTGCTTTGGTGATGCTGGTCTGTTCATAGTTTTCATTATCCATAAAAATATAGTCTTCGCCATCATTATAAAGATATTGCATGGTGCGGCGATCCAGATGAGCTTTGGGAACCTTTTCTCCACCGCGGAAGGTTTTCTCTACCGATCCACCGGTCTGCAGGTTTCTCAGCTTGGCCCGCACAAAAGCAGCACCTTTACCGGGCTTAACATGTTGAAACTCCATCACTTGATAGGGCTGTCCCTCCAGGTCGATGGTGACTCCGGTCTTGAAATCATTTACCGATATCATCTAAACCAATCCCTCCATTAAATAACGATTAATTGTTTGGGTGAGTTAGTTATTATTTCACAGCCATGATTTTTAACTATTACGCTATCCTCGATGCGAATTCCTCCCCAGCCCGGTATATATATGCCCGGCTCGATGGTGATGACCATACCCGGCTGCAACACCGTTTGGCTGCGCGAAGAAACATTGGGCATTTCGTGTATTTCCAGACCAATTCCATGCCCGGTTCCATGGCCAAAATAATGATCCAAGCCATACTGTGCCAATCGTTCTCGCACCTGTCGATCCAAGTCGGCACAGCTGACCCCGGCTCTGACCATTTCCACACCATACTGCTGAGCATCCAGCAGTTTATTGAAGCGATCCCGCAAGACTTCGTCAGCCTGACCGACGGCCACTGTGCGGGTCATATCGCCCGCATAACCCCGATAAAATCCGCCGTAGTCCAGGGTCAACATATCCCCTTTTTGCAGGATCCGCTCTCCCGGCATGCCGTGAGGCAGTGCCGCATTCGGGCCGCTAACGGCAATAGGGTCAAAAGATTCTTTCTCGGCCCCCTTTTGCCGCAGTCCAGAGATGATAAGGTCAGCTACCGCTTTTTCCGTCATACCCGCTTGCATAGTAGCGAGCAGATCGGCAAAAACTTCACTGCCTATGGCAGCGGCCTGCCGAAGATGATCTAGTTCCTGAGGTTCTTTGATGACCCGCAGTTCCTCAACTACGCCCCTTGTCGGGATCAGTCGTTTACCCAGCTTGGCGCGCATTTCCTGGAAAAAACGATAGGAAACCGTGTCTTCCAAACCTATTTTTCTGCAGCGCCCGGCTTTTTCCTGCAGAGCCTTACCCAGAGGTGGTTTTTCTTCTATCAATACCCAATCCGGCGATTCCCAGGCAGCTTGTTCTGTGTAGCGGGAATCGGTAAAAAGCAGAGCTTCCTTAGCCGTTATCAGGAGATGCCCATCCGCCCCACCGGTAAAGCCCGACAGATAATAGATGTTCTCCCGGCGGTCTATTATAATTCCATCCAATTTTAATTCTTCTAAGCTCTGTCGTAAACGTGCCAGTCGCTGATCCAATCGCTCACCTCATTATGGTACCGTCTCGAGGTACCGTAGGGGACGATGCCCACATCGTCCCGTTCTCCTGGGATCTATTCAATCACGCAAGTTCGGGGACGGTCCTTCCACTTGCGTTTTTTAATACTGAAACTAACTGAAATACGAATTTCGCAAAACGCAAGTGGAAGGACCGTCCCCGAACTTGCGCTCTAACTCGTGCCTAGCATCTCAACCACCGCTTGCAGGGCCAGTTGGTAGCCCTGGGGTCCCAGGCCGAAAATTCCGCCGGTGGCCACTGCTGATATGACGGACTTATGGCGATATTTTTCGCGCTGATAAATATTAGATATATGTACTTCCACAATAGGGCCACCAAAAGAGCGCAAGGCATCAGCAATGGCAATACTGTAATGAGTAAAGGCGGCTGCATTGATGATTATGGCATCGAATATGTCCCGCGCCCCCTGTATACGGTCAATAATATCTCCTTCATGATTGGATTGGAAGCACTCCACTGTCGCCTGGTGCTCTGCTGCACTATCCACCAGACCTTTATTGATATCTTCCAGGCGCTGCTCTCCATAAATGGATGGCTCCCTTTCCCCCAAAAGGTTGAGGTTGGGCCCATGAATCACCAGAATATTGGCCATATGCTTCCACTCCCCTCTTTCTTCCTAATCTCCACCCAGACTCAGCGATTTGATACGTAAGGATGGCGCTCCTCGCCCCCCGAAGAAACGTAGGTCACTGCCCACCGCTTCCACCTGCTCCAACAATTGTATTATATTGCCGGCAATGGTAACACCACGCACCGGTGTTGATAAACGACCCTTCTCGATCAGGAGTCCGGCTGCACCCACAGAAAATTCACCGGAAATGGGATTAGCAGTGTGCATCCCCATAACTTCAGTAATATAAAAACCGTAAGGAATATCGCTCATTAGTTCATCCAAAGACATGCTGCCCGGTTCTAACATAAAATTGCTGCTGCCCACTGAGGGTAACCCTCGAAAAGAACCGCGCTGACCGTTACCAGTAGAGGTGGTATTATCCCGATTAGCAGTGTAAGTATCATAAAGATAGCCGACTAATTGACCTTCTCGAATTAATTCGGTACGCTGGGAAGGCACTCCTTCACTGTCAAAAGGGAAACTGCCAATCCCACCAGGATAAGTGCCATCATCGACCAGTGACAATACCGGTGATCCTACCTTCTGGCCCAGGCGCCCTCTAAATAAGGACTTGTTTCTTTGTACCGCTTCGGCATCCACCATTTGCGCTATCATTCCTAAAAAGCGCGTAGTCACATAAGGTTCCATAATACAGGGGACTCTGCCGGAAGGAGCACTGCGCGCATGCAGACTGCGCACCGCATTATGAGCCGCTTCCTGTCCAACTGCCAGAGGTTCCAGGTCTCCCAAACTCTGTTTGATGCTCACAGAAAATCCAGTTTGGGCATCGCCCTCTTCCTCCGCCACCGCAAATACATAGGTTCCACAGAAATTGCCCTGGGCATAGGCCTTTATTCCTCGGCTATTGAGAATGAGAGAATGAAATTCACTATCTTCATAACCAGCCCGTTCTATAACACTGATGCGCCGGTCATACTGCCGGGTAGCTCTTTCTGCTTGACGGGCCAGTTCGATTTTTTCTTCCATAGTGGTTTGGGGAATGGTTGGGTCAAATACGTGTAGAGATGGATAGGTGACCGGCCCGCTGGGCAAAACCTGAAATTGGTCAGGAGAAGTAAAACTGCAGATGCTCACCGCATCTCGCACTACATCCTGTAGAGCCTGGGGAGACAAATCACTGGTAAAAGCAAATCCCAATCGGCTATCCTTGATCACGCGTAGACCCAGTCCCATCTCCTCTGCTTCCTTGAGGGTGTCGACCTGCCCTTCTATGACCTCTATACTTAACTCTCGATTATGCAGTAAAAAAACCTCGGCATCGACTCCCAGACGGCTTGTCTGGTCAAGTACCTCCTGTCCGAGGCGGCTCAATCGTTCCTGCAACGAACCCTTCACCTACTTCCTTCTTATCTGGTATACCGCTGGCTTATCCTCATCGTGAGCAGTTCCACCCACGGTCAATTCCTTTATGCGAATGGTGGGTTGGGCATCAGCTACCGGCACACCCTGCCCATCTTTGCCGCAGGTGCCAATAGCATAACCTATATCACAGCCTACTCGGTCAATGCTGGCCAAAACCTGCGGGCCATTGCCGGTCAGAGTCGCTCCCCGCACCGGGGTGCCGATCTCACCATTTTCAATCAAGTAACCTTCCTGTACTTCGAAAACGAAATCACCATTGGTGGTGTTGACTTGCCCGCCGCCCATCTTCTTTACCAAAAGCCCCTGCGGCGTAGAGCTTATGATTTCCTCCGGATCGTCTTCCCCGGCAGCTATCATTGTATTGGTCATGCGGGGAATTGGTTTATGCTGATATGATTCCCGGCGTCCGTTCCCAGTAGATTTGACCTGGTCTTTGCTGGCGGTGAGACGATCATACATATAACCTACCAGCCGACCTTTATCTATCAGAACCGAGTGCTGTCCGGGTGTTCCTTCATCATCAAAGCGCATCGAGCCATATTTACCCGGCAGAGTAGCATCGTCGATAACACTAACCAGGGGAGAGGCCACCTGAGACCCCATTTTGTTACGATAAACCGATAAGCCCTTCTGCACCAGATCCGCTTCCAGTCCATGTCCACAGGCTTCATGTACCATGGTTCCACCCGCCTCCGCAGACATGACCACCGGCATTCTGCCCAGCGGTGCAGGTCGGGCATCCAGCATTTTGATAGCCAGTTTACCGGCTTTTTGAGCCAGATCTACCGGAGAGATTTCGTCCAGTAGTTCCCAACCGGCCACACCAGCGGCCGATTCATAACCAGTCTGTATGACCCCGTCGCGCTCTGCCACCGTGCTCACCATGAAACGCATCCGCACCCGGTCATCTTCTATAATATCGCCATCACTGTTAGCGATCTGCACTGATTTGTGATTATCCCCCACGCCCACCGTCACTTGTTTAATATCTTCTCCCAGCTCTCGGGCGGCGCGATTGGCTGCCAGGACATGCTCAATTTTTTCATCAAAGAGCACATCTTCGGGAAGTCGGCGCCACTGGATCGGATCCGGACCTGGTTTTAAGTGCAATTCAATTGGGGCTCGAGCCTCTGCTTGATCCGATCGGGCCGCATGCCCGGCCACCTGGGCCGCTTTCGAAAGGCCCTCCCGGCTCAAATCGTTGGTATAAACATAGGAAGTGCGCCCTCCTGCCAGGATGCGAATGCCGGCACCCTTCTCCCGGCCGCTGTTTATTTTTTCAATGCGGTCCTCTTCACAATAAACACTGGTGCTGACTTTCTCCTCTATATATATTTCGGCAAAGTCACCGCCCTTTTTCAAGGCCTCATCCAGAACGTCCGCCAATAGGATGCGATCTATCATATCTTCCTCCTGCAGGTAAATTGGCATTTGCT
>CAZTZX010000026.1:0-5989 GCA_964618175.1 uncultured Syntrophomonas sp. | reverse complement strand
GCTGGTACGCCGGCCTCCTGACGCCTGCGAATGGTTACTAGCACCAGAACCAGAATAGTAAACAAATAAGGCAGCATAGACAGGAAAAATGGTGAAATATGAATTCCGGCTGTCTGAATGCGGAAAGTCAAAGCTTCCACGCCTCCGAATAGATAGGATCCCGCCACGGCCAGCAATGGGTTCCATAAAGCAAAGATCACCAGAGCAACCGCGATCCAGCCTCGTCCGGCGGTTATACTCTCTTGCCAGGTAGGAGCATAGGCCAAAGACAGGTAAGCTCCACCCAGCCCAGCCATAATCCCGCCGACAATGGTAGCCAGATAACGCACCCGGGAAACACTTATGCCCACGGCATCAGCCGCCGCCGGGTTTTCTCCCACGGCGCGGATGCTCAATCCCCAGCTGGTACGATACAGAATATACCACAAGACGATAGCTGTGATCATGCTCAGGTAAACCATAGCATCATGCTGAAATAATATAGGCCCCACTACCGGGATGTCACACAAATATGGTATGTCAATAGGAGTAAAACGGTCCACGGCCGGCATGCCTACATAGTTTTTACCCAAAAACCCGCTGGTTCCTGTTCCGAATATGGTCAAAGCTAGACCGCTCACTACCTGATTGCCTTTCAAGGTGATGGTGATAAAAGCATGGATAGCAGCCATCGCGGCTCCCCCTCCGGCAGCAGCCAGAATACCTATCCAATGATTACCGGTGATGATGGTGACCATAAAGCCGGAAACTGCTCCTACCAGCATCATTCCTTCCACGCCCAAGTTCAATATCCCCGATCTTTCCGCCATGACTTCACCCATAGCTGCATAAAGAAGCGGAGTGCCGGCCACTATAGCCACTGCAAGAAGGGCGACGATTGCATTGATATCCATGTTAATCCTCCCTGCTAATAGTCACACGATTTTTGATCATTATCTCCCCCGCCAACAGGAAGAATAGCACCGCTCCCTGGAGCATCAGCACGATAGCATAGGGGATACCGTAAGTCTGCACCCCAAATCCACCCACCAAAAGAGCCCCAAACAAGAAAGCCACCAACAAAATCGCAAAGGGATTCAAGCGGGCCAACCAGGCCACAATAATACCGGTATATCCATAGCCGGCAGAGATATCCTGCTGCAACCGGTGGGTGATACCGGACACCTCGATCATACCCGTGATGCCGGCAATTCCTCCACTGATCAGCATGACCAGCATAATATTCTTGGCCACATCCATGCCGGCATAACGAGCCGCTTCCTGGCTCTCACCGGTCACACGCACTTCATAACCCCAGCGGGTATACTTCAGAACTATGTATAATACAATGGCTACCAATATAGCCACCAATATCCCTATATGAACCCGGCTGCCGGGTATAACGGGCAGGTAGGCTGCTTCAGAGAAGCGCGGGGCCAGGGGAAAACCCATAGCATTGGGATCTTTCCAGGGCCCGAAAACCCAAAAACCAACCCAGGCAATAGCTACATAATTAAGCAGTAGACTGGTGATAGTCTCATTTACATTCCATAGCGCCCGCAGAACTCCAGGTATAAATCCCCACAAAGCCCCCGCGGCAAAACCGGCCACCAGCATCAAAGGCAACATTATTATAGAAGGCCAGTCCCCCAGCATAACCACTCCGCCAGCCGCAAAAGCACCCATATACAGCTGACCCTCCGCACCGATATTCCACAGCTTCATGCGAAAGGCAACCGATACCGCCAGCCCTGCCAGAGCCAGGGGTATTGCTTTTACGATCGTCTCCGAGATATTATAAGCACTGCCAAAGGCTCCGAAAAACATGCGTCGATAAGTCTCTGCCGCATCATAACCCGAAAGGACCAGGAATACCCAGCCCACCAATATGGCCAGCAAAATCGACGCTATTGGTACTGCTACTTTGATCAACCAGGAATCATTATTTCTGCGAACGAGCCTCAGCCTCATGTTACACTCCTACCCTTTGGGCTCCTAGCATTAAGGCGCCAATACTATCTATATCCGTTTCGCTAACATCTAAAACCGCTTGTATTTCACCGTCATACATTACTGCTACCCGATCAGCCAGACGGAAAACATCATCCAGATCCTCCAGGATCAGCAAAATAGCGGTTCCTTTGCTACGCTGTTCCAGCATCATTTCATTGACCGCCTGGGCAGCGGCCACATCCAATCCCCGTACCGGATAGGCGGCCACCAGTACTTTGGGGTTCAGATCCAATTCCCGTCCCAGTAAAAGTTTTTGCAGATTACCGCCTGATAAATAATTGACCGGATGGTGAATATCCGCCACCATTATCTGATGGCGCTCGATCAGACTGCGGGTATATGATTCCAGCTTAGCATAATTTAATAATCCTCCCCGTCGGTATTCAGGAAACTGATAATTACGCAGCATAGCATTTTCCACCACACTGGTATTGGGAACCAGTCCCATACCCATACGGTCTTCGGGAATAAGAGTCAACCCCATAGCAGTACGCAACCGAGCAGGCAGGTGGCTAATCTCTTTGCCCTGCATGCGAATGCTTCCCGCTGTAATAGGCCGCAATCCGGCCATAGCCTCCACCAATTCACGCTGGCCATTACCGGCAACTCCAGCTATAGCCATGATCTCGCCCTGATGTAATTGCAGATCGGCCTGGCGCACTGCAGCATGGCCTTGGTCACTGGGCACTGTCAGTCCCTTGATTTCAAATACGGTTGGACCAGACTGGGTGGTGCGGTTCAATTCTTGAAATATAACGTCGCGGGAAACCATCATGTGAGTCAGAGCATGTTCATCCAGGTTTTCAATGTGGTCACTGCCTACCACTTCTCCCCGGCGCAAAACCGTGACATAATCAGCGATTTCCATTACTTCGTTTAGCTTATGGGTAATGAGAACCACTGCTTTACCCTGATCAGCCATTAAACGCAGGGTGTTAAACAGATCTTTTACTTCTTGGGGGGTCAGCACCGTGGTGGGTTCGTCCATTATCAAGGTGTCACAGCCCCGGTACAGCATCTTCAGTATTTCCACCCGCTGCTGCTCACCCAGAGAAAGGTGGCTGATGCGCGCATGGGGATCCACCGCCATCCCGTATTTTGCCGATAACTCCCGTACCCTTTGCTCGATCTGATCGCCTCGGGTCCTTATCCCTCCCGGGTAGCCCAACACCACATTTTCCGCGACGGTAAGATTGTTCACCAGCCGGAAATGCTGATAAATCATACCGATGCCCGCCTGCAGGGCCAGTCGAGGCGAGCGCAGCCGTACCGGACTGTCTTTAACTTTGATGGTACCGGAATCGGGTCGATACAAGCCGGCCAAAATGCTCATCAAGGTTGATTTGCCGGCACCGTTTTCCCCCAGTAAGGCATGTATCTCCCCGGGATAGACACGAAAGTTGATGTTCTTATTTGCCCTGACCCCCGGAAAAGATTTGTTGATTCCCACCATTTCTATAACTGGAATACGTTTCATGCTAAGCCTCCAAGTGAAAAGGCGGCTTAACGCCGCCCTTATTAAGACAAGCCCTGCCCTGAATTACTCGATGGTGCCTTCTATTCCATAAACGAACCAATCCATACTGAGCATCTCTTCATCGGTCATTGACTGGCCTTCCGGCACTTTAACTGTTCCGTCCTGAGCTTTGATGGGGCCAAAAAATACATCCCATTCGCCCTGGATGATCTCCTGCTTTTTGGCTGCAACCTGATCCTTGACTTCGGCAGGAACTTTGTCAGCAATGGGAGCCAGGTCGACTATGCCGTCAACCATACCACCCCAGTAGGCTTCGCTCTTCCAGGTTCCATCCATGATACCAGAAATAGCTCGCACATAATAGGGTCCCCAGTTCCAAACCGGTGAAGTCAGGTTAGCATCAGGAGCGAATTTACGCATATCACTATTGTATCCAACTGAAAGGATACCCGCATCCTGAGCAGCTTGCTGCACAGCCGGAGTATCCGCGTGCTGGGTCAAAACATCACAACCGGCAGCGATCAAACTTTCCGCAGCCTGTTTTTCCAGAGTTGGGTCGACCCAGGTATTGGACCAGACAACTTGTACAGTAGCATCAGGATTTACCGCTTGCACACCCAGTGTAAAAGCATTGATCCCGCGAATTACTTCGGGAATAGCATAGGCTGCCGCATAGCCAATTTTGTTGCTTTCAGTCATAGCGCCAGCTATCATGCCGCTTAGATAACGAGCCTGGTAGATCCGGCCAAAAAAGGTGGAAACATTATCGGCGGTACTCAGCCCTGAACAGTGCAGGAAAGTAACGTCGGGATAGCGTTTGGCTACTTCCAGCATGGGATCGCCATAACCAAAGCTGTTGGCTACTACTACGTTGCAGCCTTCCTGAACCAGTTGCTCAATGCTGCGCTCGGCGTCAGCACCTTCCGGCACATTTTCCAGGGTAATGGTCTTAACACCGGAAATCTGCTCTTCCAAATACTTTCTTCCTTCATCGTGGGCAAAAGTCCATCCGGCGTCCCCAGGAGCACCAATGTAAATGAAACCGACCACAAATTCTTCTTGTTGATCTGGTGTCTGAGCCTCGTTGTCCTGAGAGTCACCACAACCTACCACCATAGTGGCGGCAAAGACCAACATCAGCAGGATAATCCCCAGTTTCCTCCAATTCATACCTAATCTGACCTCCCATTTATTATTTAGTTATTATTTACATCCTTCAATAATTAAAATCACAAGTATAAGGACAAAGCATACCTATTCGACATACTTTCCGAAAATCCTGCCCCATAAGCTCTCCAAAAAAATTAATGTCGATATTTATTAGTCGATCAACCATTAATATTTTTCCATTTATGAGC
Source organism: uncultured Syntrophomonas sp. (assembly GCA_964618175.1). GTDB lineage: Bacteria > Bacillota > Syntrophomonadia > Syntrophomonadales > Syntrophomonadaceae > DTU018. The sequence continues at coordinate 1,162 of CAZTZX010000026.1, read as the reverse complement.
TGCAAGTAGAAGGAGTCAAGCCCCAGCGCTGAGCAGCCATTATCAGGCCCGGGTTTTTAGTTCCCCATTTCCTTCTTCATCAGTACTACTTGGCCCCGATCCAGATAGTCCCGATGCGTAAAAACCATATTTACGATCGACCCATCTTCACCATACTGGGGCGTATAATATTGTAAGTATTCAAACCTCACCTGCACCTTTAGCCGATTCTTAGCGGGAGGGCAGAGCCCGGTTCCGGTAAATTCGTAGAGGCTGTAATCACTGCACTGCTCGATCAATCTGGGATTGCTGACCTGCATCTGCACCGCTTGTCCGTTGATATTATCAGCAAAGGAAGACTGCTCCAGCAGAATAGAAGTTGGCAGGATTTCCACGGTGCGGTAGTCGCTCGATAACACCTGATAGCTTTGTTCGATCCCCAGGTAAACCGCCCCTTCCGCCAACTGAAAGGCCTGCTCCGCGTCACGGCTATTGCGGCTGATCAGTCTTTCCATGACCGAGGTGTCCAGCATAGCAATGATCATAATGGTAAACAGCGACAGCAGAACTATCACCACCACCAATATGTATCCCCTCTGCCCCCTCACCCTGTCCATGAACTCCCTCCACTAATCAAGCCCTCGCTACAAAAACAGCCCCCGTCCCTGTCATTGCACCCTGACGGGTACCACTTATTTCAATTCCCTTCGGGAATACTTCACTTTCGAGGTCGCGAGGAGCGTAGAGACGCGGCAATCTCCTCCGTTCCCCCACAGATTCCCGTCCCATCAACACCGTATAGCACACACAAAACTTATCTGCCAACTATCCTCTTCCCTCTGCAACTCCACCTCCACCAACAAACACTCTTCACTCTCCACAAATCGCACCGACTTAACGTTTTCCGCTACCGGATTACTGGTCTTATAGGAGCGATAGAAATTACCATGTTCACTGTAGTAAGCCGTGGTCTTACCCTCGGTATCAGTGATTCGTAAGGTCTTGCCCCCGTTGATCACTTCAATATCCACCGCTGTTCTCACCTGATTTTGGATCACTTCCTGTACCACCCGTCCCGAATAGAGTAACTCCGCCTCGACTGACTGTTGGCGATGGCTGGTCTCCATGACCACCAGCATATTAAGCACCAATCCCAGCACAACCAGTCCCAAAGCCAACCCCA
>CAZTZX010000025.1:3583-25200 GCA_964618175.1 uncultured Syntrophomonas sp. | reverse complement strand
CCTATCAGCGGCTACAGGATAATACAGTGACCTTAAACCGATCTCTGCAGGGTGTGCCCTTGAGTCTCTCCATCGGTTTTGCTCGTAGAACTGACTCTTACATCAGCCTAAATGAGTTATACGTTGAGGCGGATAATAACATGTACCGGGAGAAACTATACCGCAGTCAGAGTGCCCGCAGCGCTATTGTCCAGACATTAATGAAAGCACTGGAGGCCCGAGACTTTATCACCGAAGGCCATGCCGAAAGACTGCAGGTTATGGTGGCTGAAATGGGTACCGCTCTTGGGCTCTCTCCCCAAAGTATCGTTGATCTACGACTTTTAGCGCAGTTTCATGATATTGGCAAAGTGGGGCTCAGGGATAGTATTCTGTTTAAGCCTGGCCCTCTTACCCGAGAAGAGACGCAGGAAATGCAGCGGCATAGTGAAACCGGACACCGCATTGCTCTGGCATCTCCAGATCTCATGCATATCGCCGATTGGGTGCTTAAACACCATGAATGGTGGAATGGCAGCGGCTATCCCTTAGGGCTAAAGGGCGAAGGAATACCACTAGAATGCCGTATTTTAGCTATTGCCGATGCCTATGATGCTATGACCAGTGATCGGCCTTATCGAAAAGCCCTGAGCCACGATGAAGCTATTGGGGAATTGAAAAGATGTGCCGGGACACAGTTCGATCCTGATTTGGTGAAAAAGTTCGTTACTGTCTTACATATCCCTGTTAGAGAACATCAGAAGGATTCTTCCTAAGAAGTATGTGCACCAATTGTCTGAACCGAAGAATCTTTCTAGTATTAGATGAAGAAAGATCCTTCGGTCGTTTCTCCCTCAGGCTGAACATTCAAGATGTCTTGCATCCTTATTCAGCATCATGTTCGTCGTTTTTCTGGTGACTCAGCTTATCTTTATTACCTAACCGACCACTGCGCCGGGCTGCATCGCTCAATAGATATTCAATGTGAGCATTGACACTGCGGAATTCATCAGCAGCCCATTTTTCCATTACTTCATATAATTTGGGATTCATACGTAACAAAAAGGATTTTTTCTGTGCCATTTGCTTATTTTCCTAATATAATGTTCCAGTATTTATTACTGGCTGTGCTGAGCGATCTGAGACAATTGCCACCAGGAGATTGTTTATCATCGCCACTTTCCGCTCGTCATCCAATTCCACAGTTTTATTGGTTTCCAGTTGGGCAATAGCCATCTCCGCCATGCCCACCGCCCCTTCCACGATCTTCTGGCGAGCAGCCAGAATGGCAGTGGCCTGCTGGCGCTGCAGCATAGCACTGGCTATTTCGGTGGCATAGGCCAAATGGGTCAAGCGGGCTTCCATAACCTCCACCCCGGCTACCATTAGTCGTTCCTGAAGTTCACGGGCCAATTCTGCCGCTACTTCCTCCGCATTACCCCGCAGAGAACATCCGCCTTCTTCAAAGACATCGTATGGATATTTGGTTGCTACATGGCGCAGAGCTGTTTCACTTTGAATCTCCACAAAAGTTTCATAATCGTCCATATCAAACACCGCCCGGGCGGAATTGATAACCTTAAATACAACGACCGCCGCGATTTCAACTGGATTACCATCCACATCATTAACTTTAAGCATTTTACTATTGAAATTGCGCACTCGTAAAGATACATGTTTACGAGCAGTCAGTGGTACGGTCAGCCACATACCATCCTCAACGATAGTACCCACGTAACGACCAAAAAAGGTCAGCACCCGGGCTTCGTTGGGCTGAACAATCGTAAAACCACTGGCCAGTACCCCCACTATTATAGTAATTAAAACAGCCAGCCCAATTGCCCAGATCAGAGATAGAGGGGTAAAAAATACGTAGACCGCCAAACCTAGCAGCAATAATATTATGAAAATGCCTACGAAACCATTCATTTTCCACGCTTGTTTCTCGCTCATCGTTATCCTCCTTCAATTCATTGTTGTTATTATTATGATATCACTTTTCTATCATTTTGCAAGCCTTAATTGAACCGATAATATTTTGAGTGGGCCCTGCACATTCTAAAAGAAAAGGAGTTTTAGCATGCGCATTAGTCAGCCTAATAAATTAGTGGGAAAAATAATGGATGTCAAAACCGGGCAGGATATGGCGGAAGTGATCATAGATGTTGGAGACAGGCCGGTATATGCCACCATCACCGCCGGAGCCGCCCAGGCGATGGATCTGCATCCTGGTGATGAGGTATTTGCTATGTTCAACTCAACTGATGTTAGCTTAATAAAAGATAATAAGGAAGAGCGTGATTACGGGGTATAAATGCGGCTATTTCGTAGCGGGATCCTTACGGGGATCCCTTTTTCATTGGTGAAATATGCTACATTAATTGATATTTTTTGTGGAATATTTTACTATATATGTGGAGGTTGAGATTATGACGCGTGGACACTTCATATTTCTAGTTTTAATGATATGTGCAGCTACCATGATTGGCGCTGCTATGGGCGTGGCCAGTAACTTTGACATTCTGGCCGAGCGTTCTCAACTAATCAGTAATTCCGCAATGGCAGCCACGGTTGAGCCCTCTGATGAAATGAATGATGTCGAAAATGACTCATTCGCGCCCATCACCGTGATCCACAATAATGAACAGGTTGGTCGCTCTAGTCAACTCATGCTGGTAACTAACCAGGATAAGGCGGAAATACGGAAAATGTTGCTAATGTTGGGTATGACTGAGGAAGAACAGGCGACGGATTTCATCAGCAATTTCCAACGTAGTCATAGTTTAAGTCCCACTGGAAGCCTTGATGCCGAGACTTTAAAGTTGATGATACAAGAAGCCACTTATAGCAACGCCTCCCTATCCACAGACAATGCTACGGATCGATAGTGCCTGATTATATTATTTTTTTTGATTGTGCAAAGGACAGCGACAGCTGTTCTTTTTTATTTGCATGCATTTTTTACTATCTTTGGCAAAGGCTAAATTTCAGTCAATTTTTCAAATGTTAGTATGCTATCATATTTATAAACATTGGTTATGCAGATCACTATTACTCATAACATTTATGCTTATGCTGATACTTTTGAGGTTCGAATTTATTAACGATTGAGGCTACTGCTCAAGACACTTTTCGTTTCATAATAATTTCACATAATAATAGGCACTATAGCTCTAGACAGGCAATCTCCAACATCTGTTGATCATTGATCTCGCCAGGAGGGCTCACGGCAAGGCTCCTGATAGCAGGCCTGTCAGCTTTATAGTCTGAGGCTTTCGCACATAGGATCCTAGGTTCATCTTGCGAAGGCATCCATATCAGAGGAGGTGGTAGGTGTAGTATTGTGATGTTACCACGACGTATATGGTTCCAAAATCACTATGCTGTATAAGGAGGATCACATTAATGGAAATTAATAAGATTGCGGTTTTGGGTGCAGGTACCATGGGTATGGGTATTGCCTGGGCAGTAGCTGGTGCAGGCAAAAAGGTCGTCTTATATGATATTAAACAAGAAATAGTAGACAAGACTATTGAACGGATCGGCAAAGGCCTAGCTAGAGCTGAAGAAAAGGGCCAAGCTCCTGCGGGCGCCAAAGATTTCATCACCGCTAACATCTCCGGCACTGCCAATCTAAAAGATCTGGCTGATGTGGATTTTGTTATTGAATCTGTGGTCGAAAACATGGCTATTAAAAAACAAGTCTACAGCGACTTGGGTGCCGTTCTGAGACCAGAGGTTATCGTATCCAGTAACACTTCTTCACTATCTATCACGGAAATTGCCGCCGCCTACCCCGATCCTACCAAAGTAGTGGGTATGCACTTCTTCAACCCGGCCATGGTAATGCAGCTAATTGAGGTTATCCCTGCTCTGCAGACTGCTGATGAAACTGTGGAAGCAGTTGTGGAACTCTCCAAAGCCATTGGCAAGAAACCCATTAAAGTTAAAGAAGGTCCTGGCTTTGTAGTTAACCGTATTCTCGTTCCGGGAATGAACGAAGCTGCCTTTATACTCATGGAAGATTTAGCAACACCTGAAGATATTGATAAAGCCATGAAGCTAGGTGCTGGGTGGCCTATGGGGCCCTTTACTCTGTGTGACATGGTTGGACTTGATATCTCTCTGGAAGTATGCAATGTCCTCTTTAGAGAAACCGGAGATCCCAAATATCGCCCGGCTGGCATCCTGAAGCAAATGGTTCGGGCTGGCTGGTTAGGTAGAAAGACCGGTAAAGGTTTCTACGATTACAGCAAAAAATAGCACTCTTGCCTTAAATGGGCGGGGTAAAGGAGGTTAAATATGTCTTATCGAGATAAGAAATATGAAACTTGTTTGGTAAGTGTTGAAGCACCAGGTATAGGTATAATTCAGCTCAATCGGCCTAAAGCTTTCAACGCTGTAAACGAACTGCTATTGGATGAATCCTATGAGATCCTGGAAGGTTTTCATCTGGATCCTGAAGTAAGGGCCATCATAATCAGAGGTAATGAAAATGCTTTCGCGGCTGGGGCGGACTTAAAAGCGGTTCATGAATTCAATGCTTTTCAAGCTCGCAACTTCCTGGATAAGGTTCATAAAACACTTTTTATGATCGAAGACAATCACAAACCAACCATAGCTGCTGTTAACGGGTTGGCTTTGGGCGGTGGCCTGGAAATGGTAATGGCTTGTGATATCCGCATTGTGGCCGACAACGCGACTATGGGACTGCCGGAAATTAATCTGGGAATTTTCCCGGGTGCCGGGGGAACCCAGCGCTTTCCGCGCAGCACTTCGATCTGTCTGGCCAAACAGTACATATTCACCGGCGAATTCTTTGATGGCGCTACGGCGGAAAAAATTGGTCTGGTGAATAAGGTTGTACCGGCAGCGGAAGTTATAGATGAGGCTATGAAGTTTGCCAAGAGACTATGCAAGAAGTCTCCGCTGGCTTTGCGCGAAGCCAAGAACTGCGTTAATAATTCCATGAACATGGATATTAAGTCAGGCAGCCGTGCTGAACAAATCGCTTGGTCTATGCTGTTTTCAGGTGAGGATCAAAAAGAAGGCATGAGTGCATTCCTGGAAAACCGTAAAGCAGATTTTAAGGGTCGGTAATTAACACTAATCTTGTATTCAACCTGCTGTAAGTTGATGTGATGATACCACTCCCCTGCGGTTCGCTCCCGCAGGTCTACACGATCATCACAGCGCTGAACAGCAGGATGAACGATAAAAAGGGATTCGGTATAACAACCGAATCCCTTTTTTCCTTAATACTATAGCACCTGGGCTAAGCCCTTATATACCCTGCCTCGGGGAGTATCGACAGTCACCAGCATTCCTTCCTCGAGTTTACTGGTAGCATCCTGAGCCCCAACAATAACTGGAATACGGGCCTGTAAGCCCATAATGGCCGCATTGGAAGTAAGTCCTCCTTCTTCTGCGATCAAAGCTCCAATCTGTGACAGATAAGGTGCCAGGCTACTTTCGGCACTATGGGTCACTACAATATCCCCCGGCTGAATGCGGCTCACATCCTCGGAATAACCTATAATGCGAACTGTTCCCTTGGCGATCTCCGAACCAATTCCCATCCCCTGAACCAAAATCTCCCCTGCAATGTGTACCTTCATCAGGTTAGTGGCACCCGAATGGCCGGTAGGAACACCAGCGGTCAAAATGACCAGGTCTCCATTTTCTATGTAGCCACAGCTCAGGGCAGCACGTATGGACTCTTCGAACAACTCATCTGTACCGGATGTTGTCTGGATCAATACCGGATAAACGCCCCACACCAGAGCCATTTTTTGAAGAATAGCCCGGTTGGGTGTGGCCGCCACAATGTTGGCCTGAGGGCGGTATTTCGCCACCATGCGCGCGGTATAACCGGTGTGGGTAGAGGTAATGATAGTCGAAGCCCCCAAGTTAGTAGCCGTTGCACAGGTAGCATAACTGATGGCATCAGTAACCGAGATGTTTTCACGAGTACGCTTGCGTCTTAATATATCGGCATAAGGCAGAGCTTCCTCTGAGCGAGAGGCTATGCGCGCCATCGTTTCCACAACTTCCACCGGGTACTTTCCAGCCGCTGTTTCGCCTGACAGCATTATGGCATCTGCTCCGTCAAATATGGCATTGGCTACATCAGATACCTCGGCTCGGGTGGGGCGAGGATTGTTTATCATGGAGTCCAGCATTTGCGTGGCTATTATCACCGCTTTGCCGGCATTGGTGCACTTATCGACCACCAATTTTTGTACCAGAGGCACTTCTTCGGCAGGTATCTCCACCCCTAGATCACCGCGAGCTACCATTACTCCATCAACCACCTGGATAATATCATCCAGGTTGTTTACCCCTTCCTGGCTTTCGATTTTGGCAATTATATCTATGTCGGCACCCTCTTGTTCTAATATCCGCCTAATCTCCAGTACGTCATCAGCCGTGCGCACAAAGGAAGCCGCGATAAAATCAACTTTCATTTCGATGCCAAATAAAATATCTTCCCGGTCTTTATCATTCAAAAAGGACATATTAATGCGCACCCCGGGAACATTTATGCCTTTGCGCTCTCCCAATTCCCCGCCATTCATTACCCGGCAAACTATATCGGTGGGGGTCGTTTCTTCCACCTTGAGACTGATCAACCCGTCTGATATCAGTATAAAAGTTCCCGGGGTCACTTCTTGCGGCAGGTTCGCATAACTAACCTGAACCTCTGCATTGTTGCCTGGGACAGCCCGGTTGGTGAGAACGAAGCTTTGCCCAACTTCCAGTTTGACCATACCATCAGCTAATCGCCCCGTGCGTATTTCCGGACCACTAGTATCCAGCATAATGGCCAGCAGTCCTTGCAATTCCTCGGCTGCCTGGCGCAAGTTCTGGATGCGTTGACGATGTTCCTCATGGGTTCCGTGGGAAAAATTTAGACGGGCCACATTCAGTCCGGCCTCCATCATTTCCTTGATAGTCTCCACCTTTTCACTGGCGGGCCCTATGGTGGCGATGATTTTAGTCTTGCGCAAAATGGCACCTCCCATTATATAGATAAGACCCGAGCTAGATCAAACATGGCTAATTCGGGTGTCTTCTTGCCTCGTATTACCTCCTGCAAGGGTATTAGATGAACTCCTCCCTGGCGCGTAGCAGTCATGGCGTTCCCCTTTCCGCTGACCAGATAGTCCACGGCGGCTTGGCCCATGCAGGAACCCATGATTCGATCAGAGGCGCTAGGAGTACCGCCCCGCTGGATGTGCCCCAGGATAGTAACGCGGGTATCCTGGCCGGTGGCTTCCTGCAAATGCTTTTTCAGTTCCATGGCCGGATATACTCCTTCCGCTACGACAATAATGCTATGCAGCTTGCCGCGCTCCACTCCCTGGTTGATCTTGTTGACTATCTGCTCAAAGTCAACTTCGACTTCCGGAATTAGAATTGACTCGGCTCCCCCAGCCACTCCGGCTGCCAAAGCAATTTCACCGCAGTCGCGGCCCATCACTTCGATAATAAAAACCCGTCCATGGCTGGTCGCCGTATCCCGTATGTGATTAATAGCATGCAGAGCCGTATTTACGGCAGTATCAAAGCCAATCGAGCGAGTATATACAATATCATTGTCAATAGTGGCCGGAATGCCAACTACTTTAATACCTAGTTTCGAGAATTCCCAGGCCCCACGCAGGCTACCGTTCCCCCCCAGAACCACCAGACCGGTAATGCCATGGCTATCAAGCTGTTCTAAGGCTGCTTTACGTCCTTCCTCGCTCATAAACCTGCTGGAGCGCGAGGTCTGTAAAATGGTGCCGCCCCGATGGATAATATCGGCTACCGATCCCAGATTCATAGGCTTGACACACCCCTGGATCAATCCTTCGTAGCCCTGCATTATGCCAAATGCCTCCATCTGGTTGTAGATAGCAGATCTAACTACCGCACGAATAGCGGCATTCATTCCGGGCGCATCTCCTCCACTAGTTAAAACAGCGATTCGCTTCATAAAGGGCTACCTCCTCACACCGGCAGCAGTAAAAGGTAGTCCGGTGCTGTATTGTATTATGTATGGCGGGATCCGGAGCTGTTCTCACTGGTCACTGAGCCGTAACGATGGGTTATCTCCGCTTGACCGCGAATTTTAACGGCTGAAGTATGCTCGGTAAACTGAAGAACCATAACTTCTCCCTTATCCAGTTTCTCGGTGTGGTGAAACTTGGTATCCTTGCCGCGAGTGAGCCCGATTATGTTCACTCCATTTTCCAGAGCCTTGATAATAATATAGTCTTCTCCGATGTAGTCGTCGTTCATGCACACATCTCCTTCGTGATCTTCACCTTAATTCTAATGAAACCATACTTTGTTCCTGCCAAATAACTCTACCAACTCCTGCTTGAGGACCAAATCAGGCTTAATACGCCAGCGTTCGCTTAACAGCAGTGCTTTTCTACCAGGAGGATAAATAACAACATCTATTTCTCCAGGAAAACAGACTAATGTCTGAAGCAGTCTTTTCTTGCCATCCCCTTCTTCTTCATCATCAGAAATGCGTACGTGCAGCTCGGATACTTCTTGGGGCATTGGGAAAATCCGCCTAACCGCCAGTTTGGGCTGTTCATCACGGGTATCATAAAAGCCTTCCACTACCACCGGCTCATCCTCCTGTAATTGTTGTAAACTGTGGCGATAAACCGATGGAAAAACCATCATTTCCAGGCGACCGCTGGGATCTTCCAGATGGAAACGCGCATAACTCTCACCTTTCTTGCTCACCCGGCGCTGCAAATTCAGCATCAAGCCAGCCAAACGCACATAGCTTTCCTCATCTCGTGCGCGTAGATCCGCTATTTGATGAGTGGTAAGGAAAGGTAGCAAATCTCGGTACTGATCCAATGGATTTTCCGATACATAAAATCCTAACACTTCCTTTTCCCGGGCCAACCGCTCCCGTTGAGGGATTTCACCTTTAATACGGATAACTGGTTCCTCTACCAGGCTCATAGTATCGCCAAACAGAGAGGCTTGCTGGCTTTCCTGGGAACGGTGGATCTGAACCGCCAGATCAACACATTGTTCCATGATCGACAGGGCCTGTTTACGCGTTATCCCCAGGGAATCAAAACAGCCTGCCACTATTAGGTTTTCCAAAATACGTTTATTGATTTGACCGGTATCTACCCGGCAGCAAAAATCAAACAGAGAGGTAAAATTCCCTTCCTTGCGAGCTTGAACAATAGTACGTACTGCTCCGATACCCACATTTTTTATAGCTCCCAGCCCAAAGCGGATGCCCTCTTTGGCAGCAGTAAAGTTCTCAAAACTCTCATTGATGTCGGGTGGCAGTATCGCTATACCTAGTCTTTGACACTCTTTGATATAAAAAACTACTCTGTCTTGATGGTCGATGACACTGCTTAAAAACGCGCACATGTATTCCATTGGGTAATGGGCCTTCAAATAGGCCGTCTGGTATGAAATCAAAGCATAAGCAGCCGCATGGCTCTTATTGAATCCGTAACCGGCAAAGCTCTCCATCAAATCAAATAAGTGAGCCGCAGTTGCCTCTCCTATTTCATTAAGCGCTGCCCCGGTCACAAATTTGTCACGCTGAGCCGCTAGCTCTTCCGGCTTCTTTTTGCCCATAGCGCGGCGGAGAACATCGGCTTCTCCCATTGAGAAATCTGCTAGGTTACTGGCTATCTGCATAACTTGTTCCTGATAGAGAATTACTCCGTAAGTGTCCTTGAGTATTGGTTCCAGCTGGGGGGTGGGATAATCAATGGTCTGACGCCCATGCTTGCAGTTGATGAAATCTTCTACCATGCCACTGCCCAGTGGTCCGGGACGGTACAGGGCGTTTATGGCAATGATGTCTTCAAAACGGTAGGGCTTTAACTCACACAGTATACGGCGCATACCGTCACTTTCCAGCTGAAATACACCAATAGTATTTCCGTCGGATAACAGTTGGTATACGGCATCATCGTCCAGAGGCAGTTGATCAATATCTATGTTTATAGCACGGGTTTTAGCAATTATCTCGACGGCTCGGCTTATGACTGTCAAGGTACGCAGACCAAGTATGTCCATTTTCAACAGCCCGATATCTTCGACCGTCTCCTTGGTAAACTGGGTAATAACATTACCATCAGCAGTTCTCTGTAGGGGCAGCAGCTTTTGCAGCGGTTGGGCACCAATAACTACTCCCGCCGCATGAATGGAAGCGTGGCGGGGCATGCCTTCGATAGCTCGGGCAAAGTCAATGATACGGCGCGTATTGTAGTCGTTTTCGTAAGCCTGTATCAGTTCAGGTGAGACTTCCAGAGCCCGGTCAATGGTCACCCCTAGTTCCGCCGGAACCATCTTGGCGATACGATCCACTTCCCCATAAGGAACATCCAAGACTCGGCCGACATCGCGAATGGCTGCCCGGGCCGCCATAGTACCAAAAGTTATGATCTGGGCTACTCGATCAGCCCCGTATTTCTCTATTATGTATTCAATGACCCGGTCACGTTTTTCAAAGCAAAAATCAATATCAATATCAGGCATGCTGACCCGTTCCGGATTCAGAAACCGTTCAAACAACAAATTGTAAGCCAGGGGATCTATAGTAGTGATACCCAACACATAGGAGACAAGACTGCCGGCAGCAGACCCACGTCCCGGTCCTACCGGCACCCCATGAGTCTTGGCCCAATAAACTAAATCCTGCACGATGAGAAAATAACCAGCAAAGCCCATTTGTTTTATGGTATTCAGTTCATACTCCAAGCGCTGTACTACATGATCTTCCGCCTGGGGATAGCGTTCAGTAAAACGCTTCTTTACCAGTTCATCCAGATAAGATTCTGCTGAATAACCGGCCGGCAGATCAAAGCGGGGTAGATGAAAATGGCCGAATTCAAAGTCGACCTGGCAGCGTTCCGCAATTTTCAAGGTGTTTTGCAGTGCTTCAGGATGATCGGGAAACAGAGCCTCCATTTCCGAGGCAGTTTTTAAGTAAAACTCACTGCCTGGAAAACGCATGCGCTGTTCATCATTTATCACCGATGCAGTTTGAATACACAGCAATACATCATGTACCGGCGCATCTTCCCGTTTTATATAATGCAGATCATTGGCGGCTACCAGAGGTATCCCCGTCTTATCACTCAAGGCATATAAGGCCTGACAAACCTTCTTTTCCTCAGGCATACCGTGATTCTGTATCTCCAAATAATAGTTGTCCTGGCCAAATAGGTCACGGTAGAAATAGGCAGCTTGCTCAGCTTCCTCAGTTCGCCCGGCCAAAATGAGCCGGGGGATCTCGCCGGCTACACAACCTGACAGAGCAATAAGTCCCTCATGATACATACTGAGTAATTCTCGATCTACCCGCGGTTTATAGTAAAACCCCTCTAAAAAAGCCCGGCTGACCAATTGAACCAGATTGCGGTAGCCAATTTCATTCTGGCATAGCAAAGTCAGATGATGCAATTTGTCATCAATGCGTGCTTCTCGATCCAAGCGGCTGCGTGGGGCCACATAAACCTCGCAGCCAATGATGGGTTTGACACCTTGCTTTTTGGCTTCTCGGTAAAAATCGATCACTCCGTACAGTACACCATGATCGGTAATAGCTACCGCCGGCATCCCCAGGCTCTTGGCTTGAGATACCAAGTCTTTCAGGCGGCAAGCCCCGTCCAATAGGCTGTATTCGGTATGATTATGGAGGTGGACAAAATTCAATGTCCCATTGGAAGTATCAAATTCATTCATATCCTGCTCCCTTAAAGAAGTTCAGTGCACCAGTTAGCTTATTCTATTATAGCAATTACTTATTATTACGGCGTGAATTCTATCTAGGTATACTTACAAGGTGATCAATTTTGAGTGGCAAATAGGAGGACGGGTAAAGGAGATTATAGCGCAAGTTGTTCCTTAAGGCTCAGTGAGAATGGAAACGTCGCAGGACTTTCCATTAGTAATTTCCATTAATTCAGCATAGGTTATCGGCAAAGCAGAATTGGCCGTACCGGCAGCAGCGTAGACAACTTCATATCTTTTCAGGCTTTCATCCAGATAAATGGGCACATCCACTTTTAGGTCAAAAGGACATACTCCCCCCACCGGGAAACCGGTAATCTCCAGCACTTCTTCCGAGTTGGCCATTCGTACTTTGGAACCGACCAGATCACGCAGTGCTTTGGTATCCATACGCACATCACCAGCGGAAACTACTAGATAGTATCCCCCGGTCTTAGTCTTAAAGAGCATAGACTTCGCAATTTGCCCCACCTCGGTGCCTAAAGCAGCTGCCGCCAAGGCTGAGGTACTGGTATCCTGTTCAAATTCAATAGCATGCAGATGCGGCATACGTTGCCGCAAATAGGCTTGTACACGGTCAATATCTCGCATTTTATCCCTCTCCTAAAAACTAGTATCCTCGAGGAGCCAGGGGGGACGGATAGAAGACAAAATCAAAAGAAGACAAGGCATTGTCCCCTTGTCTTCCTTATGGAAAGTATTACGATAGCACCCGTACTGAGGTGCTCTTGAAAATTGCGTAAACAGAATCGCCCGGTGCTATTTTCATGTCTAAATAGGAGGAGCGAGTAATAATTGCATAAAGCATTATCCCAACCTTGATCCCTATTTTAAACAAAGAACCACGATCTTCAACGGTTTCGATCTTTCCCTTTAAAACATTACGCGCACTGCTTTTGACTATATTCTTGGCAAGAATAATATCATCCGGTTCAATCATTACCCGTGCATCGCCTTCGATCTCCGTCACCAGTCTGATTGACACAGGGCCTGTTTGGAAAGATTTCTCTCCGTCCTTGTTCACTACAACACCAGTATAAACATTATCCATTCCTTTGGCTCTTTTTATATATTCTTCAATATCCGACTCCTGGAATCTCAACTTACGCCCGATACGGTAGGCCGATAAATCTCCTCTTTTAACCATTTCATAGACGGTATATTTAGAAATCTTCAGTAGTTCTGCCACTTCATCGGGAGTATAAGATTTTTCTTGAGCCACTAGACCCACCCCATTAAACATTGATTTCTCTTATTATACATTAACTGGTTGATTCTTTGGCAATCCATGCCAGGCTTTCTACTCAGATTGCTGGCGCTTTTCTCTCATCCGCCTACTCATGATCCCACCTACACGGCCACAAGCTGCATTACTAAGCGATTCCCAGCCTTCTTTTTCTATTTGCTCCCACAGTCCTAATTCTTTGGCAATTTCCATCTTTAAGAGATCGTACTCGGTCAGGAATTTCTTTTTCTTGTCCCGGGTTTTTTGCTGCGACATTTTACCACCTCCGCCCAGGGTGACTTTTGTTAAAAGATTACCCGGGCAAGGGGTAGATTATGTCCGGCAAATAACGGATGGACATGGATCATAATTGTCCCATGAATCTGTAAAGGTCAGGCAGATGTCCCCGCCAGTCAGGAGTTAGATCTTGTCCCTTGTTTATTAACATATCTTCAACTAGAAAAGTCTTCATACCTATAGTTCCCGCCGGCAGATCTTCACCTATATCATTGCCCACCATAAGACATTCTTCCGGTTTCACTCCTAGGTTGCCAGCTATTTCCTGGTAATATTCCGGATGCGGTTTACAAAAATGCATTACTTCATAGGAGGTTATCAATTCATAATCAAAATGGCCTACACCCGCCCAATCAAGCCGCTGCTGCAGAGCTGTCATCGGAAACACCGCATTAGTAGCTACCACCACTTTCAAGCCCCGTTCAAACACCTGCTGCATCATTTCCGGAATACCCGGAAATGGGCGACTATGTTTTTGTAGTTCGGGAAACCCTTGGTCATAGAAGCGTTCGAAAAAGGGTTCAAAATCTTCACGGGAAATGGGCCAGTTCCGGTAAAAATTCTCAGTAAATACCTCTTCATTGAGCAACTGGGAATCACGATTGGCAATCATAGCACCAGTGGATTGCCAAACCTGTTCCACTAATTGATCTGCCACCGAATACCCGGCTTCTCGCGCCATAATGACCATCTTGCGAAAATATTGAGGTATAAAGTAATCCATATCTATATCCAACAAGGTACCATCTAAGTCAAATAGAACCGCTTTAAACATGTTTTTACTCCTAAAATTTAATTTGAGTGTTTTGCATAATTAGAATTTATGCAAAATCACCTTTTATCAAATCACTTATTTTTCACTAAAAGCCTGCAGTGAGGCTTTGACCGTGTTCATTCCGCTGACATAATACGCCAGTCTTAACGCTTCCTTGATTTCGTCTTCGCTGGCGCCTGCCTGCCGAGCCTGATCGGCCAGTACTTTGACTCCTTGTCCGGCCCCTTTGAGGGCATCCAAGGCTACCAATATTAACAACATGGTCTTTTTATCCAGAGCAGATGGGGATAAGGCGGTTGAGGCCATCTGTTCCAGCATCTTATGATAGGCAGGATCATACTCAGACATTTTCTCTGCGAACCAGGGTAGATTGGCCATGCTTTCTCCTCCTTTTACTAACCTATTATAGGTAATTATAGCCGGAAAATAAAGCCGCTCCTTTTGCAAAGGACTAATGGTGAAATTTATTTTTCCCTTTAGCAGGAATTATTGGTATTTTATAGAAATTATTGATACGAACCTGTAGTCTTTAAAAGGAGGATTTTAATGTTTTACCCCTTCTTAAACAAGGAGAACCCAGATCATCTTGATTCATCAGTACTCCTGAATGCTCTTCCCCGTCAAGTTTTATTTTATTACTACAACGGAGCAGTGCGCATTACTAACGAAGTTTACCTTACTCTACAGCAGATCTCTTTTGATGATTCGGCTCTATCAGATATGGCACGGGTATGGCTTAATCTGATTGATGATCAATTAGAAGCGGAATCAGATCTGCAGTCATTTGTTAATAATCCCTACCTGAAAACTATTGGGCCGTATTACTACCCGGAAACCAATACCCGTTTCTATTTTTGCAAAGAACCGGCTGACCCCGAACATGTTTTAACTGCTTTTGACCTGGAACTACTCAATAATCTAAGCCGACCGGCCATACTAAATAAGGAACTGCAGCAGTACGCCAAAGCCCGTAAAGGCAAAAAGTCTACCCCCGACTTGATTCGCGAATTGGATATGTCTATCCTATCTCTGCAGGAAATTGAGCAGATCAATCGGCACACCAACTATTTGCGCAAGCTTTTGGAACAGCGTTATGCCATAGTAGAACAGGAGAACCTGGCCCCTTGCGAGCCTGATGAGATTCCTGATAAGCCGGTCAAGGATGTAGAGGAACGGCGCCTCGATAATTTAATACCTTTTTCCCGGGCCCGTTCCATGAGGAAAAAGCAGGAGCAGGAAGGCAATCGCTACAACTACGATGTTAAAGTGTACTTTATCCGCTATCGGGAATACGAAAAAGCCTGTGATCGCTACAAGCGATTGCTGGAAAATTGGGCAGCATGCCATCAGGCTTTGTATGATCGCTGTTTTAATGATATAGATGAAGCGGAAGCCAAAATGAGAAGAGCCAGTCATGCGCTGGATCTGTATAACAGTATTTTGGATAAATCTGCTGTTCATTCTGATTATCAGGATAAAAAGACCTTGGAAATGTTTCGTTATTTTTTGGAAACCGGCCGTGCTAGTGACCTACAGGAATGCATGAACCTCTACGAAGAAGAACAACATTGGCATGAGATCAAGGCCAGCCAAGAGAGAATTGAAAATACCATCTATTTTCTGCAAAACAGCAGTGAACAAGGACTGCTAGCCAGCGAAGAACTGGATCTTTTGTTGCGGGGGACACAGATGCAGTAAGTAAACATGTTCCGGCGCCGAATGGATTTTATACCGTCCAATCATTACTGGAGTTTCAGATCATTCGGGAATTTGCTCAATTCTGTCCTTCTTAACAAAAAACGAATAAAGGGTCATTCCGGCTGCGAAGCCGCCAATGTGAGCCCAAAAGGCAATTTGCCCATAACTGTTAAAAGCTAACTCAGTAGCTCCGCTCCATAATTGAGAAACACCCCAGAATCCCAGGTAGACCCAGGCTGGTACAGTGAATAGAAAAAAGGGCGGTATATAGGTGAGTATACGGGCATGGCGAAACATCAAAAAATAAGCTCCCATTACCCCAGCTACCGCTCCTGAGGCGCCTACAACTGGTATTGATGAGGTGGAGTTAACAAAATAATGGGCCAATCCTGCTGCTATACCGCACACCAGATAGAATAGTAAAAAACGGCCTGACCCCATATGGTCTTCAACATTGTCGCCAAATAACCACAGTATCCACATATTGCCGATAAGATGCATCCAGCCGCCATGCATGAATGTCGAAGTAATAAAAGACAGGTAGCCAATCGGTGCGCCGTAAGGCTGGGAATAATAAGCTGGAACCAGCCCAAAGGTATAGAATATTTCTTCCATGCCGTACGTTCCCTGGGAGACGGTATATATAAAAACCAATGTATTGGTAAGTATAAGCAGAATTGTAACTAAGGGAAAGTGGTGGCTGGGAGTACTGTCCCGAAGAGGAAACATATTATTCTCCTTTGCTATATTAGCTGGTAAATATTATATCCCCCGAAAGATAGCCTAATGTCTTACTTATCTCTCAGCCCTGTCTCCCTTTAGACCGGTAAAATCGTTCTGTAAAAGGATGGCTAGGGCTTGATAGGTAACCGCCCTGGTAGTATGGACTTCCTCGGGGTCTTTTACTCCTACTGGCATGCTATTAAATGGCTGGATATATTGGTCACGAATCTGATGAACGACCAACAGTAATCCTACCAACAGATAGATGTCTTCCGGTAGGTTTTCATTATCTATGGCATAATCAAACATCATCCAGGCAGCCTGATTCAAGTTGTCCGGGGTATTCTTGAGATAGGGATTGCTGGCAAACTGCTGGAATTTCAGGGGGAAGACTCCCTCTAGTAAATGGGCTGATAAGGGCTGGTGTTGCTCTACAGCCCCATATACTCGTTCAAACAACGCCTGAAAGCTACCTTCTTTAACCAGTGCTTTTCTTTTTCTCAGCCGATTCAGATTCTGATCAGTCAGGCGAATAGTGTTAGCGGCTTGAAGTTCCAAAGGTCGCACAAACTGTAACAGGCTGAATACTCCATCGTTCAACACCTGGGTTAGATTATTTTCTGTATAAACATGATAGATCAATTCAGCATCGAGCAAAGCTTTATAGAATAGGGCACTGGCAGCATCCCGGGGCATGGCGGATAATCCCGGAATAGCCTCGTTCAAGGCTCCCTCGATGTACTCCAGTGAGTCTTCACCTACGCTTTGTACAACTTGATCTTTAATGAAAAACAGCTGTTCTTGGATCTCATCCCAGCGTTTCTCCACTATTATATCCTGCCAGGCCAAACTTACTAATGTCTCGCCGGCTTGCTCCTCCAGCTGACTTATTTGCAGCAAATACTCATCCAACCTGCGGGCTGCCAGTCCAGAAGTATTACCGGACATTTCGTTCAATCTGGTCAGCAGGCTTTTCATATCACGGAAATGATTAAATACCTGAGCGGTAGACCTTTGAAAACGTCCCACTACATCAGCGGAAAAGTCCTCCAAGTCATCTAACAAAGAGTTGTGAAAATCAACCACCCGGCTTTCTAAAGACCTCTCCACAACTACACCAAACTGTTGTCCTAGTCGCACCGGGCTCAAGTGTTCTGCCATTTCCGCTTCTATGCCTTGAGAGCGGGCTTGTTCAAGCAGCATTTTATAAACATACTCATAGAAGTATTGCTTTTCCCGCAGCATACTATTGCGAAAGTCGCTGGTCTTGGTTTGAAGCCGTTTCCGAATTTCGTCTTCATCATCAAAGCGGCGCCTTTGTACATCCTCCATGACGGTCAAAACCTGATGAGCACCTTCCTGCAATCGCTCGATAATTTTCATCTTGTCTTCATTCGACGCATCAATAAGCTGAAAAATGGAGCGTCCTTCCTGGGCACTGTGTTCTACTTGCACATAGAAGTCACTAACTTTTTCCCATAACCAGGACAACCCCATACTGAATCTTTGCTGATAGTCTTGTTCTATGGGGTCCAGAAATCCATTCACCTTTTGGTCAAAGACTTCTTCACAGTATGGCCGGATCTCTTCCATCAAATCTTGTAAACGTAAGCGCAAGTCAGCATCAATATCTGGTTCAGCCGGAGTGGAATGGGCTATTCTATGAAGGAATATAATACCTACAACCCACAACAGAACAAATACCACCAAGACCATCCAGGAGAAGATTTTGGTTAGTACAAAAATAATCAACAAATTCAAGAGCAGCAATACCCATAGGCCTATCCAGAGATTGGTGCTCTTCTTCACAGATGCAATAAATCTATCGCTTATGGTCACCTTGTCACCTCACTAGTCTATCTCTCTGTTAAGATTATCGATAACAGAGAGTCATAACTTGATGAGTTATTAATATGCCAAGCTACTAGCTAGATAACTAATGGTAAGCAGGATAAACAGCAGGGTAAATATCCCCTTAAATACCGCTGGTTTGATAAAGCGAGTGACCGGTGCACCCAGTTGAGTACCTATCAGAGTGCCCACACCCATTAGTAACGCAATTGGTAATACCACAAATCCTTGGCTTAACTTAGCGAAGGCTCCCACCGCCGTAATCGGGAGAATAGCCAGGAGCGTAGTTCCCACTGCCAGATAAGGAGGAGCTCCATACAACCAGATCATAGCCGGTACAATAAGGAATCCTCCACCCAATCCCAATACACCCGTTAAACATCCAACTACCAGCCCTACAATGGGCATAGTCCAAAGCGGTGCCTTTGAACTAGTCTGATTCTGACCACTGTCACGGTTCTTTATTTCCTGCCAAGTATCTTTCGCCATGCGAATGGTCAAAAAGGCGAATAAAACAGCCAGCATTAAAGTTAGTAGATGTTCCTGGGTGCTCAGATATTCCTTAAATAGGTAGGAACCCAGGACAACCCCAAGCAATCCGCCTAAGCCGACTCGTAACCCCCAGGATACATTGACATTTCCCTGCCGATAATGTGCCCAGCCCCCAGATAAAGCCGTGAACATAACCGCAAATAATGTGGTGCCTATAGAATCTACAGTGGACAGATTCATCAAAAATTCGGAGGCGGGCAGCATAACCACTGCACCGCCAACACCTATTATTGCACCCAGGGTTCCGGCAACCAATCCTACCAAAATGATCAATAAATAAGACAACATCGACGCACCACCATATAATCTTCCGCCCGGAAAGAGCAAGAATAGTAATAGGTTCCTTTAATCGGCCGGTTCAAAGTCATCCGGCCCAGCTCCGCAAACAGGGCATATCTCTGGTGGTTCCGGGCCTTCATGAATATAACCACACACCCGGCACTTCCATTTATTATGAACCTTCTCACCCTGGCTGTCCCTGCCCAATTGTTGCAGGCTGGCACTGCTGTCCACCTGTTGGGCAATGATGATCTCTCCCACCAGTACTCCATCTTTCAGATAGCTTTTCTTGAAATAACCGGTAGTCGGATCTTCAACTACTACCTTCCTGATCTGGTCATCTGGGAAATTGACCTCACCAATGGAAAAGATCTCGCGATCAAAGGCCGCCAGTACTGTAGAAAGCGTAGGCATTTTGAACTCAACCCAATCCCCCGCCGCAACAGCTCCCGCTACCCGACCCATTTCCAAAGATACCGGCCACAGCCCGATGACCCGTTCACCGAATTGGGCTACATCCCCGGCCGCATAGATTCCATCAATATTGGTACGCATTTGCTGATCTACCACTATTCCCTGCTGAATATTCAGGCCAGCCTCCTGAGCCAACTCCACCTGGGGCTTCACGCCGGTAGAAATAATAACCAAGTCAGCGGGGAGGGTCTGCCCGTTGTTGAGGCGCACTCCCTGCACCGAGCTCTCACCAACGATTTCTTCGGTGGCTACCCCCAGATGCAAGGCGATCCCTTTAGCTTCCATCAAATCTTTCAGTATATTGGAAGCTTGCGGATCAAGTTGTCTGGGCATCAGTCGTTCATTATACTCCACCACCGCTACTTCCCATCCCAGGCCGATCAATTCTTCCACTGCTTCCAGTCCTAAGACGCCCCCACCGATAACTACGGCTTTTTTGGCCTCTTGGAGGGCCTCTTTCAACCGACGAGCATCCAAAAGACTGCGCAGAGTATAAACACCAGGGAGATCAACCCCCTTGAAAGGAGGAACATTGCTGGCGGCTCCGGTCGCGATGATCAATTTATCATAACTGATGACCGTTCCGTCTTTGGTTTCCACCTGGCGTGCACTGCTGTCCAGCTTAACAACCCGTTGATCAGTTAGAACATCAATGCGGTTCTCACGATACCAGGCCAAGTCGTGTACAAATAACCGTTCCGCATTCAGCTCTTCGCCCAGATAATCAGATAGCATAGTACGGTAATAAGGAAGCACTGGTTCATCGGTTACCATAGTTATAGCAGCTGTTTTGTTTCGCTCACGGATAGCCTGAGCTGCCGATAGTGCCGCGATCCCTCCGCCTACGACCACAAACCTTTCCTCGGTATCATTGGCAAATGCATCCTCGGCCTGTATCAATTCGAAGTTTTCTTGACCCAGCCCACAGGCCGGACATATCGCTGGCGGTTCCGCTCCTTCATGTATATGACCGCACACCAGGCAGCGCCACCTTAACTTAGAAACATCCTGTTTTTGCTGCTGGATCGTCTTGGCAAAGTCCATCCCCAGCTGAAAAGCCTTATCCAGATCATTATTATTGGGTTTCAGCCGCACCCGCAGTCCAGGTATGACCTTCATTCGCAAAGAATTAAAACGTGCCTCAATACTGGGTACAGCTTCGCCGCTCCAGCCATAGGAGCCAAAGGCTGCCGCTACCTTGCCGGCATGAGTGATGGGAGACAAGTTAATAAGCAGTCGCCAGATCGGGGGCAAGGCATCACCGTTGATAGTAGATGAACCCACCAGCAGACCGTCAGCCTCATTGATGCCCTGCAGAACTCTATCTAGTTCCGCATAGACCAGGTCATGTTTTTGAACATTGAAATCGCCGATCATTGCGATCCCTTCAATGATGCTGTTGGCTAAAGTTTCGGTATATCCGTAAGCACTCACATAGGCTACTACAATCAGGGGCCGGTCATCATTATATAAGCGAGTCTGAGTGGCCCATTGGCGGTACAGATCCACATAATACGGTATGTTTTCCCGCAGGATCGGTCCATGCCCTGGACAAATCAACTCCAAATTGAGATCCTTGATTTTTTCCAAGGCTTCTAATACAAAAGGTTTAAAGGGGCCCATTATTTTGTCAAAGTAATACTGATAAGCATCTACAAAATCTCTGTCGATGACATCATTGAACAGCCTTTCGTCCGGGAAATGACAACCAAACGAATCACAGGAAAACAAAATGCCTTCTTCCTCCAAATACGTGAATATGGAATCAGGCCAGTGTAAAAAAGGAGCACCTATAAAGGACAAGGTTCGATCACCTAAAGATAATTTGCTCCCTTGTTCAACTATTTGATGCTCAAAGCTTTTATTAGCAATCTCTTTGAGAAGATCTATGGCAGTGCCGCTGCCCAGAATGGTCATTTGGGGATTGAGGGTTAAAAGTGCCTCGATAGAGCCTGTGTGATCCGGTTCAGCATGATTGAT
>CAZTZX010000025.1:1479-3483 GCA_964618175.1 uncultured Syntrophomonas sp. | reverse complement strand
AAGTCATCAGAAGACCAGGTCAGCACCTGATACATGCTTTCCAGTTCAGCCTGCTGGTAGAAATCGTTAGACATAGCAGCCCGCAGCAGCTTTTTATCCATCTTGATAGTGTAACCAGGCAATGCGGCTAGTTTACCCGCCCAACGTAAAGCCTCATTCATAAGATCGTCAGCAGCCACCACTTTATTGACAATCCCCAGCTGCTCAGCTTCCTGGCTCTTGAGCACCTTGCCAAACATTAGTATTTCCGCAGCCTTCTGGTAACCCACCAGACGGGTCAAGAAATAGGAAGCACCGCTGTCTGGGCAAAAAGCTACGTTAATAAAATTGAAAGCTATCTTGGCGGCATCAGCAGCAATAATTAAGTCACAGGCCATCAGCAAAGCAGTTCCCGCCCCTGCCACTGCACCATTGACAGCAGCAATAACCGGTATTTCCATTTCATAGGTGGTCCTCACTACATCGGTCGACTGGTCATAGGTCCACTTGGATTTGGCCGGACTATCCATGGCGGCCAGTACTGATACATCTCCACCCGAACAGAATCCGCGGCCTGCTCCAGTGAGGATCATGACCTTGGCATTATGGTCCCTAATCGCTTGGCAGGCTTGGGGATAATCCCGGCAAAACTCAACATTGACAGAGTTCATGTACTCGGGCCGATTTAAGGTCAGAACTGCTACTCCGTTGTCGCTGATCTCTAATTTTACAGTTTCCCATTCTTTCAGCATGGTTGTTTCTCCACCTTTCTCCATGGTTGCATTATTCCCGTTGCCAATATTATACCATTCAAGTATATTCTCGTGAATGACTGCTTTGATATCAGCAATTTTGTTCGGCTTAATAAAACTTTATTACCAAGGTTGGTAATTATTCGGAATATTGATGCAAAGGATTTCCATTGTGAAATGCCGAACAAATTGTTGGGATTACCGTTAGCCCAGCTAATAGACATGATCCCCCATTTATAAGCAGAATACTTCAATCTCAGGAGGTTGCAATGGAGTCTTACATTAATGAATACCAACAGAAGTTGGTTTCCCCTCAAACAGCTGTACAGCTAGTGAATTCTGGTGATTGGGTCGAATACAGCGCCTTTGTTATGGCACCACGGATATTGGATGAAGCGCTTTCCAAACGGGTAAACGAGCTTTGGGATGTTAAGATTCGGGCCACCACTTCTATTTTTCCCGCCCAAGTAGCCCTGGTCGACCCCTCCCGCCGCCATTTTATCTACAGCAGTTGGCACTTTTCGGCGGCTGAGCGCAAGCTGCATTCCCAGGGTTTATGTAATTATATCCCGTTTCTTTTCCATGAGGCCCCCCTGCTCTATCAGCGCTACATCGATACAGATGTGGCCTTTCTGACAGTAGCTCCTATGGATGAACATGGCTTTTTCAATTTTGGGACCTCCAACTCGTTTACCAAAGCCATTGCTGATCGGGCCAAACGAATAGTTGTAGAAGTAAATGATAAAGTTCCGGTTTGTCTGGGCGGTACTAATGAATCGATCCATATATCCCAGGTAGATGCAATAGTTGAGACCAGTTGGGATATTCCTGAGATCCCCAACCCTATAATCAGCGATGTTGATCGGGACATTGCGCATTTGGTCATGGAGGAAATCGAAGATGGAGCCTGTCTGCAGCTTGGAATTGGGGCTATGCCCAATGCAGTCGGTGCTATGATCGCTCAATCCGACCTAAAGGACCTAGGTGTCCACACGGAAATGCTGGTCGATTCATATGTGGATATGTATGAAGCTGGTCGGGTAACGGGACGTTATAAGAGTATTGACCGTTACAAGATGGCCTATACCTTTGCCATGGGCAGTAAAAAACTCTACGAATTTGTACACTGCAATCCGGCTTGCGCCAGTCATGATGTCCTCTATACCAACGATCCGGCCAATATCGCCCGTAATAATAAAGTGGTCGCTATCAATAACGCCATTGAGATCGACCTATACGGTCAGGTTTGTTCGGAGACGGCTGGCTTTCGTCA
>CAZTZX010000025.1:0-1379 GCA_964618175.1 uncultured Syntrophomonas sp. | reverse complement strand
CTGAACCATTCTCGAGAGCGATTTCTGGAAGATCCGCTGCGGATGATGCGAGCTATTCGCTTTGCCGTCAGCCTTGATTTTACTCTGCACTCCTCGGTAGTCGAGGTTATGCTTGATCTGCATGATCTTCTTGCTGAGGTTTCCGTAGAAAGGATCCGTGATGAGTTTAATCGGATATTGTTATCTGATCATCCCATCCGGGGAATGGAACTGCTGCTGGCCAATGGTCTCCTGGCCCATGTACTTCCCGAAGCCATGCCCATGGTCAACTTTGACCAGCACAACAAAAACCACGATAAGGATGTTTTTCAGCATGCTCTGGCGGTTTTAGAGGCATCGCCCCCTCGCCTTAAGGTGCGGCTGGCAGCCCTCTTCCATGATATAGGTAAACCGGCTACCTTCACCCAGGGTGATGATGGAGTAGGACACTTTTATGGGCATCATCTTAAGGGGCAAGAGATAACCCGCTCTAGTCTGGAGCGTCTCAAATATGATAATAGGACTATTGAGGATGTCACCATTCTGGTAGGTGCGCATATGACTCGCTTTGCCGGTTTTAAAGATGCTAACCTTAAGAAGCTGATCAGCCAGGTAGGTAAAGACAACCTGCCGGATCTATATGACCTGCAGAAAGCCGATATAATGGGTTCAGCGCCTCCTTTTGACTTTTTATCCCTGGATAAAATGCAAACGGAGATAGAGCAAACTCTCAGCAAGGATCCGCCTCTTACGATCCATGATTTAGCCATCAATGGTCAGGATCTAATCAAAATAGGCATGACCCCCGGTCCGTCCATGGGCAAGTTGCTCCATCATCTTCTCGAAGTCGTTCTGGAAGATCCTCAGAAAAATGACCGCGCTACTCTTTTGCGGCTAAGCCAAGAGCTCCTTTATTAGGGCTTTAATTGCTTAATTAAAGCCCGCAGTCTTTGTATCACTGCTTTTTTATTCAACTGGGGATCCGAAATACCATTGATGCTACCGTTTAAGTAATCCCAGAAAGATGCGGTCATATTGCTTTCGTTTATAGCGAAGGTGATCGCGGGGATAGAATTCTTCGCTACGATAGCCCCCACATCCTCCTTAGCATACAGCATAAAGCCCTCATTCTTGTTGGTGGTGTCAAAATAGACATGATAGTTAGGACAGGTCTGCAAAAGCATTACCACATTCTCCAGATGAAGTATTAATTCATCCCCGGTATAAAATATATCCTGCCTAGGCAAGGTGTCAGGCAGAGCAACTCTCAGGCGACCTTCCTCCATTTTATCCAGAGAGGGTATGGTAACGATTTCTGTGAAACTATGGGTGATAAGATGTTCAGTGAAATTCTCTTGTCTGATACGAACATAGTCAGCTATCTCTTGGCCATCAGCAGC
>CAZTZX010000024.1:16896-27544 GCA_964618175.1 uncultured Syntrophomonas sp. | reverse complement strand
CAGGAGACCGTTCCCCAGGCGATTGAGTGCTTCCTTGAATCCACTTCTTTTGAGGATGCTATTCGCACTGCTATCTCGCTCGGTGGTGACAGTGATACCATTGCCGCAATTACCGGCGCAATCGCCGAGGCGCACTATGGTGTGCCGGAGGATATAAAGGAAAATGCTCTCACTTATCTAAATGAGGAACTTCGGACGATTTACGATGAATGGACTGCCTTCGCCCCACCGAGTGGTGACCCAACAGGATCAGCGTGATTTTGAAAAAGTGAAGCCTCTGTAGAGAAACTCCGCAATAAGATTTCTATGCTGGCAAGGCTATACTTTATTGTGTTGGCTAATCATTTTCATCGTCTATGTCTTCGATAGCTACCTTCATAATACGTGCAATGCGTTTCCTCTCAACTGGAGTTGGTTTGCGGCCAGCGTGGCGCAGGACATCGATGGCTTCGGGCCACTCGTATTCTGAGCCTGGTTCAAAGACTTCGAATTCTGTGCGGCCAAGTAAATAATCGGTGGAAACTCCAAATATATTAGCTAATTGATTAATTGTCTCGATACCAGGGTTAGACCGCCCCTTTTCATAATGATCTATGGTCTGTTGAGATAAATTCACTTTTTGAGCCAGTTCTTTTTGGGTAAAACCTGCTGATTCTCGTAAAGCCTGCAACCTTTTACTAAACATACCACACACCTCTTATTCAGAGATTACAATTTGCATGAGTATTTAGCAACAAAACACAACAAAAATGAGTAGAAAGCTATTGACATACTCGCAGGGTGAGTATAATATAAGTGAAATAACACTCATATAATGAGTTGGAAAGGGGTGAGCATTATGAATGCCAAAGGCAATAAGCGCACCCAGTTAATTACAGCTCGTGGTTCACGAACTCAAACAGATGTTGCTCAAGCGGTAGGAGTGAAACAGCAGACCTATAGTCATTGGGAGCAGGGACGATCCACTCCATGCATTGAGAAGATGATTCTATTAGAGCATATCTTAAAAGTGCCCAAAGAAGTCCTTTTTTATGATGTATTTAACTCAGTCAAAGAGTATATATGTGAACAACTAACTGGAACCGATTACTATTATCATGGTTAAACCACGTTCGTGTAGTATGCCAAACGGGAGAGTACTAAATAGCGCCACGCCGAATTGTAAGTGGCTTAACAAAGGGGGAGTGGAAAATGCAATTTCTAATGAATCTTGAAGCAATTATTGATATTCATAGATTATTTAGCGAAATAAACCGCATCAAGACTATTCAGGCTGAACTGCCCACGATAAAAAACCAGTATGCAGATGTGGTTAATGAACTAATGAGCATTGAAATTGAAAACAGTCAAACCGGCGAAGAACTTGCCACTAAGGCTTTGGAACTGGGTCAAGCTATTCAGCAAGCCATGTCAGCCAGTCTCCACGTTGAAAACTTAGAGCAAGAACTCATGAACAAATACGGTTTTTTGAGAGCCGAGATAGCTGCATAACAAGGGATTTAGAAGGAATGAATAGGAGAACCCACCGAGAGTTGAATCGGTGGGTTCTTTGTAGTCAGCCCGAAGAGTTGTAAAACTATATCATTATTTCCATATCACTGATCGGATAAGCAGCGCAGCTGTGGATATAGCCGGCTTGGTGGTCGGATTGGCGCAGTTTGGTGCCGCTGGTTTGAAAGACTTTTCCTTGGAGGAGTTTTACTCGACACAGGCTACACTCACCGGAGCGACAAGAATTCTCCACGGCTAGGCCGGCTCTTTCCATAGCGACCAGAACTGATTCATCAGCTCGGGCTGGAATTTCCGGTCCGTTGCTCACTTTTATCGTAAAAACTGACTCGGGTGCTATTTCCTGGGGCCAGGCAGGATCAAGGTGAACCTGGCGGGGAGAACCGAATATCTCTTGACGGATGCGGCGGTCAGGCACACCTAGCTTTTTGAGTTCGGGGATACAGAAGGAGTACATTTCCTGAGGCCCACACAGATAGAAAGTCTTTCCGTTTATATCACCTATTTGTCGGGTGATAAGGTCAGCATCCAGCCATCCGCTTAGGCCCTTAAAGTCTTGAGCCGGATCAGATATGACTAGATCATAGGTAAAGTTGGCATGAGCGGCTGCTCGCCTAAGCAATTCTTCGTGGAATATTGCTTCCTGCTGGGAACGGGAACCGTAGAAAAGATGGATCTTTCTGTCCAGTACCCGATCGGTGACTTCGCGAATCATGCTCATAAAGGGGGTAATGCCTGTGCCTCCTGCCAGGAAGACCAGATCTTTGCCGTGGTTGAGCGGGTTGTAATAAAAATGCCCGGCTGGCCCGGTGGATTCCAGGCTGTCACCTGCTTTGACCTGGTCAAGCAGATAAGCAGATACGAATCCGTCGGCAACACGCCCTACTGTTATATCATAATAGGCGATCTGGTTGGGCGCAGAGGATATGCTGTAGGGACGAGCAGTGCGCACTCCATCGATTTCTACAAATATATTGATGTACTGGCCGGCTTGAAAGGGAGGTAAGTGACCAGATGCGGCGGCCAGGCGCAGGGTGCAGACTGTATCGGTTTCTTTGATCTTTTCAGCTACCCGCAGCTGCAGCCTCTTGGGGTGGAGCCTTTCCACTGCTGCTGCCCATCGGCCTTTTTGCGCGCTGTAATCTATGCCGTACTTGCGGCAGATCTCCAATTCGTATGCAATTTGACTATGGCCTTCGATCATTTTCTGCATTTCGGGCTTCATTTTATCACCTCCGCTTGGCCTTTTAATTCTTTAATTATCGCTTTAGCAGCGGCTGCTCCTGAACTCAGGGTGGGCTGAAAGCCTCCTGAGCCGGCCCAGGCTCCGGCAAAGTATAGTCCTGTGATGGGAGAACGAGGGGAGACGAACATATTGGAGTCCTTGGCATACTGGTCAAAACCATAAATAGCTCCACCGGGAGTAGCTAAAAAGCGCATATGGGTCAGGGGAGTAGCAACTTCGATTTCTTCTATATGCTCCCGGAAACCGGGGAAATGACGTTCTACCTGATCCAGCAGCTGATCAGCCAGTTCATATTTCTTTTCATAATACTGGTGGGGAGGTATTTCCAGCCAGGGGTCGGCATATTTCAAATCCACAATAGCGACCTGAGAGGTTCCCGGAGGGGCAGCGTCGGGATCTGATACGTTGTAGCAGGTCAGCAATACATAATCGTCTTCGACCTCAGCTTTCCTAAAGGAGGAGAAAACCTTATTCGCATCTGTGCTGGTGCCCAGGAAGTTGGTAGTCTCGTTGATGCCGACTTGCAAGGGCTCGCAGTCTAAGCCAATATATAAAGTCAAGGAGGAAGGGCCTATGCTGCTGCCTCCCAGTACCTTTAACTGTTCTTCCGGGACATGCTCTGGGTCGATCATTTCAGTATAAACAGCCAGGGTTGAGGCATTGGACACTACATAATCAGTTTCAATAGTATCACCCTGCTCGGTAACTACACCGATCACCCGGCCTGCCTCTACCAGGATTTTGCTAACACCGCAGTTGAAGCGTGCTGTACCGTTGGATTCATAATATTTTTCCAAAATAGCGGTGGAAAGCGCCTGGGAACCGCCTTTCAGATGATAAGGTTTCAGTTCAATATAGGCAAACAAAAGTATAGCCATGTCCGCGAAAGGAAGGCTGACCGGCGGAACGCCCATATAACCCCAATATACGGCAATGGCCATTTTTAAGAGGGGATCTGTAAAATATTGATCCAGAACCTCCTGAGTATTTTTTAAGGCATACTGAAAGTAAGTAGGATATGATTCGGGTGAGGCCTCAGGATCGCGGTATGTGCCCAAAAACTCAAAACAGAATTTGTAGAGAAGTTCAAAGAAGCTCTTTATGTTATCACTTTCGGCCGGGAATCTTTTCTGTAAAGTGGAGATAACCGCTTCCCGATCGGCCGGCAAGGTTATGTCCATTTGGCCAGGCACCAACAGTCGATAAAGGTTCTCCATTTCTACCCATTCCAAACGATCCACCACTCCTAATTTGTCCAAAACATAGCGTAGTGGCCCTGGCTTTTCGGGAGTTCCCAACCCGCTTAACTGGTGCAAAGCCACCTCAAACTCGAAACGTCCGCGACAAAAACTGGTGGCACAACCGCCGGGAACATTATGCTTTTCCAATAATAAAGTCTTGATGCCCTTTTGAGCGAGGCTACAGGCTGCGGTAAGACCGCCATTACCTGCGCCGATAACAACTACATCATAGGCTGACATGCTATCACCAACTTTCTCTTAAGTCACCTGTTAATAGGTATTCGTTAATAAACCAGTAATTACCTCGTAACTGAATGAACGGAAGCAAAATCTTCTGCAAATAATAGCTAACAGATTTAAACTTTGATACAATTCTTGACATACGGTAAAGAGACAGTAAAGATAAAGTAAAGCAATAGTTTAAAAGTAGTCAAGAACGTAATACCTACAATCTTTTACTGTGGTTTCAGGAGGCAGATTTTGACAGAAACGTGGCAACTAATGTTATTCGCTTTTATCGGAGGACTGGGACTTTTTCTTTTTGGTTTGCGTACTATGTCCGAAGCCCTGCAGGCAGTAGCCGGGGATCGCATGCGCAGTATCCTAGAGAAGGGAACTCGCAATCCCATTCGCGGGGTACTGACGGGTATCCTGGTTACCGGATTAATTCAGAGCAGCAGCGCTACCACCGTGTTAACCGTAGGGCTGGTAAATGCTGAGCTGCTGACCCTCCGGCAAGCCATCGGCGTCATTATGGGGGCTAATATAGGCACCACCGTAACCGTTTATTTAATAGGTTTTAATCTTCAGGCATATGCCTTACCTATCTTAGGTCTGGGTGCTCTTCTGTATATGTTTGCTCATAAAAAGAAGCCTAAAAATATTGGACAGGCTATATTTGGCTTTGGCTTGATATTCTTTGGTCTGAGCGTCATGGGTGACGGTATGAAGCCGTTGAAGGATCTGGCCTTTTTTACAGATCTGATGGTCAGTATTGATAATAATGCCTTAATTGGCGTACTGATTGGCACTGTATTCACCTCTGTAGTACAGGCCAGCAGTGCTACTATTGGGGTATTGCAGGAATTGGCTTATCAAGGTGTGGTCACCTATAATCAAGCGATACCTATTTTGTTTGGAGATAATATCGGCACTACTATTACCGCACTACTAGCCGGTCTAGGAGCTAGTGTCGCCGCTCGCCGGGCGGCCTTAACTCACTTTATGTTTAATGTGATCGGTACCATCATTTTTCTGCCCCTCTTCGTTATTGGCATATTACCTCAAATGGTCGAGTTTGTAACCAATACTATGTTTTATCTGGTGCCTGGTTACATGGGTACCTGGGCTACCCTGGGCATTAAGCTGCAGATTGCCCAGACCCACGCGGTCTTCAACATTTCCAATACTTTGATCCATTTGCCGCTGGTAGCGATATTAGCAGCCATTGTCACCTTCTTGATTCCCGAGCGTGAAACTGAAGATACAGGCGAACTGAAAACCCGTTTCATTGATCACCGTTTTCTTAATAACCCTCCTGTGGCTCTGGCGCAGGCTACCCGGGAAACTCTGCGTATGGGTGACTTAGCCCGGCAGGCTTTTGAAAACGCCATCGAGTATTTTCACACCCATGAGGAGAGTCTGGCCGAACGGGGAGTCATATTGGAAGAGGCAGTTAATAACTTGGAGCGTTACATCACCGATTATGTAGTTATGGCTTCAGAAAAGCACCTGTCTCATGAAGACTCCAGCCAGGCCTATCTAATATTGCAGTCCTTAAATGATATAGAACGAATTGCTGATTTAAGCGAAAACATCATTCAAGGTGCTGATTATGCTAACAAGCATCAAGTGAAATTCTCCGGCGAGGCCGAAAAGGAATTGACTGCCATGGTAGACTTAACTCGGCAAGCGCTGGAATCTGCTCTCCTGGCTTTTGAACGTAAAGATAAGGTGTTAGCGCAAAAGGTTATAGGCTATGAGAAGCGCCTTGATGAAATGCAAGAGCAATACCGCAAGGGTCATATACGCCGACTCAATGACAGGGTATGCACTGGCAATAACGGCGCGGTATTTCTGGATTTCATCGGCCATTTGGAGCGGATCAGTGACCACTGCCGCAATATAGCAGAATACGTTTTACCCGAGCCTATTCCGGAAGACGATGCCGTTCACCAAGGTAAATTTATTTAGCCGAGTCAGTGTAATAAAAACCGTGTGATACAACCGGGTAGGAATATTTAAACGATTGTCCGAATATCCTGAAGGGACGAAAAGTCAATAAATTTTAATGCGGGGTGAGGAGTGAAGTTTTGAGCATCAAAATAATCACCGATAATTGCTGCGATCTACCTGCCGAGGTGCTAAATCAGTATGACATCAGGGTGGTTCCCTTACGGGTTCGTTTTGGCGACGAAGAGATTCCACTAAGCGGCTTTGACAACCAGGCCTTTTATCAAAAAATGAAAGCTTCGCTGGTATTGCCTAGCACTAATCAACCTTTACCAGGAGATTTTATGGAAGAATACCGAACAAGTACCGCCAACCAGCAGGAGGTCATTAGCATTCATTTTTCATCGGCCCTCTCTGGAACAGTACAGGCGGCTAATATTGCGGCCAAGATGATAGAAAAAGATAGGGTGATAGTTTTTGATTCTTTAAAAGCTTCAGTAGGCCAGGGACTGCTGGTACTTGAAGCAGCTCGTATGGCATCAGCCGGAGCAGATTCAGAAGATATATTAAAGCGCCTGACGGAAATGCAGCATACTATGCGATGCGTGTTTGTAGTAGGGAATCTGGATGCCCTGCTAAAGGGAGGGCGTCTAACCAAAACCAAGGCTTTGATAGCTAATACCCTCGACATAAAACCAGTTCTGCATATAGATGATTTTGGGAGAATTGAGCCATTTAAGAAAGCCAAAGGTCACAAGGGGGCCCGTAATAAGCTCCTGGAAATAATGAGCCGCGAGGCAAAAGACCTACCTGAACAGACAGTGGGTATATGTCATAGTAACTGCCCGGAAGATGCCGAATATCTGCGGCAGACCATAATGGAACAATTTGGGGTCAGGGAAGTAGTTGTTGGCGAAATAGGCCCGGTAATAGGCTCTCATGTTGGAGCAGGAACCTTCGCAGTCTTTTATGAAGCTATGAAATAAGTGTATTCCACACCAGCATAGAAAAATTGATAAGGCAGCCCTAATATTCTTTTGTATATTAGGGTTGCCTTTAGTATTTTAAAGCTCTCTTTCCCATTCTCCACGGTTAGGTTATCTACTCTGCGAAAACGATTCCCATTTTTAAGAGCACTAGATTATCAAGTGGTTTCACCGCCACTGGGGATCTACCTTAAAAGGCAGGCTAAATATCATTCGCAAAATTGCCATTGGAGCACCAATCTTTCTAAACAGAAATCCCCATATTACCGGCTTTAGCATCTTTTCGGAAGACTGGCACATTGTTTGCGTTATAAAGGGCATGCAGTATGTCAGTTCTTATTTAGAAAGGAGGAAACGGATAATGAGAAAAGTAGCCGTATTAGGCATGGGTCACAGCCCCTTCTGTTTTAGTACACCGCGAACTCAGGTGGAACTATTATCTGAGGTATCGCTTGATGCCATTACCAGTTCCAACTTGAATGCTAAAGATATCGAGGCCGCTTTTTTCGGCAACTGCCTGGGAACCATAGCCGAAGGGCAGGCCACTGTCCAGCAGTTTGCTGTTAATGATATGGGGTGCCTGAATATACCAGCTCTGCGATATGAAGGAGCCTGCGCTTCCGGTACCATTGCGATTCGGGAAGCCTTTATGCATGTAGCAGCCGGCTATTATGATATTGCTTTGGTGGCAGGTGTAGAGAAGTGTACTGCTTTAGGAACCCCTCTGGCCACCCGCTGCTTTGCCATGGCCGGTGATTCGCGCTATGAATTCCCTTCCGGCTATACTTTCCCGTCAGCCTTTGCACTTTTAGCTCATCTGTACGCCAGTCACTATAAGATACCCCTGCCTATCCTTAAAGAGCAGATGGCAGCAGTATCAGTGCAGTCGCATTTTTATGGCAACAAGAATCCTTTGGCTCAACTGCGCTTTGAAATAACCATTGAAGATGTGTTGAAGAGTTTCATGGTGTCCACACCCATCCAGCTGCACGACTGCTGCCCTTTCACCGACGGTGCGGCGGCAGTTATTTTAGCTTCGGAAGAGGTGGCCAAAAAACTCTACGATAAACCCTGCTATATAACCGGAGTGGGTATGGCTACTTCCGGGCAATTAAGCTCCCAGTACCGCTACCTGCCCCGCCTGCGGGCCCGAGAACTATCGGTAGAACGTGCTTACCAGATGGCAGGTATTACATCTCAGGATGTGGATGTGTGTGAACTGCACGATTGCTTCAGCATTGCTTCGCTGATCGCAGCGGAGAGCTTGGGATTTTTTGAATTCGGCACAGCGGGGGAGGCCTGGCAAAGAGGCGAGACCAAAATGGACGGGAAAATACCCATCAATATCTCCGGCGGACTGAAAGCCAAGGGACACCCCATAGGAGCAACGGGGGTATCACAGCTTTATCATATCTGCAAACAGCTGCGCAATGAAATGGTTGACTATGGGTTGCAGGTGGAAGATGCCAAAACCGGCTTGGTGGATACCCTGGGTGGAGATGGCTGCCTCTGTCACCTGGTGGTGCAGAGATAGAAGGGAGGATGCCATATGGAATATAAACTGCCCTTTAAGGATTACAACAGGGCTTTACGAAAATCTAAGCTACTGGGATTGAGATGCAACTCATGCGGGGCTATTACCTGTCCGCCCAAAATGAGCTGTAATGAGTGCACCGGATTGGATCTGGAAATTACCGAATTAGGCGGTAAAGGATTTATAGTGACCCATACCACAAGTTTTGCTGCTCCTCAGGGACGCGAGAACGAGCTGCCTTTTACCATAGTAATAGTTCAACTGGATGAAGGTCCTTGGATCATGGGGAACTTGATCGACATGGAAACCGATAAGATCACCTTCGATATTATCGGCCGCCGGGTCAAAATGAGCAGCCGGGTGTACCCGGGAGATATCTATTCTGCCGGTGCTTCAGCCCGTCCCGTTTTTAGCTTCGATGATTAAAGGCGGTTACCGATACTCTTTTGTAAAGGGGGAGTAAATATGTCCCTGCCCCTGGAAGAAGTCAAAATATTAGACTTATCCATGTATTTACCCGGCCCTTTATGCACTCAGATATTGGCCGATTTTGGAGCGGAAGTTATTAAGATAGAGGAAATCGGTGGCGAATGGGGACGCCGGGTATACCCGTTAGTCGGGGATCAAAGCGCACTCTTTTATGCAGTTAATCGCGGGAAAAAAAGTATAGCGGTTAATCTCAAAACCGAGGAAGGTAAAGAGATATTTCTTGATTTGGTTCGCCATGCAGACGTAGTGGTGGAACAGTTCAGACCAGGTGTAATGAAAAGATTAGGCCTGGACTATGAAACACTGGGGAAAATAAACAAGCGGTTGATCTACTGTTCTATAAGCGGCTATGGGCACAGTGGTCCTCTCCAATATGTGGCCGGTCATGATCTTAACTATTTAAGCTTGGCCGGGGTTACCGGACTTACCGGAACCAGGGATCAGCCCGGAATGTCCGGAGTACAAATAGCTGACCTAGCCGGCGGATCCCTGCAGGCAGTCAGTGGCATTCTATTGGCATTATTAGCTCGGGAAAAAACGGGTCGAGGGCAGTTCTGTGATATTGCTATGCTGGATGGGGCCATAAGTCTGCTGGCGTACAGTCTGGCTGAGTGGTCAGGTCTAGGCATCTTGCCGGGCCGCAACCGGGGAATACTTACCGGTGGTTATGCCTGTTATCAAATTTATGCTACTGCCGATAATCAATTTATCAGCTTGGGGGCGGTGGAGGCTAAGTTCTGGCAGAGGTTCTGCGAAAAAATCGATCGTCAGCAATATGTATCCTGCCAGTGGGACGGAGACCGCCAAGATGACATATTAGCCGACATTCAAAGCGTCATGGCCAGTAAAACGCGCCAGGAGTGGGAGGATTTCTTCGCTGACGATGATATCTGCTTTACCCCGGTTCTTAATTTACAGGAAATGGCCCAGCATCCTCAGGTAAAGAACCGTAACATGATCATAGTGATGGAGGATGCACAGGGGAGCGGGAAAAACATGATGTTGACCGGATGTCCTATCAAGCTTTCCCACACACCAGCCGAAGTTCAGGTAGCTTTTCCCCAACTAGGAGAACACACTGATATTATTCTGCAGAGAATTGGCTATTCACCGCGGGAAATAACGCGTCTCAAGGAAGAAAAGGTGTTGGGGCCATAATAATAGTTGTCAACCAATCAGATCTTCTACAACCTTAAATATAGGAGCTACATCTGATCAGTTGTAGCTCCTTTTTTCAGAGGTCTATTTCGTACTTTTTAGTTTTTCGATAAAGAGAAGACAAATTGATATCCAAATATTTAGCGGCCAGTACCTTGTCTCCTTTAGTATTTCTTAATACCTGCAGGATCACATTTTTTTCAAATTCACTTACCAGGGTTCTAAGATCCTTAATTTCCCCGGATTCTTCGTCGGCTTCCTCAATTAAATCCTGCTGAGGATACAGGGCGGAGAATGATAAATGGCGCGGCAT
>CAZTZX010000024.1:11432-16796 GCA_964618175.1 uncultured Syntrophomonas sp. | reverse complement strand
AACTCGGCTTCCATGAGACTGTGGGGAATACTGGCGCAGTTTATTCGGACAAAGGGAAAAGCACGACGATTGCTGCCCTGATGAAGGGCTTGCGCGAACAGCTCTTTCCCAGTACCGCTTTCACCGGTGATAAGAACGGTTACATTATCGTGGTAGGCAATATTCTGAGCCACGCATTTTAGATTAACAAATCCTGGATCCTTACCGATCAGCGAGTCAAAACAATATTTGGTTTGAAAACCCTTCTCGGGGACTTCTTTGTTATTAACAATCGGATTTAGCACTTGATCGCAGAGTTTTTTGTCCCCAATGTCCAGAAGTATACTGTAAGCAAAAGCCCCGATTATTTCACCGTTTTCTAATAAGGGAACTGAGCAGGCTACTCCCTGACGTCCGTGTATACTCCAATTGTAAGCGAAATGGGGGCGTCCGGTTTCGATGGCTTTAGTGGTACGCGAGTAAGGAGTGATTTTTCGGATATCCTGTCCGATTACTTGGTCTAGAGGCAGCTTTAGTGCTTTGAGGTAATTATCGTTTATAAAACGAATAATGCCGTTACGATCAACGATAATAGCGGCAATATGAGGATTCTTTTCAATGATATCGCTTATCAGCCGTTCAATGTTCACATCGATCCCCTCTCTCCTTTCCGCTGGCTTACCCGTCCACAAGTACAAGATAATGGTACTTAATTATATTTCAAAAATTCAGGATTAAGAATTTCCTAACAAAGGAAAATTAGCACAAACCGCTGTTGGTGCTATTCTCATTTCTTGTAATTCATCAGGCAACTGTGCAAAACTCCAGAATAGCGGATATATCTATATATATGAAAGAGATACAGATGCCTGCTGGTTGTAATTTTTCTATTTTGCGATTTTTCGCCGCAATAGTCGGATCCTTAAGACCTATAAATAGGGATTGGTTATCTGGCATGAGACTTGCACTTATGCAGGTTGGAGCTTTCTCACTACCAGGTGGGGGGCTGTAAGGCGAACTTGGTATTAAGGAGGGACTATAATGGCCAACCAAGTAGTCATCGTAAGTGCAGTACGAACTGCTGTGGGAGCATTTGGCGGTAGCTTAAATGGTTTTCCCATTCACCATCTGGGTGCAAAGGTTATTGCCGAAGCTGTAAAGAGAGCGGGTATTAACCCCGAACAGGTGGAAGAGGTGATCTTTGGAAATGTAAACTCTCCAGCTATCTGTTTAAATGTCAGTCGGGAAGCAGGGTTACGTGCCGGGATACCGGTGGAAGTACCTGCCTTTACTGTAAATAGGCAATGTGGATCCAGCCTGCAGGCAATTAATCTGGGGGCTATGATGATCATGGCCGGGGAAGCCAGCACAGTGGTGACCGGCGGTGTGGAAAACATGAGCAACTATCCATATTCGGTATATAATGCCCGTTGGGGATTGCGCTTTGGAGACGCCCAATTGATAGATGACGCGGCTGCTACCTTACGTGATAATGATACCGGTCTCACGGCCGGGGGTGTGGCTGAAATATTAGCTGAGAAATACAAGATCAGCCGGGAAGAACAGGATCAGTTTGCTTTGGAAAGCCAGTATAAAGCGCAGAAAGCCATAGAATTGGAAATTTTCAGAGATGAGATCTTACCTTTAGAACTCAAAGGCCGAAAAGGAACCCGAATTTTTGATACGGATGAACACCCTAAACCGGATACCACCATGGAAAAGCTTAGCCGTCTGGCGACAGTTTTTAAGCACAACGGAACCGTTACCGCCGGTAATTCCTGCGGAATGAATGATGGAGCTTCAGCGTTGGTGCTGATGAGCTCAGACAAGGCGCGGGAATTGGGTATAAGGCCTATGGCCAAAATCATAAGTTTTGCGGTAGGCGGTGTTGAACCGGCCTATTTTGGCGAAGCACCCATCTTGGGGGTAAACATGGCTTTGAAGAAGGCTGGCTTAACTCTAGACCAAATCGATCTTATTGAGTGCAATGAAGCTTTCGCAGCCCAAACCATTGCCGTAGAACGGGGACTGCGCTGGGACAGAAACCGGCTTAATGTAAATGGCGGCGCCATTGCCCTGGGGCATCCTCTGGGGGCGACGGGAGGACGTTTAATGACCACTTTGATTTACGAAATGCAAAGACGAGACAGTCGTTATGGAGTCGCTACTGCCTGTACTGGAGGAGGTATGGGTATCGCCACTATTGTGGGAAGAGGCTAAAGCCCCAGGGGAGGTTCATAGATTCTATTGTGTGGAAAAGGGGAGAAACATGGGCTTTGATTTCTACTGAAGATCAGTTAGCCGTACGGAAAATGGTGCGCAAATTTACAGACAACGAAATAGAACTTTTGGTGTGTCATCTCTGCAATGACACACCAAAAGCGTCCCATGATGTCCTTTTTAATGGTCACGCATCAGATCCATGATAAAGTCTTGAACATCATCGGGAAGAATATCAAAGGCTATGCTATTGCCCAAGCGATCTATGTCATATTCGTCTATCACGATCCATCGGGCAAAGCCCTCAGTATTTCCAGGATGTTCCGATAACGCCAGGGCGTCGCCATCGTTAAACATGACTGTATACCGGTCACACAGGTGAGCATTATCGTATACACGGTTGATCTCTTTCACTAACCAAGTACCTCCTTATTCGAACCCTACTCACGCTTGGACTCGTCCTCCTTCTTGTGCTCTTTTTGTTTTTTACGTGCTTCGTCTTCAGCTACTATCTCGTCAAGATTGAGCAAATCAGCCAACCCGATCTTATCAATAAAGGTTTTGTTATCATTCTTCATCTTTTAGGCCTCCTTCAATATTTGTTGCTTAGGAATAATATTGAACAGAAGCACCTAAATTAATCAATTTACTCAAAAGTCTTTTCCACGCAAGGGAACTATTTGGATATTTCGCCTGATTAAGCTGGAGATATCAAGGATGGACTATTGACGTGGGGGCTGTTAACCAAGCTTGATACGGGATAGGCATGAAGAGTTGGGCAGGGATGAAGATTATCCAAGAAATCTCTTACGGCCCGGGGCTCTGCAGACAGGGGACCCTTTAGCCAGTCACTTTCTTGTTCGGGTAATAATATTAAGGGCATCCGGTTATGGATATGGGAGATCGAAGCAACCGGTGTCGTGGTCAAGATACTGAAGGAATTATAACTTAGGCCTTCTGAGTCGATCCATCGGTCCCAAATTCCGGCAAAGCTAAAGAGATCATTCTGGGTCAATACGATACGCAGGGGCTGTTTGCTTTCATTAATTTGCAGCCATTCATAATAACCATCAGCAGGAATCAGGCATCTTCTCCTCAACAGTGAGCTCTTGAAGGCGGGTTTCTGGTCAACCGTTTCGATACGCGCATTGATTAGCTTGTTACCTATAGACTTATCTTTAGCCCAGTAAGGTATAAGGCCCCAGCGCATTATGAGTACCTGCCGCTGCCCGTTTGCTTCGGTAATTACGGGCAGATTTTGGGTGGGAGCAGCATTATAAGCAGGCTCGAATTCGAATTCAGGGCGTTCTGCGCCAAAACGCCAAGCAATCCCTTCGGCATTAACAGTTATTGTATAGCGGCCGCACATAAAATTTCACCTCAGATGTTTTTGATTGTAGCATACCATTTTACAAAAGGTATCAGTTAGAGAAAGGGCAGGCATACTACAAAAAAGACACAGGGGGAATGATCGTGGAACAAAATGATCAAGTTATCAATCTGTCACAGCCGGATGGACATGAGCGGTTTTTTGATCTAAGAACTGGTGTAGAAATGAGTCGGGGGGAATTTATGCAGAAAATCGAGGCTGGAGATTACCCCGGCTATTATTTGATAGGCAAGAACGGCGGAGTTATACCCAGTTCCAGCCCAACCGGAGATGAGAATAAATTGGATTAGTCTAGTCACCAGAGCGAATGAGGTATTTAAAACAAATGGCGAGTCCCCGAACCAGGACTCGCCATGTTTTGTCTAGCCTTCAGCCTTGATGCGCATTCCGTAGAAGGAACGCCATACGAAGAATAGGGCTATCGCCAGGAATACAATACCCACCGTGGGTGCTATCTGGCGGAAGGATTCGGCAATGGCGATTTCCATAGCTAGCATTCCGAACAGGGTGGTAAATTTGATGATCGGATTCAAAGCT
Organism: uncultured Syntrophomonas sp.; assembly: GCA_964618175.1. Taxonomy (GTDB): domain Bacteria; phylum Bacillota; class Syntrophomonadia; order Syntrophomonadales; family Syntrophomonadaceae; genus DTU018. Next base: position 12,670 of record CAZTZX010000024.1, on the reverse strand, counting down.
ACCGACGAAGTATCCTTGAAGGGATCACCAACGGTGTCGCCAACGATGGTCGCATCATGCAAAGGAGTTCCTTTTTCCTGCAGATCAACTTCTACTACTTTTTTAGCGTTGTCCCAGCAACCCCCTGCATTGGCCATAAATACAGCCTGGAACAGACCGAATATGGCGATGGAAAGAAGATAGGATACAAATAAGGCCACTGGTGCATTATAACTGACCGGAGCCGACAAGCAGGCAAAGGCCATAGCGAAAGAAAAGATGGCAATAAATATGTTGAACATTCCCTTTTGGGCATACTGGGTGCAGATTTTCACCACTTCTTTGGATTGCTCTATAGAAGCCTTCTGGCTGTTGTCATCTAGCCGAATATTTTGCTTGATGTATTCCACAGCCTGATAAGCTCCGGTGGTGACTGCCTGGGTGGATGCGCCGGTAAACCAATAAATTACGGCACCACCGCACAAGAAGCCCAGTATGGTATAGGGGTTGAGCAAGTTGAGGATTTCTTCCGGATTAACTCCGAGCACATTCTGAATAACCAGGATCAATGAGAAGATCATGGTGGTGGCACCTACCACAGCGGTTCCTATCAAAACTGGCTTGGCAGTTGCTTTGAAGGTGTTACCAGCACCATCATTAGCTTCCAGGTAATACTTAGCTTTGTCAAAATCGGGTTTGAAGCCAAAGTCCTTTTCAATCTTTTTGTCGATGTTGGGAATTTCCTCGATCAATGACAGTTCATAAATGGACTGAGCATTATCTGTAACCGGGCCATAGCTATCAACCGCAATAGTCACAGGTCCCATACCCAGCATACCAAAGGCCACCAGGCCAAAGGCGAAAATGGAGGGATATACCATAATTTCTATCAGACCGAAGCCACTGACGTAATAAGCCGAGAACATCAAGCCCACGAACAGCAGACCAATCCAGAAGGCACTGAAGTTACCAGCTACTAGTCCGGAGAGAATATTAAGTGAGGGGCCGCCTTCGCGAGAGGCCTTAACTACTTCAGCTACATGGCTGGATTTCGGGCTAGTAAAGATTTTGGTGAACTCAGGAATTAAAGCGGCTCCCAAGGTTCCTATACTAATAATAGTAGCCAGTACAGCCCATAGACTGGTTAATTCAGTGGTAATACTCGAGCCGGGGCCCAGGATGAAATAGCTGACTGCATAAGTTACTGCAATGGACAGCAGGGAGGTAGTCCAAACTAAACTGGTTAAGGGCTGTTCAAA
>CAZTZX010000024.1:9456-11332 GCA_964618175.1 uncultured Syntrophomonas sp. | reverse complement strand
GGATTACGTGGGTCGTCCTCTTTGATGCCAAAGACGATCTTCATTAAGTCAGAACCGATATCGGCTATCTTGGTGAATATTCCTCCCGCGATACGCAGGGCACTGGCTCCTAGAGATTCACCAATGGCAAATCCTATAAAACTAGCTCCGGCCAGTTCACGGGGCACGAACAGCAGAATGATCAGCATCATGATCAGTTCTACGCATACTAACAAGACACCGATGCTCATGCCGGCATCCAAAGCTATATTCAATACCTTAAGAGGTTTCTTTTCCAGGCCCGCAAAAGCGGTGCGGCTGTTCGCCAGAGTATTCATGCGTATTCCGTACCAGGCGACACTGTACGATCCCAGTATACCTATAACAGTCCAGCCTAGTATTAATAGAACCCCACCAACAGGAGTTTGTTCCAAAAACCCAAAATAAAATGCAATACACACGCCTATAAAGGCAAACAGTATCATCAGGAATTTGCCTTGCTGAATCAAGTAAGTTTTACAGGTTTCGTAAATAGTATTAGCTACATCCAGCATGGATTCATGAGCTGGGAGCTTTTTGACTTTGATGAACTGATACAGACCAAACAGCATTCCAAGTACGCAGACCATGATACCGATAATAAGCAGATTATTCTGCGACTGGTTCAGAGCAGGGATCATCAGATTTGCTTCACTGGCCCAGGCTGCGCTCGGGATACCAAGTATCAGTGCTAAGCTGAAGAGAGAACTGAATAGTATCCGGTTTACTTTTTCTTGAAGTCTAACTTTCATTAAGTTAGATCACTTCCTTCCACCATAATTCCATCGTCCTGCCTCTCCTCTTGAGAGACTGTGTCAAAGTGAGATCCTTAACAGATGCCAATGATTGATCGCAACCTCGTCAAATACTACCTCCTTTCTAAGAACCGCAGACGGCAAAATAAACAGAGACCTGATGGCCGGTGTTATGAATAAGGCATCAGTTCTCGGCAGTCTTATGTGAGTTATAGAAATATACTAGTGGGGAAGCGGGAAAAAGGGAAACTGTAAATAAACTTGAAAAACACCCCCTTAAGGATAGATTTTGTTCGAAATGAAAATATTTAACAGGCTCTTAGAATAACGGCCTTTCTCGGGGCAGGGCTTGACTTGTGAGGAACGATATGCGAAGCTAAAATGGCCGTAGGATTTCCAATACTTGGTCTATTGGCATAGATTTCGGGAAAATGCCATAAAACTGGTGTTGGCCAGTTTGGATACTTGAATTACATAGAGGAATAGGACCAGGTTTGTTAAACGACCTGGTCTTTTAAATTACAAATCAAAGTTGACTGAAAATTCCTATAGTAAGTGGAATGTTAGAATAGTAAATGTAGAGGGGATAACAAGGAGGGTAACAATATGAAGTTTTTAGGGATTGAGAATTTTCGTCAGACTGATCGCAACAAGGCAAACGGTGATGCGGTTTTTGAAGTAGAAGGTCAGCCAGTTAAGGCCGATTTCATTTTCTATTTGCAAAGAGAAGACTGTCTCAGTATCAGAATTGGGCGGCATGATACCCATTTAAGAACAGCAGAGCTGGAGGATTTTCTGAAAGATAATAGCATGGCACTGCGTAAATTAGTAAAGCCGGAAGTAGAAAGGATAAGGCGTGAAAACCGAGAGCGCATGAATATGCAATCTTAGCATAGAACCTAAAAGATCCAGGCAAATAATGCACCGACCAGAGCGCCAGCCAGCGCAAATTTAACTAACAGACGCCAGTTTAGTGGCGCTTTAGCAACTGCTTTGAGTTTCTGGCTCCAGGGACTAAGTCGAACACTACGGATGCGGTGATTTTCATCGACTGTTACTGTCTCGCGAGAAGTATCTTTCATAAGAATTACCTCTTTTGGTTT
>CAZTZX010000024.1:3076-9356 GCA_964618175.1 uncultured Syntrophomonas sp. | reverse complement strand
AACATTGCGGGGCCAGTTGCTTCATGTTATAATTTCATTCCAGTTGGTCTCTAGCGCGTTAGCCCCGCTATGGAAGAAGTTTCATAGCTAAAAGGCAACCTGAAGAGGCGCAAATCCATTGTATTTTCTCAGTTGCTTCACATATAATCAGATTAGAGGGAGTACAATTAACTGTGGAATCAACCTAAGGATTTACTTATACCATAAACAGATAAAGCTTGGTGGCAACACTTGAATTATGGTAAGCAGATGTGGAGGTGATCGTTTTGAAGAAAAGATGGGGCAAAGGGGAACCGGTGAATTTATCCGACCTACTCAAAATAACACCGGTAGCCAATGAAATCGTGCAGCTCAGCGAAGAACTGGATATGAGTACCACAGACGTTATGTGGATCGTGTCGCAGATAATAGATAACCAAGAAGCCCATTATGATGATGAGAGCCTGATGGATAGCGCCGATATCGCTGATGATGAAATCGGCCTAGAAGAAGACTGGGATGACCTTGACCTGGAACGCTTAGAGCAGGAAATGGATCGTGCCCAATACACCGTGAACATTAAGATCAGCAGCAGCGGTCGCTTTCCAGAGATAGGTTTTAAGGCGGGCATTACTGAAAGAGAAGATATTACCTACTTTTTCGATATGGTTCTAGAAATGCTAGACAAACTGGAATAAGAGCCATCCACCAGCTCGGGCTTAATCTCCCGGGCTTTTTAATTGCTGTGGGGCCGAGCATGTCGGACTCAACCAGTAAAAACAGGGGAAGTGCAATTCAATTGATTATCGAGCTTAATAAACATGTTCAGCTGATTCGGCCGGAAGGCAAGTCAGTTTTTCCGTATTCTAACTCAGTTTTTATTAAAGGAGATCCCTCCATATTGATCGATGCCGGGTCTGGTGGCAGAGCTTACCGTGACGTAAAGGAACCGGTCGATATACTATTATTAAGTCATAATCATTTTGACCATATTAATGGGGTAAGTTTCTTTCCTGACGCTCAAGTATGGGCCTCCCGGGAGGAAGCACCCGGTTATGAAGATGCGACCGTTTATGCATCCTATAATGGGTATCAGTACTGGGATAAACTAATGGGCCAACCTCGCCACAGAAGATTAGCCCAAACTGCGGCGATGCCTGATGATGTACCTGTTTCACCAGGCTTTGTGCCGGTTCAATTAGGAGGATTGATTGATGACAGTCATAGTTGGGATACGGGGCATGAACATATAATTGCCCTGCACACTCCCGGACATTCCCACGGACACTGCTCATTTTGGCTGGAATCGAGCAATATCCTATTTTCTGGTGATATCGATCTGTCGCCCTATGGTCCCTGGTATGGGGGGAATTATTCGAGCTTCGATCAGTTTGAGAAATCAGTAAGGAGGCTTGAACTTCTGGATCCGGCTGTTCTGACTACATCGCACCGGCGCCCCTTTATGCGTGGAGAAGATAATATTGCCCAGCTGTTGCGAGAATATATTGATATAGGTCTGCGAAAAGAGCATAATATTTTGGAATATATGAAAGTCCCCCGTGCCTTTAAGGATATAGCTGATCAGCCATTTGTAAGCACTTACCCCGCTCGCACGGAATATACACAGTTTTGGAGCCGCATGATGCTCTTACAACACTTGCAGCGCTTAGAAAGACGGGGCTTGATCACTGAGTTCGACGATGGGCAGTGGCGTCGGATATGAATTGAGGTGTAAAAATGCAGCGCAGGCCGATTCTATACATAATCGCCATAGCGGTTATTATCCTGGTGGTTTTCAACTATAATGACCAGAATCAGGAGCAACTGCTCCCAGTAATTAGCCGAGAGCAGATTTTTGAGGATTTCAAGAACCAGACTGGGGAAGTGTGGTTGAATTTCCCCGCTAATTTCAGTGGAACTAGCGGAGAATTGTTCTATTTAGGAGAACAAGTAAAAGGGGAACCGGTGACCAAAGTATATCGCATTTATAGACCTGAATCAGGCGAAATATATTACGACGTACATGATCAGTGGGATAATGTTAAATTGCCCGAAAACCAATTTGAAACTCATTATTTGGTAGAAGGAGAATGGATCAAAAACAGAAAATGAAATAGGCCTGTGGACGGACAGGCCTATTTCGGGGAGTTGGATTTACCTTTACTTGAGAGCGGCATGATAACCCTTGCTGTGAATATTGTCGTCCCAATGAGCTGTTACAATATCGATAGCTTCTTGTAATGGTGAGTATCGTAATAGTGCTGTGGCCAGTTCTACTACTCCCAAAACTCCGCTCAAAGTCGCCAGGTTTCCTGTCAGTATTTCCGTACCTGACAAAAAGAATAAAGCTGCTGCCATTATGAGGCGTACAATGATTCCTTCTCTGTTTAACATATACATCCCCACCTTTCTGTAAATATAAAAGTTCATTTCGTGATACGGCGTGTTTTGATCATTGGGGTCGTCTATTTAGTATTCTTCTTCCGATCAGTCAATATGTGTGATCGCTACGCTTTATTTGATTGCGTTCGATCCATAATGGGTGGCCTCATCTCCTTCTATTTAATTGTCCGTTCTTCTTAATTGTGATTGTAATACCTTTCACAAGACGTTTCAAGGCAATATGGCAATGAATTCCTTTATGGAGCAGATAAACATAGATTATGTTCCCTTAAGCATGGGATTCAGACAGGCAGACGTGTGCAAAAGCTGGAAAAGTCCCACAATTGCGCCAGTTTACGCAATTTCGAGAACCGTCCGGGACTACTGAAAAAGTCTCAAAATATCTGCTCGGGAAGGAATTACTCTGCTAGGAGGTAGGGGACGATGCCCATGAAGTGCACCCCACATCGTCCCTACAGGTTCGTTTATCAGCATGCGATGATTCTATAGGTCACAGGTAAACGGGACGATGTGGGCATCGTCCCCTACGGTCGTTCCCTACCTACTCCTGTTCGGTGAAGGACAATCGGGTCTATAGCGAGAATTTACTAAGTAGAATACTAAGAATACCCGGGAGGTTACTATAGATGGAATCGATAGCAGTATATGTAATTGTAGCTGTGCTGATAATAGCTCTTTTGATGGTTGTAGTGTTTAAAGGGCGGCTAGATAAAGCTCAATGGATGGCTGAGAAATCCGTCCTGGAGGAACGGTTGCAGTATAAAGAAGTTGACCTGGAAGAAGAAAAGCAGATTAACGCCCAAAACCAACAAGAGATCACGCAGCTGCGCAGCCAATTGGAGCAGGAACAGCAGCGACGAGCTACCGCCGAGGAGAAGAACCAGCAGATCCCTGCTTTGCAGGCAGAAATCAGCCGCACACTTGAACAAGGTTACAAATTGACAGAGCATAATACTACTCTGCAAACTCAAATTGCCGAACTGGAAGCCCGTCTGTCCGCAGAACAAAAGGCTATGCAAGAAAAAATGGTATTGCTGAATGAAGCGCAAGCTCAATTGTCAGATGCTTTCAAAGCTTTATCAGCGGAAGCCTTACAGCATAACAATCAATCGTTTTTGGATTTGGCCCGCACTACTCTGGAGAAATACCAACAGGGTGCGCAGGGAGATCTGGAAATGCGGCAGAAGGCCATAGCCCAGATGGTAGAACCGCTGCGCGAGTCCCTGCAAAAGGTAGATGAACAGATAAAATCTATTGAAAAGGATCGAAATACTGCCTATGGAGGCCTCACTGAGCAGCTTAAGACACTAGCTTCGACTCAGAATCAACTGCAGTCAGAGACTTCCAATCTGGTGAAGGCATTACGCATTCCCAATGTTAGAGGACGCTGGGGAGAGATCCAGCTTAAACGAGTGGTAGAGATCGCGGGAATGTTAGAACACTGCGATTTTACCCAACAGGATTCAGTTACCACTGAAGAAGGGCGTTTACGTCCTGATATGATAATACACTTACCTAATGAAAAACTGGTAGTGGTAGATTCTAAAACACCCTTGCAGGCTTATTTGGAAGCCTTGGAATCTGAAGATGAAGAGCAGCGCAAGACCCAATTAGTGAATCATGCTCGGCAGATACGTACTCATATCACGCAGTTAGCCAGCAAGAACTACTGGAGCCAATTCAAACGGGCTCCTGAATTCGCAGTTTTATTCATTCCGGGGGAAGCATTTTTCAGTGCTGCTCTGGAGCAGGATCCTACACTGATCGAATACGGTGCCCAACAGCGGGTCATCCTGGCCACGCCTACCACCTTGATCGCGCTCTTGCGAACAGTAGCCTATGGCTGGAGAGAGGAAGTAATCGCTGAAAATGCCGAGATGATAAGCGAACTGGGTAAGAATCTCTACGATCGTTTAAGGGTCATGACCGATCACTTTCTGGAGATGCGCAAAGGTCTAGAAAAAGCAGTTGAATCATATAATAGAGCGGTGGGCTCTTATGAAGGCCGTGTTATGGTGGCAGCGCGCCGATTTAAGGAATTGGGCGCAGCCGGCAGTGCTGATATAGACATCCTGGCGGAAGTCGAAAAGGTTCCGCGGGGCTTGACCATCAGCGAAGAACTGCCGGAAACGGCAGCATCGCAAGATGATTTGGAAACAAGTTGACAAATAGTCAGAAAATACCGATAATTATTCTTGAGACTAAACTAGCTAATCTTTACAATGATTTTACCTAGCGCGCTGGTTTTATAGTACCTAAAGGCTGTGCAATGGGTACGATTTAGAAAGGAGGGATATAGTAAGTGGATAAAACTTTGATTGACGAGATCCTACGGGATATCGGCCTGGAACATGTCGATGAATACCAGGATCAAGAACAGGACTAAATGAAGCTATTTAAGCCAGACCTTAAATGGCTTCATTTATTTTCTGTTCCAATTAGTTTTCCTTCTCCCCCATTTTCAACAGCTCAGAAACCGTGACAATTTCATAACCCTGCTTCTGCAGATTATCTATGACCAGTGGCAGGGCTTCGGTAGTCTGTTTACAGCTGTCACTGGCATGCATGAGAATGATGGCACCAGGGTGCACGCGTTTGCTGACTCGCTCTACAATAGTGTCCACTCCGGGATTCATCCAATCCAACGAGTCCACACTCCATTGAATAGCTTCATAATTACTTTCATGGATGGCTTCAATGACCTGATCACTGTAGTCGCCATTGGGAGTACGAATCAGGTTAGGTTCTACATCAGCGACTTCTTTAATATTTTGGTGAGCCTTACTTATCTCACCTTTTATTTCCGTTTTGCTGAGATTGCTTAAGTTTATGTGACGATAGCCGTGGCTACTGATTTCATGTCCGTCTTCTTTGATACGCTTAACCACATCAGGGTTCTGTTTAACCCATGGGCCTGACAGAAAGATAGTGGATTTGATCTTATTTTCCTTCAGTATTTCTATGACCGGCATGGGTGTTTGATTGCCCCAGCTTATATCAAAGGTCAGAGCTACCACCTTGCGGTCAGTTTTTACCTCGTAAACTGGTTTCAAACGGTGATAGGCCTGTACATACATAACACTGCTGGCCAGGATCACCAGCGCCAGGATGCCAATCAAAGTAACTTTTGCCCGGGGCTGAATTTCATAAAAACCAAAAATTCTGGGCATGAAGCTGTCCCCCCTCGTCAGGTTTTCTACATTCTATGGTGACCGTGATTTCTTTATGCCAATTGGGTGAAGGGGATGAGCAAAAGCATGGGAAAATGTGTAGTTAGAATCAAATTATCGGTATGCTGTTCGGTATCTCATTTTATTGGTTAATGGCAAAACAGGAAGAGAAAAGGGGCGGTCGACGTACGCTTCGACCGCCCCTTTCGGTAGTATGCTTATTCTTGCGCTTCCAAGGCTACCTCAACCTGAGCCATCTGCTCGGCCATTACCTCGTTAAAGTCACGCGCATTTTCAATATCCGGTAAAGTAAACTCTTGGCCATAATCAGACATGGCATAAGCTGCATTTAAGGTCATAGCCATTTCCATCGGGCCACTCGCAGTTCCGTCCGGATTCGCAGGCAAATCCATGACAAATTTGATATCACCAGACAAGTTCATATAGTCAGTATAGAAAGTCTCCTGTTCGATCCATTGGTCATAGGTTAAGTCCAAATCCAGGTTTTTCAACAGTTGTTCCAGGTCTAAGTCCTGCCCCAACCCAGGTATCTGCTGGGTCAACTGTTTGAAATAGTCGCTGTTAAGCATATCTCCATCCATGGTGGCCTTAATGACCCAGTACTGTTTGCCGTTTTTCTCCTGATCCTGATCAAAAGAAATCGTCATCCCCATATCTTTCATCATTTGCATAACCGTAGCCGGATCCTGAGTCATAGACTGTTTCAT
>CAZTZX010000024.1:0-2976 GCA_964618175.1 uncultured Syntrophomonas sp. | reverse complement strand
CCATAGCCACGGAGGCTTTAGCCATGAGTTCTGCGGCAGTCATATCATTACGGGTGTCGTTGTAGGTAACAGATACAGCGTTGGTTTCGCCATTCCAGCCCACCTGGGCACCGAAGGATTCCAGTACGAAGCGCAGCGGAACATATACTTGACCGTTTGTCATGCGGGGCGCTATAGGCATGATCTGGTCAGTTCCATTAACAACTGCAGTGGTGCTGTCTATGTTCATCTGCACCGCATTGCCGTTTTCCTGGTAAGTAACCTGGTTGGCTTCAGTGGTTACTTCGCAACCTAATGCATCAGTTATAACATCAAGTGACACCAAGGTTACTCCGTTTTCCAGTAAAAGCTCGCTGGATGGCTCATAAGCCCTCCCGTTTACATCCAGACTTACGGCTGCAAAAACCGGGGTTGCCAAGGCCATAACCAGGATAAGACTAAGTATAATGCTAATTCTCTTCTTCAAGATTCATTCGCTCCTTTCTAATAATATCTGATTACATAGAATATCGTAACACACCTTACATCTGTGCAATACGATGATTAGAAGCCTTTTCTTTCTATATGAGTAAAAATACTACATCGATTCTTGGGCTTGATACTAATATGGCCTCAATAGTTATATTATACCAATTTATTTTAAGCGTATGGGGGAATCTTCTGGTACGCAAATCATTAGTATATAATACCAGGGTCAATTTGGGGGAAAGGAGGTGAAGGTCAATATTAAGGATAAAACAGACCTGCAGATTGACGGCTGCCTTGCTGGCAGCAATTATGCTTTTGATCATTTGCCCCGGATCAACTAGTGCAGCAATCCCCGTTGACCATGAGACTAGGGTTATAGACCAATTCAAAGCAAGGATTGGTGTCAAAGAGGGGCAAAGTCTGACAAACATCGGGGATAAAAACCCGCCACAATTTGCAGAGAATTATCCGCAAGTGGGTGCCGAGCAGCCCGCTGGCAGTAAAACGGTGGAAGTATTGGTCAAAGCAGACAAGTCCGGTCGTGCTTATTATCTAGTTACCCGGGATAGTGTAAAGCCAGCCGTTGCCGATATCATGACCGAAAAAGGCCGTCTAGGAAGCCAGAGGTTTAGAAAAGGCAGTATTAACATAAGTGCAGACATTGTAGCCAAGTTGCAGATAGCATTATCAGAACATGATACGGCTTATAATGTTTTTGTGGCAGCCCAGGACTTGAAAGGCAACTTCAGCCGAATCAAAAAGGTCGCAGTCAAAACCCCTCCAGATATTATAAGTAATAACGCTACAGTTACCTCTGCCATCTATACGGTAAGTGCAGGGGGAATTGCCGACGAAACCATCAGCAATATACCATTTGGAACTAGTAAAGGGGATTTCCTTAAGGCGTTGACCAAAGGTCATCTTGATCAGGAATGGGACGCTCAAGATATTCATGATCCTGTACAAAGTGGGGATACCCTGGTAGTAACTGCTCCGGATAAGGTAACACGGGTCACTTATACTCTGCAAGTAAACACTCTCCCCGCACTCATCTTATCGGACCATGTGTTTGGTGAATATCAGGTGGGAGATAAGATCAAGGAGGTTGATTTCGAAACCTTTACCAGCGGAGGGTCTCCTCCTTATGCTTACAATGTATCTGAAGGAAAACTGCCGGCAGGTTTTGATCTGGATAAGGGGATTCTAAGCGGAATAGCTACTCAGGCCGGGAAATATTCTTTTGCAGTAACGGTCACTGATTCCATGAATACCACGGCTGCCAGCTATTACACGGTTAGGATTATCCCCACCATAACCTCTTTTGTGTTCAAAGACTTTGATCCAGCTGTAGTAGGGATAATAAACCTAAAAGACAGGACTATTTCGTTAACAATTCCGTCTACTGATGGGACCAGATTAGTGCCCACTGTCCAGCATACCGGCACAAGTGTTACCCCCGCTTCTGGAGCGGCTCAAGACTTTACTAAACCGGTAGGTTACACGGTAAAAGCAGGTAATGATACTTGGGCAGACTATACAGTAATCGTTAACAGAAAGTTAACTGTGCCAGTGACCTCTATTACTGTAAGCGGCAAGAATGGAGAAACCAGGGTTCGCCAAGGCCGTACTTTACAGATGATTGCCACCTTAAAACCAAGCAATGCTACTGACAAAAAGGTGATATGGAAAGTGATAGATGGGACCGGCAGCGCCTACATTTCTTCCCAAGGTTTATTGACGGCATACTCTACCGGCACCGTCACTGTTAAAGCCTATGCCAATGACAATTCAGGTGTGGTTGGTAGCAAGAACATCACTATCACCCGCAGTTCAAGTAGCAGCTATTATTGGGATGACTGGTATGGAGATGAGTGGGTAGACAGCAACGGCGGGAAAATAAAGAAGAATGGAGTAACCGTCAACATTCCCAGGAATGCGGTTGATAGCAGGGTCAGAATAGACATTACTAAAGCAAGTCGTTCCAGCACTTCCATACCCAGTGACATGGAACTAGTCAGCGATGTTTTCAATATCACTAAAAGCATCAGCGCCGATTTTGACCGCGATGTGACTATTATTCTTCCTTTTAATAAGAGCAAGGCAGACAGAAAAACACATGAAGTATCGCTCTACTATTGGAATGGGCGTCGCTGGATCGAACTGGATGACATTAAGGTAAACTGGTCAGAAAAGACGGTAAGCGGCAAAACAGATCATTTTACCAGATTCGCGGTTTTGGCTGATAAAACTGAACCTGAGCCAGTTAAACCAAAACCACAACCAGAGATTAAAAAGCCAACCGTAGTATTGAATGATATTTATGGGCATTGGGCTGAAAGACAAATTCGAGATCTGGTGGCCAGTGGAGTTATCAGTGGCTATCCAGATGGGTGCTTTAGACCTAACCAAGCTATTAGCCGGGCCGAATTTGCCACGATGATAGTAAAAACCCTGGGATTATCTTCCTCAGGCACCAAGCTGTTTGCAGACACCCGGGGACACTGGGGA
>CAZTZX010000023.1:17647-27767 GCA_964618175.1 uncultured Syntrophomonas sp. | reverse complement strand
ACAGTGATAACTGTCATACCTTTTAATACATGGGTGCGCCCCTCGCCTACTACGGTTAGTTGGTCGGAGAAGCCTGGAAATACACTACCGGGGCCTGCCACTTTTACGCGTGGCTCCAGGACATCTTTGACCGGACACAGACGTACCGATTCACCAGGTTTGACTATATGAATATCACGGCATAGCAGACGCTCATCAGCAATAGCAGCCATTAATTCACCTTTATTTACATGAACAATGCCGTCTATAACCTTGGTCTGTTCGCCAAATATTACATCTTTGACCATGATATTACCTAGTTCCAGCTTCACATTAATACCTCCCGTCTGCTATTTGATGTGTTGCGCTACCTTGTCTTCAATATCTTCGATAGTTATTTCCTGACCAGACAATTCATCAATTTTTTCTCCCTGGCTAAAGAATAGTATGGCAGGCAGTCCCAAAACTTTATGGCTGATGGCCAAGCGACGGTTGCCAGAGACATTAACCGAGCAAAATTTCATCTGCCCTCGATATTTTTCGGCCAGACTCTTGATATCCGGCATAAGCTCCAGGCAATGTTCGCATTTAGGTCCCCACCAGTCGACCAAAACTACCTGATCGGATTCTAATACTTCCTGGTCAAAATTGTCTTTTGTTACCTCCAGCATAAATCATCCTCCTTTTCTGTTAGTATTTCAGTAATCCATTCAAACCTTCTTTACTTATGTTATTGATAGTTGCATCGAGTTTCCCATCAACAAATAGCTGTACTAGGGGCAGATCTTCCTCCCTGATTTGATAACGATTTTTCACCAGTTCATTACGGGTAGCGTCTACCTTTACCAGATTGAATTTGCCCGGGTTTTCATTTAGGAATTGGTCAACCATACCGGCCTCTTCCGTCCCCTTCATATCAGTGGGATCATAATAGACAACTACCACTGGTTTTGAGGAATTCATGACCTCATTTTCCCACTGTACTCGGTCTTGAATATACCTTTGGGCAGCTACTGCGGCAATACTGCCATCAGCGACGGCGGTAACTACCTGACGCAGATACTTGTCCCGCACATCACCGGCCGCAAAAACACCTTCAATGTTGGTGGCCATTTTTTCATCGGTTATTACATAGCCATGGGAGTTTAGCTCCAAAACGTCTTTAACCAGTTCAGTTTTGGGAACCGTACCGATGTAAATAAAAACTCCATTAACGGGAAGATCACTTTCCTCTCCGCTTTTGATGTTTTTCAAAGTAATCGATTCCACAATTTCATCACCATTGATTTTTTGGACCGTACTATTCCAGATCCACTTAAGTTTAGGTGACTTGAAAGCACGCTCGGCTGCAACCGGGTTAGCATCAACATGGCCTTCCTCATGGATCACTATCATGGTTACTGATTCGGCGAATCTGGTCAGGTACTCAGCTTCTTCAATGGCTGCATCTCCGCTGCCTACTACCGCCACATCCAATTCTTCGAATAGATCAGCGTCACAGGTAGCGCAATAGCTTACCCCCTTACCGCGTAGTTTACCCTCGCCAGTCACACTTAACAGACGCGGTTCAGCTCCCAGGGCAAATATTATGGCTTTGGCATGATAGTCACCTTTCTTGCCGCTGATTATCTTATCCGGCAGATCCATTCCTATAATGGTGTCTTTAATAAATTCGACCCCAAATGCTTCCGCGTGCTCAGCCATGGATTGGCTTAGCCCCGGGCCAGTAGTCCCAGGTCCAAAACCCGGGTAGTTTTCCAATTCCTCAGTTGTAGCCGCCTGGCCTCCCGGCCTCCCTTTCTCGATAATGGCCGTTTTTAGCTTGGCGCGGGCACCGTAAATTCCTGCTGCCAAGCCAGCTGGCCCACCTCCGAGAATCAATAGATCATAACTTGCTGCCATATGTTTCACCCACCTTTGCCAATTAATAAGAAAACAGAAAACAAGTCATCCTTGTCCTCTGTTGCTTGTACCTGAGAGATTCGCTTGCGCTTGCCCCGTTGGTGTCATTATTGACTTTCCAGAGATAGGTCCGGGTTCGATCCTTTAAACCTGAGAGTTTCACATTTTCCAGGGATAACTGGAAATCATTTGCTCCTTCGGCGTGAGTATGTACTCAACTCTCTCGAACCCATCCTCCCTTTATTAAATTGTCCCTATATAAACAATAATATACAATAGCCGTATGGAATGATAGTAGCACCTTAACTGCTGACAGGAAAAACAGTGCTGTCTTCCGCACCAGTAATGATTTGCCTATACCCAATGAATTCCTGGTCTAATTGAACATCACCGGTATCAACTAATAGTGGTGCAGGGTGTAAGGCTATCAACTTCTCCTGGGTTGCCACTATTATTATATTTTCTTGACCAACTTCTCTAATAACACGGGGACTGATTTGCTGATTACCACGACCCAGGAAATGTCCCTGCCCGCCAATAACAGTGACGATAATCTTAACCTTTTTCCCGCCAATCAGTTCAAATAATTGTTTTTCGTTTACGTCTGCGGCGACTAGCTCTCCGTTCAGTACAACATCAACACCAAGCAGTGTATTAGGCAGATTTAGCTGCTCCATAATTGCTCGGGTGGTAGTGCCAGGGCCGATTATATATAGAACATCCTGTTCCATAGTTGCCACTATGCGCGCAGCCATACCATTTAATTGTGTACTGGTCGTTCTGGATCCCGACTTAGTATTTTGCATATAGCGTCTGTTTTCAGGCGTAAGCATGTAACCGAAAAGACTGGCTTTAACTCTTCCCTGGCGAAAAGCATCTTCATCTATATCCATTACTTCCGCTTCTCTAAGTCTGCCGGAGTCACTCTGAAGATATTGTAAGGCCACCTGTCCAGCACTACGCGGGGTTACCGCATAAACGCCCGAATGGATTTTGACACCTGCTGGAATACCTACCACTGGTATCTGGGTGTCAACTACTCCAAATATATCGCGAGCTGTACCATCACCCCCGGCAAAAACCAGAAGATCAATACCTATGGCCAGCATCTCCCGTGCTGCTTTTATGGTATCCTCCGCACCAGTGTGTCCACTATTGATGGCCCCAATTACCACTGGTTCGAAGCCCGCTTGACAGGCTTCATGTTCTCCCATTTCAGCCGGATAAGTAATTATTTGGATCATCTCTTTAAGAGGCTGTAAAACTTTCAGAGCTTCCAAGGTACGATGGGGCGACTCCGGTTCAACTCCCAAAATGCGCGCCCTTTTGATCATTTCGGCCCCGTCACTGCCTTTTAATCCCGCCTTGCCGCCCATACCGGCAATAGGGTTAACTATGAGCCCTAACCGCTTCATGTTTACGTCCCCTTGTTAGTTTATCTAGCTAGGTTTTTTTAACGGGAATGCCAACAGGCATTCCCGTTAATGACCTGATTTTTATAGGAAAGGTACTCCTGGCTGATAGTATTCGTCTACATTTTCCTGGGTAATAGTGGGAGAAGGCAAATAAATACGCGTTGAAATATCCTCACCACTTATTACTTTCATGAGATTGACTATTCCCGCTTTACCGGTTTCAACCGCACTGTTAATGCCTATGGCAACAATATCTCCGTCTTTCAAGGCCTCAATTGCCTCCAACTGAGCATCAATTGAACCTACCAGTACATCGCTTTCTCCAGCTGATTTAAGTGCCGTAACACAGCTTAAGGCCATAGCATCACCTTCGCTGAATAGCACATCGATCTGACCCGGGAATTTCACCAAAACATCCTGCATCTGAGTCAAAGCTTTGTCAGGATCCCAATCACCGGCATACCGCTGGGCAAGAACGTTAATTTTGGCAGCGCCAAATTTTTCGTATTGATATTCAGAGAAACCTGCTATAAATCCGTTTCTTCTCTGCCAGCCTTCCAGGTCTCCCATGTGCCCGCTCATTATAACGACATTGGCGGCAGGTTTGTCCCATTTTTTGCCTAGTTCATACCCAACACCGTAACCGATAGTATAATTATCCGAAGTTATAATAGTTTCTACACGTGCATTAGGGTTAATGGAAGTATCTATAGCACTATTAACCCCTACAATAGGTATACCAGCCGCATTGGCACTCTCTACCGCAGTGAGTATTGCAGTAGGATGGCACGGATCAAGTACTATTCCATCAACGCCGCGAGCAATGAGGTCTTCCATGTCGGCAACCTGTTTGTCAGGTTTGTTTTGTGCATCAATTACTATTAATTCGATGTTATTCTCCGCTGCCAGTTTTTCAGCAGCACTCACCATTGCTTCAAACCATGGTGTTCCTGCTAATGCCCTTTCACTCCAGCCAATAGTCACTTTTTCTCCAGTGGGGTTAATATCGCTGGATTGACCGGCGGGCTGTTGGGGGTCAGCAGATTGTTCTCCTCCTTCGGAACTACAGCCGCTTAGCATAAGCACAGCAAAAACCATTGCGATCAGTAATAAATAAGCTATTCCTTTGTTTTTACGCATTCTAATGCCTCCTCTTTTCTCTGCCATTTATGAACTTTGCTCTTTTCCCCTTTGGACTGTAGCTTCGCCTGTTCCACCACCTCCTGTTTTGGTTCTGCTTCCTATTCCACTGCCAAGATTCTGGCTTAGTACGGCCAATATGATAATGAGCCCCTTAACAATTAACTGAGGATAGGTGGCCACTCCCAGCAGGTTGAGTATATTGCGGATAAACCCAATAATCAGCGCTCCCAGCACGGAATTCAGCGCGGTTCCGGTACCACCCATAAGTGATGCGCCGCCAACTACCACCGCCGCTATCGCATCCAGTTCCCATCCAGAACCAATAGTAGGGCTGCCGGCACCCAAACGACATGCCATAAATGCCCCCGCTAACCCACATAGGATACCCGAACACACGTAAACACTGAACTGATATCTGGGTACATTTATGCCCGCCAATCTTGCCGCTTCGGCATTTCCGCCCACTGCATAGAGCCTTCGGCCCATGACAGTTTTCTTCAGAACAAACCACGCCACCACGATGATCAGCAACATTACCCACACTAGGACAGGAATATTCAAAATATATCCCCGGCCAAGAAACCTAAAACCCTCATCGGAAACATAGGTAACATGACCACCAGATTTAACATAGGTCATACCCTGTACCATAACCATAGTAGCCAGGGTGGCTATAAATGGAGCAAACTTAAACTTGGCTACCAGCAGACCACTTATGGCTCCTGCTAGAGCACCAATACCCATAGCAGCTAATACTGCCAGACCTACCGGCATGCCTCCTACTACAAACTGGGCAGTCATTACCCCGGTAAGCGCTAAAATAGCTCCCACCGACAGATCAATCCCACCTGTAATAACTACCAGCAGCTGAGCTAGAGCAACCACAACCAGCATGGCATTTTGGGTCATTATATTGTTGATATTTCTGGAGGTAAAAAATTCCGGCGAAATGATACCATAAATAATCATCAAACCGATAAATATGATCCATACCTGATAGGAACTCCAAAATGATCTAAAATCAAAACTGCGTGAACTGTCCTTCATCTTCCCGTCCTCCCTAAAACATGGCCATGCCGATTTTTTCTTCAGTAGCTTCTTCGCGGTTCAAATCAGCGGTTACTCGACCTTGGCCTACTACGATAATCCGGTCACATATTGACAACAACTCCTGCATGTCACTGCTTACCATAACAATGGTGCCGCCTTGCTCTACATATTCCAGCATCAATTCATATATTTCGGATCTGGCACCAACATCAATTCCCCGAGTAGGCTCGTCAAACATCAGAATATCGCACTCCGGCAACATCCATTTAGCCATCACAACCTTTTGTTGATTACCGCCAGACAGTGTTTCCACCATTTGTTCTCGGCTCCTGCTCTTTATATTGAGTTTTTCTATTAGTTGATCAACTACTCTGTTTTCCGCTTTGTTATTAACCACCATGAATTTGCTTAGTTCATTCAGGCCAGCCAGAGAAATATTGCTCCTAATAGTCTGGCCCAGTACAAGCCCCATATTTCTTCTATCCGAAGGTAAAAATGCCAGACCTTTTTTTATAGCGGTAGCAGGTTGGAACGATTTAACCTCTTGGCCGTTAATTCTTATCCTACCGCTCACCGCCTTCTTAGCCCCAAAAATGCACTGCAATATTTCACTATTGCCAGAACCCACCAGACCAGCTATACCTATTATTTCTCCCTGCCGAACACTTAATGATGCATTCTTTAAGTTTTCACCGTCCCCTAAATCCTCCACTTCCAAAACAACCGCAGATTTTTTTAGTTTTTCGGCTCGTTCAGGTTTCCAATACTGCCGTTCAGCTGGTTTTCTTCCTATCATCATCTGCACCAAATCATCCAGGTTGGTATCCTTGGTTAACAGTGTACTGACTTTACTCCCATCTCTAAGAACCGTGATTCGGTCACTTATACGAAATATCTCATCCAGGCGGTGCGAGATATAGAGCACTGTAACGCCTCGATTTCTAAGTTTATCAATAACGGTAAACAGTGTTTTTACCTCTCTGGGAGGCAGGAGTGCCGTAGGTTCGTCCATAACTACAATTTTGGTATCTTCGACCAATATTTTGGCAATTTCCACTGCCTGTCGCTGCACCATACTTAAATCCTTGATTCTGTCATCGGGACCGATATCAAAGCCAAGTTCTTGCATTACCTCAGTAGTACGCTGTTTCATTTCACGCGTTTTTACCGCGCCAAACTTCCTGGGCATATTGGCCAGAAATATGTTTTCAGACACCGTCATATTAGGTATCAAGCTTAACTCCTGATAAATAACCGATATTCCCTGCTTACGACCGGAGTGAGGATCAGAAATATGCAATTCCTTTCCATCTAAAAATATTTTCCCCGTATCGGGGAGGTAGGCGCCGGACAGAATTTTAATCAAGGTAGACTTGCCAGCACCATTTTCACCGGCAATGGCGTGGACCTCCCCTTTCGCGGCTTCGAAATCAACGTTTCGTAAAGCCCATACACCAGGAAAGGATTTATTGATGCCTTGCATGTGTAGATAGTAGCTCAATTTGATCTCTCCTTAGCAGCTGTTTTTATACTTATTCGCCAGTGTTCAGGTGTTTTCGCCGATAAGCCTTCCAAGTCATCGCCCATTTGTCAGGATTATCACAATCACTGCGATCTACTTGAGTGGTTGTACTCCGATGTGGAGCAGTCAATACTAACTCCGGGTCTTCATAGGCTTCTTCAGCTACCTTGGTGAATATATCAACATACAAATCTAAATCTTCCTTCGAAAAACTCTCACTGGGTTCCAGAGTAAAGGGTTCTGGTACGATAATAGGATGATGGCTGGTATGATAACTTTGAATGCCATAATCCACTATACGCCTTCTGATATCTTCCGTATTTACACCCGTGTCTTTCTCCAGCGTTTCCCATGAGAACCTAGTCTGTTCCAGGCGCTGTCCGCCTTCCGGGTAAGAGATGGACACCCCTTTTATTTCGGAAATTTTCTTAGTTAGATAGTTATTATTCAGTACTGCCATTTCTGCTACGCGCTTCAGACCTTCCGCTCCTAAGCTCATTATCCAAGCATAGGATCTTAACACAGCTGGTATATTACCGTTAAAAGTCCTAACTTGCCCAATGGAATCGGCGTGGTCATATTCCAGATGATATTTCTGCCCATCAAAACTCACAGTGGGAACTGGTAGAAATTTCACCAGATCGGTGCTTACTCCCATGGCACCACACCCCGGGCCAATACATCCATGAGGAGTTGAAAAGGTTTTGTGTAAATTAAAATGACACATGTCAAACCCGGCGTCACGGGCACGGGCAATTCCCAGTATACCGTTGGCATTAGCCTGGTCGTAGGAACATAATCCGCCGGCAGCATGAACCAGGTCCACAAATTTACGAATATGGGGGTTAAATATCCCGGTATCTTCCGGATTAGTAATCATTAGGCCGGCAGTGCGCGGAGACAGGGCCGCCTGCAAAGCTTCCACACTGGGATAACCATTGCGTTCCGGCATGAGTGTTATCACCTTAAAACCAGCCGTATGGGCTGCCGCGGCATCAACTGGATGAGAAAAGACCGTGGAAATAATTTCATTACGTTGTTGTCCTTCACCATTAGCTTCATGGTAGGCCCTAATGATGCAGGCATTGGCATAAATAGCTTGGGAACCTCCGCCCGGTTGAAAGGAAAAACCAGCCATGCCCGAGATTTCACCCAGATATATGTTTAGTTTATAAATGATTTCTAGTATGCCTTGAACGGTTTGCTCATCTTGGTAGGGATGTAATTGCATCATTTTAGAAGAATTAGCAAAAACATCGTTGATCTTGGGGCTGTACTTCATAGTGCAAGTACCTTGGCTCATGTCAGGAGTAACGTCAAATCCCATGGTCATCTGCGACAGTCTCATAAAATGACGTACAACTCGAGGTTGGGAAACTTCCGGCAGTTCTGGTGGTGTTTCCCTCAATAGATCTTTGGGCAGGGTATTAGCAGGATCTTCTGTTTCATCAAGTATTTGTTTTTCACAGGCCGGCAGAAGAACTCCCCGTTCCCCTGCGGAACCAAGTTGCATGATTAATGGTTCATCCCAGCGAGCGGCGTGATAGCCAATGCTTTTTCTCATGCCAAAACCTCCTCTAATGCACTAACCAGTTTGTTGATGTCATCTAAGCAATGTACCTCTGTTATGCAATATTGAGCGCTTTGGCCAAGTTGAGGATAATCACGGCTAAGATCTCTGCCGCCGAATATGCCGTAGTTCAGAAGTTTTTGATTGATTTCTGCCACCGTCTTGCCGGTCGCATCGAAGTTAATTAGGAATTCTTTGAAATGGTAGCCAGTAAAGAGAGGAGTGCGTACCCCTTTTAGGCGGGCGATCTGTTTAATAGCATAAGCAGTCCGCCTCATTATTCCTTCACCCAACTCTCTCATGCCAACCGGGCCCATAAGAGATAGGTAAACAGCCGAGGTAATGGCATTAAGCCATTGCGATGTACCTATATAATCAGGCGAATCCGCCCTTTTTACATAAGAGGTCCGGTCGTGAGTACACTCGCCGAATGCCCATTGTCCTTCATTCTTGCCTGTGGCTATGCTGACCATAAGAGTAGGGTGTTCGGCTACAAAACGCTCTTCATCTCGGGAAGCAATAAAGCCACAGGCTCCGCCACCATAATTCATTGCATTACCGAGCGGCTGAGCATCACCACATACAATATCAGCACCGTAATTCACCGGCGGCGTAACAATTCCCAGACTGGTTGGGTCAACACCTACAACCACTAAGGCTCCTGCCTTATGGGCAATATCGGCTATTTCTTTTCCCTGGGATTCGAAACATCCTAAGTAGCTAGGATTTTCAAAATAAACTGCCGCTGTATTAGCTGATATTTTGATTTGGAGATCCTTCAGGGAAAGCATACCGCTGTCAGTATAATCAATGGTTTTAATGATAGCCTTGCCTCGGGAAAAGTTGTGCATATGCATGAGTCTTTCCTTACTGGTAGTGCTGGGAACTAATACCTCGGTTCGTCCAGTCATTCGAACCGCCATCATAATGGAACTGCTGGCGGCTGAACTCCAATCATAAGTGGGACAGCTAACAACTTCCATTTCCAGTAACTCACCCATCATAGACTGATACTCAAACATAGCCTGCCATTTACCTAAATCTGAATATGTGTCACCCCAGTAAGCCGTTAGAAATTCCGCTCGGTTGGCTATTTCACTACAAACAGCAGGAACATAGTGATGCCAATAACCCGAACCTAAGAAACTGATGTATTCATCACAGGTTTGGTTCTGGGCCAGTAGCTTTTCGACATGCCGTTTCAGCTCATATTCCGAGACAAGCGGGTCAGGCAGGTTTAGTTTTCTATGCAGTTTTAAGTCATGGGGAATAACTTTGTAAAGATCCTCGGCAGTAGTTACGCCGATCTCTGCCAGCATGGTTTGTTCTATTTCTGGTGGTGAATTAGGAATGTATGGGTGTATAAAGCTTTTTTTATGAGTCATCCTCAATCCTCCTACTCCTATGATGTGCATTGGAACCAATGGTCATACCATGAGATTGCGGCAATAGAAGCACTAGTTTCACTCCCTTTATGAATAGTAATTCTTCTAACAACTGATAGAGTTACAAGTAGCTATATTAGGGAACTAATTAGAA